>CALMJL010000056.1 GCA_937864425.1 uncultured Candidatus Planktophila sp.
TTTTCAAGGGGGATAGCAAGTTCTTCTGCGCGAAGATGCAAATGATGACGTGCATGAGAAAGCGGTGCATATCTTTCGGGAAAGCGCTCGCGCCAAATTTTTACTGGTGGCATCGAATCGCTCTTGGTGCGCGCTTCTGGCCATTCTGATTCAGGGAGAGCTACAGCTTGTGTGATGGCAGAAATCCATTCTGGTGAATGTTCAAGCCAGCGCGCTCGCAAGCCAAGCGGTTTAAGAATTTTCTCTAAATGTTTGCGATTTGTAATCGGAGCTTTATCCGATGCCACCGCCAACTCACATACTGCTGCATCTGAGAGCAATCTTCCGGCAGCGACATCTAATTCAGACGCGATTGCATTTCGCGTATTCCAAAGTTCGCGCACGACTGCCATGTGATGACGCTTCTTTACTTTATGCATTCCTGAAGTTCGCCGCCAGGGATCAACTCTCGGTGGTGGAGGAGGCGCCGCCAAAATTGCAGCAAAATCTTCCTGCGCCCACGTCAGTTTTCCGGCGCTCTCCAAGATGTGATAAATCGAATTGCGAAGTTCAATCAACAACTCAACATCCAGCGCTGCATAGTTAAGCCAATCTTCTGGAAGTGGACGCTGCGACCAATCAACGGCTGAATGCTCTTTTGCTAAAGAAACTCCCATGAGTGATTCAAGCAGCGGACCAAGTCCAACTCTGGGAAGTCCCGCTACACGCGCACCTAGTTCGGTATCAAAGAGCAGATTGGGGTGTAAACCGAGTTCGCGTAAACAGGGCAGATCCTGGGTACTTGCATGCAAAATCACCTCTTCATCCTGCAGCAATTTATTTAACTGAAGAAAAAGTGGATGGCCCGGCCCAAAAGGAATTGGATCGATCAGATGCAATCCACCATGATTTCTTTTTATTTGAATGAGATATGCACGCGCGCTGTATCGGTAGCCAGATGCACGCTCTGCATCCAAAGCAAAAGGACCTGTGCCTGCGGCGAGTTTTTCTAATGCATCACGAAATTCGTTCTCTGTATCAATTACTTTTGGCAGACCACCCTCAGGAGTTAACAGGGGAGTCGGTTCGTTAACCTCTTCTTCAGCCACGACGTCGGGCGGAGCTAATTGATGCCACTCCATCTGGTATTGGAGGAAGTCCAGCAACTTCGCTCATGAGATTGCACCAAGCGTGTACATGAAGTGAAATGTCATCGATAGAAGCAATGACTGGCGTCCACGATGCACGAATTTCCATCTCAGAACCTTCGCTGCGCGGTGCTAATTTTCCAAAGGAAGAACTAGATACACGAGTTACCGTTCCACTGGGCGCTGTGTAGTTGGCCTGCATTGCCCCGAGCGAATCAAGTAACCAATTCCATCCGACTTCAGGCAAGAGTGGATCTTCTTGCATTTGCACATCAACATCTGCTCGCATAAATGTGACACAACGAAAATCACCTTCCCAAGTGTCCTGCCCGCCAGGCTCGTGCAAAATAACAAAACGGCCAGAAGCTACTTCAGTTGCACCAGGATCGGAGTGAGTGCTCTCAGATTGAATATCTGCGGTGAAGGCAAATGAATAGGTGGCTAACTTTTGCGGTGCAGGAACTTCTTCCAAAACAATTTCACTGCGTGGGGTTATTGCACGTAACTTCTCAATCATTTCCGGAAAAGTAAATGAGTATTGAGAATGGGAAGAGTTGGAGTGCGATTTCACTGGTTAATTCTAAAGTTTGATGCGCCTTTCAAGTGGGAGGCAGGGCGCGATTAAAGGTAAAGTCCGCGATATGGCAGCCCTTCTTGCACTCTTATCAAGCGCGCTGTGGGGAACTGCAGATTTTTTCGGTGGAAAGTTGAGTAAAAAGCACTCTGCCTTTGTTGTCTTAGGTGCCCAACAATTTTTCGGCTTTCTTACTGGAGCAATTCTGGTGATTGCAACTGGTGCTTGGCATGCACATGCACTTGGCAAAGATGGTTATTTAATCCCGGGAATTCTGGCGGGATTTGCAGGATATGCAGGGCTTGTATGTCTTTATGCTGGTCTATCGACTGGTCGCATGGGAGTTGTCTCACCAATCAGCTCTCTCTCTGCAGTGATTCCACTGGGGTATGCACTTATATATAAAGGCGATCAACTTTCATTGATTGTCTCTATCGGCGTCGTTCTCGCAACTCTTGGTGGTTTCTTAGCAAGTGGCCCTGAAGTATCGCAAGGCCTCCCGCTCAAACCAGTTTTGCTTGCGCTTGGTGCTGCTGTCTCTTTCGGTACAGCGCTCATCTTTATGTCAATTGGATCTAAGTCCAGCGCACTGATGACCATGGCAACCATGCGCTCTGCAACAGTTTTGATCGGTGTATATATACTTTTGAAAGCTAGAAATTATCGAAAGTTTTCAAGTAACGAACTCCCAGTTCTTATTTTCATTGGGGTTGCAGATTTCGCGGCAAATTTATTGCTCGGAATTGCTACAACGAAGGGATTGTTATCTCTGGCAATGGTCCTCGGATCGCTTTATCCCATTGCAACAGCACTTCTTGCATTTCAACTACTACATGAAAGACTTCATAAAGTGCAATATGTTGGAATATTTTGCGCAGTAACAGGAGTAGCCCTCATCTCTGCTTTTTGAGCGCTACCTTCTTGCTGAGATAAACCGAGTTCCTTCTCTTTCTGCTTCTTCAAACGCCGTGAAATACGAGAGTAATTTTTCGATATTTATCTTGTCATCTCCATCTGTAACCGAGGTAATGCTGAGTTCAAGTTGATCAATCTTGCCCGCTTTCATGAGCTCTTCGATAATGCTCGCCCCGGCCTCTATATGCACTGTGGGCCCAAAAGTTTTAATAGCTTTCGTAAGCGCTTCAATAGGAGAAAGATTCCAGCAGTGAGCCAAACGATTATGTGGAAGTGGGTTCACGAGGGAACGAGAAAGAACAACAACAGGTACTGGAGTGCGCTGATAAGGCTCAGTTCGTGCCGTATTTCCACCAATAATGATGCAATCAGCACTTCTGCGTCGCGCCAAAAATTCAGTTCGATCTATTGCCGTCGTTACGCCCGCAGAATTTCCATTTTTTGAAGTAGAGCCATCCGCGCCAGCGACAAGGGTCACAATGACGGGCATGAGCGTAAGAATATTCTTATTCTCATACTTTTATGAGATAAATCCCTGCATACGAATTGAAATCAGCCTGATCTGGGCGTTAGCCTTAAAACATGAGATCAGCGCTCTTTCGCTCAATCTGCGCATTTGTTCTGGGCGTTACATTGATTCCAGCTGATGTAGCCCATGCAGAGCCAACGCTTGCTCAAGTTCAAGCGCAGGTAAATCGATTGGAAGAAGAGGCGACGACTGCTGCCGAAGGCGCGCAAGAAGCGAAGGTGAAACTTGCAGCGTTAACACGAAGTTTGGCGGGAATTCAAGCTCAAGCGGCTGCGCAAGGAAAGACAGTCGATGCGATTTCTAAAACGCTCGGTGCAATTGCTGTTAGCCAATATAAAGATGGAACTCTGAGCCAAAGTCTGGAACTTCTCTTTTCTTCAGACCCAACTCTCTATCTCTCATCTGCTGCATCTTTAGAGGCAATCACACGACGTAAATCAACGCAGTTGCGTAAGTATCAATCTGCAGAGCAGCAATTAAATGCCACCTCCTTAACTGTGGCAGATCGATTGGCTCAAGTGAAGGCGCTACAAAAGAAATTGGCTGAGCGAAGTGCGCTAGCCCAACGGAAATTAGCGCAGGCAGAGGCGCTCTTAGCACGTCTGAAAAAAGAGGATCGAGAGCGTTTGGCCAAACTGGCAGAAGATCAGGAGAATGCAGATCAAGCTGCTTCTTTGGAATACGCGAAGAATGCAGCGGGCATATCTGGACGTGCTGGTATCGCGCTTAAGTATGCTCTTAAGCAAATTGGTGATCGTTATGTTTTTGGCGCAGATGGCTTGAAATATTGGGATTGCTCGGGATTAACAATGCGCGCTTATGAAGCAGCAGGAGTTTCATTGCCACACTCTTCAGCAGCTCAAGCGCGCATGGGTAAATCAATTCCGTTCAACCAGAAGAAGCCAGGAGATTTACTTTTCTATGGACGTCCAGTTTCGCATGTTGGAATCTACTTGGGTGGCGGAAAGATGGTGCACGCACCTCGTTCTGGTTCACGAGTAAAGGTTGCAGATTTGGGCATGGGACGTAAAAAGTTGGTAGCCGTACGCCGGTTCTAATGAATTTTCCACGAGTTCTCTGCATTACCAATGATTTCGGTCCTCGAGCCGGAGGAATAGAAACTTTTGTTATCGGGCTGATTGAACGTCTACCCAAGAATTCAGTCGTTGTGTACACCTCAAGGCAAGCTGATTCGGCTCCCTTTGATGAAAAATGGCGCCGCGAATATGGTGTTGAAGTTATTCGGGATCAATCGTCTGTATTGCTCCCCACATTTCGAGTTGGGCGTGCAGTCAGAAAGATTGCATCTGATCAAAATATTAAGCATGTTTTCTTCGGCGCCGCAGCGCCCCTCGCACTTTTATCTCAAGGGTTGCGTAAATCAGGTGTAACCCGAATTGTTGCACTCACTCACGGCCATGAAGTGTGGTGGTCCAAGATTTGGCCGTTTTCCTGGATGATCCGACGCATTGGCGATGGAGTAGATCATCTGACGTATCTCGGCGAATTTACTCGTTCGCATATTGCAAAGGCGCTCTCTCCACGAGCTCAAAGCGCCATGGTGAAAATAGCGCCGGGTATTGATATCAACCATTTCACACCCACTCACACTGAAGTGCGCGAAGAGCTCGGGATACAGTCCAAAAAAGTTATTGTCTGTGTTGGAAGATTGGTTCATCGCAAAGGCCAAGATGTTTTAGTCGAAGCTCTGCCCACAATTCTCAGAAAGATTCCTGATGCACATCTCTTGTTTGTAGGTACCGGACCGCGTGAAGCGCACTTACGAAAACGAGTGTCAGCGCTTTCCATAAACGAGTCAGTTACCTTCATCGGTAGAGTGCACTATCAGGATCTTGCCCGGTATATCTGCGCAGGAGATATTTTTGCAATGCCGGCACGTTCGCGATTAGCTGGACTTGAAGTCGAAGGTCTCGGAATTGTTTATCTGGAAGCCAGCGCTTGCGGATTAGCTGTAGTGGGTGGCAATTCAGGTGGTGCACCTGATGCCGTCATTCATAACGAAACTGGAATCATTGTGGATGGAACTTCTGTTTCAGAAGTAGCTCAGGCATGTGTGGCTCTTCTTCAAGATCCAGAACGAGCTCAGGCGATGGGCGCACGAGGTCGCCAATGGATTGCTGAGGAATGGCAATGGAATCGATGGGTAACCGAGTTTGCCAGATTGCTTACAGCAGACCAGATTTCTTAGCCACATTAATTGCTTGCAAACGATTCTTTACTCCCAGTTTTCGATAGAGATTTGTGAGATGAGTTTTCAACGTTGATTCAGAGATGAAAAAACTTTGCGCCAACTCACGCAGTGATAAATCTGTGGCTAATTGGGAGAGAATTTGTAGCTCGCGACTTGAAAGTCGAAAACTCTCTTGGCGTCTCGAGATTGCTTGAGCAACGCCTTCTGCGCTAAAGGAAAGTGGAGCAGCTATTGCTACTTTGATTGCCGCGATTAATTCGTGAACAGGAGCCGATTTCTTGATAAATGCGCTAGCTCCAGATTTCAGTGCGCTCATGAGAAATAGATCATCATCGCTAAAGGTGAGCACCACGATTGCTACCGTCTCAGAAAGTTTGCGCACCCAATCCACAATTTCTAGCCCAGTGCCATCAGGCAGATTGATATCGACGACAATCAGCGCTGGATTGAGGCGGGCAATCTGTGCCATCGCTTCTGCCTTAGTTTGCGCCTCGTGAATTTCGTATTCAAAGTGTTGAGCAAGAGCGGATTTGATTCCACCTCGCACAACGGAGTGGTCATCTATGACCAGGGCTACAGATTTCTTCACACGATGATTGTGAAGCGAACTCCTGACTCGGAAGTGGATGTATGGCCAATATTTTCGATTTCTACCGTGCCACCAATCGCTTGAATACGTTCGGTGATTCCAGAGATTCCATGATGATTTTCTTTCAATGTAGCGCCTCCAATCCCGTTATCGCTCACTTCAAGATAGGAGCGATTGTTGAGGGAGAAGAGTTTGATCACAATATGGGTTGCCCTAGCGTGAGCCCGAGTATTGCGTAACATCTCTTCAACTGCGCGAAATAGCTCTCTTCCCTTATCTTCGCTGAGGTCAACCTCAGAGATATCCACATCAAGTGCATAATCAGAATATTCTCGCTCGATAAATTCTTTGAGTTTGGCTGCAAAGGAATGCTGTGTAGCAGACCGCAAATCCAAGATTTCGCGACGCACTTTGGCCATTAATTCATCCACATGTAAACGGGATGTGCGAATCGATGCGCGCGAAAGTGCATCAAGTGATTCATGAGCTAGTAGCAAATCTAATGAATAAGCGAGACCGACGAGATCTTGGGCGATTCCATCGTGTAATTCCCGAGCAAGGCGTAAGCGCTCGGAAGTTGTCATGGCTTCCTAGCGTCTTCTCTTGAGCAATCGTTATTTCGTAAAGAGTGCAGCGATCTCTGCGGCATACTTCTGAGAAATAATTTGACGCTTCATCGAGAGTTTGGCGGTGAGCTCACCTCCGGCAATCGTAAAGTCGGTAGGCAGGATTGTGAATTTACGGATTGATTCTGCCTTAGATACCGCTTTATTCGCCTCATCAACGGCAGTTTGAATAACTGCGTGCAAATCAGGATCGTTGACGAGCGTTTGAATAGTTGCACCAGTCTTATTGTTAGCTGCAATCCATCCTTTGAGCATGTCTTGATCGATTGTGATGAGAGAGGCAATAAATGGTTGGTTATCTCCAACCACCATGCACTGGCTTACCAATGGGTGTGCCCGCAAGCGATCTTCCAGAACTGCTGGTGCCACATTTTTTCCACCTGCAGTCACAATAAGTTCCTTCTTGCGACCTGTGATGTAGAGGAAACCTTCGTCATCTAATCTGCCTAAGTCACCAGATTTAAACCATTCACCATCAAAAACTTCTTGATTGGCCGCATCGTTTTGCCAATAGCCACGCATGACGATTGGACCTTTAATCAGGACTTCACCATCATCTGCAATTTTTATTGATGTTCCTGGAATTGGACGTCCAACAGAACCGATACGAGAATTCTTGGAAAGGTTCAAAGTTGCGCCAGCTGTGGTTTCAGTGAGTCCATAACCTTCGAGAATGGTGATGCCAGCTCCACGATAAAAATGTCCTAAACGAGTGCCAAGGGGAGCACCGCCCGAGATGGCAGCCTCAACTCTTCCACCCATACCTGCGCGGATTTTTGAATACACCAATTTGTCAAAGAGTGCGTGCTGGAATGAGAGTAGTGGATTAAATCCACGTTTATCTTTTGATTCGGAATATGCGATAGCAACGTCAGCTGCTTTACGGAAAATCTTTCCCTTGCCAGCAGCATCTGCTTTTGCTTCAGCGCCATTGAAAATCTTTTCAAAAATTCTAGGGACAGCGAGCACAAATGTTGGTTTGAAGGATGCTAAATCTATTGGAAGCCTTCCAAGTGGATCACTGCAATGCGCCAAATGGAGTCCGGCGTGTATCGCGCCAATTTGCACCATGCGGCCAAAGACGTGAGCGACCGGCAAAAAGAGAAGTGTTGAACCACCGGGTTTCAAGAATAAATCGCTCGCAGCTTCTACAACGTTTCCGCACTCTGACAAGAAATTCGCGTGAGTAAGTTGAACTCCTTTTGGTCGACCTGTAGTTCCTGATGTGTAAATCAGAGTCGCCAAACTCGCAGGAACAAGTGCGTTGCGGCGGCGTTCAATCTCCTCGTCGGATACATGTGTACCGGTGTTGCGCAATATTGCCAAGACATCTTCGGTCATAGTCCAGATGTGTTTGGTATGAGATGGAATCACTGGGTTAACAAGTTCACGATGTGCTGGAGTTTCAACAATCAAACCCACCGCACCAGAATCGTTAAGAATCCAATCGACTTGCTCAGCTGATGAAGTTTCATAAATAGGTACTACACATCCGCCTGCATACCAAATTGCGAAATCTAAAATTGTCCATTCGTATCGAGTACGCGCCATAATCGCAACACGATCACCAATTTGTATTCCAGCTGCGACTAAACCTTTTGCGGTTGCGCGAATTTCTTCTTCAACTTGTCGCGCCGTAAGAGGTTGCCAACCATCACCGAGTGGTCGTGACATCGTGATGCGATCAGGTTCAAACCAGGCACGCTCTGCAACGAGATTGGTGAGATTTCCTGCAGTAGCTGCGGGAATGATGGCGGGAATCGTGAATTCGGTCATGGTGCCAACGCTAGTGGGGGAGTCGGTAAAAATGAAGATAGTGAATGGTCGAATTTTTCAAGAAGTCGCACCCACGCCTTCTTGGTAGCCTTGCGCTATGTCACAAAAGAGTACTGCCACCGTCGTTATCGATGCTCCACTTGCAGATGTACAGGCTGCCCTATTTGCAATCGAAAATTATCCAGATTGGTCTTCATCAATCAAAAAAGTTGATGTCATAGAACGCGATTCAGATAATCGGGTAACCAAAGCAAAACTCACGATTGATGCCGGCATGATGAAGGATAGAGTCGTTTTGGATTATGACTGGAGTTCTGCACCAGCTACCTTAACTTTTTCCATGGACGAGGCAGACTTACTGACCCAAATGGATGGCGCATATTCACTCAAGTCAATTGATGCAGATTCCACTCAAGTAACTTATGAATTGGAAGTTGCGGTGTCGATGCCGGTACCAGCCATGATGATTACTAAGGCGCAGCAGCAAACCATTGAAGCTGCCTTGAAAGAGTTAGGCGAGCATCTTTCTTAATGGGTTACACAATTGGGGTAGATGTAGGCGGCACCAAGGTTTTAGGTGGAGTAGTCGACGAATCTGGAAAAGTTATCGAAACTGCACGACGTGATACTCCCAAAGCTGGCGGCGCAGCACTTACTGCAGCAATCGCTGATGTTGCTAATGAATTGAAAGCAAAGCACCCCATTGACTCAGTTGGTGTTTCAGCGACTGGGTGGGTTTCATCTGATCGTAAAACCATTCTTGCAACGCCCAATATCTCTGGATGGAATGGCGTTAATTTGGATTATGAATTAACCAGCATGATTGGTCTTCCTGTAGCGATTGAAAATGATGCTAACTCTGCGGCATGGGGAGAATTTCGCTTTGGTGCAGCAAAGGGTAAGAAAGATATTTTGTTGTTGACTATCGGTACTGGTGTGGGTGGCGGAATTGTGATTGATGGAAAATTGCATCGCGGCGCATATGGCATCGCTGCCGAAGTTGGACATATGCGGGTTGTCCCTGATGGGCTGCTATGTGGATGTCAGGCGCGGGGATGTCTTGAACAGTATGCAGCAGGCTCTGCACTGATGCGTTACGTTCGTGAAGGCGCCGAGAAATCTCCTGATGCAGCACGTTCATTACTCTCACGTGGAGATGGCACAGTTGCAGGACTTTCTGGAAAAATGATTACAGAAGCAGCTCGCGAAGGAGATGAAATCGCGCTAGCTGGCTTTAATACTTTGGGTTACTGGATTGGTGCAGGCGTTGCCTCGCTCTCGGTCATTCTTGATCCTGAATTAGTTGTCATTGGCGGCGGGGTCATAGATGCAGGAGAAATTTTATTGAAGCCGATTCGCGCAGCAGCAAAGAGTCATATGCCATTTTCTGAAATCCTGCCAATGCCTGACATTGTTGGTGCAACTCTTGGCAATGAAGCAGGACTTGTTGGTGTTGCTGATTTAGCTCGCGTTTAAGTTACAGCGCAGCTCCATCATCTGGATTGAAATTATTGCGATTATTTTTCCATCGTATAAAAGTATTTTTTGCATCTTTCATCTGATCACGGAGTGAGCGCTTAGGGATAGCAGGTGGAGTAAAGCGATTGTTATCCTCAAACTTTTCTAACTCATCTAAATATGTCGAGGGTGATGATTCATCGAGCGAAAGCCCCTCGACCATCGCATCAAATTCAGCCTTAATGAGCTCCTCATCATCGAATGAATCAGGCGTCTTGCTCATGGTTCATATTCGCACAAGAAGGGGATTCAGGTTAAATTAGCGCTATGAACAACCTGCCTTACGGCACTCTTCGGGCGTTCTTGACTCCATTTTTGATGCTGCTCTTTCGCCCCAAGGTAAAGGGGTTAAGACATGTTCCAGCAACAGGCCCAGTAATCCTTGCCTCGAACCATTTATCTTTTAGCGATTCAATTTTTATGCCTCTTGTAGTACCTCGCAAAGTGACATTTCTTGCCAAAAGCGAATACTTCACATCTCCTGGCCCCAAAGGATTTATCAAAAAACTAACTTTTATTGCACTTGGTCAAGTACCAGTTGATCGCTCTGGTGGACGACGAAGTGAAGCTGCCCTGATCACGGGATTACAAGTTTTAGCCGAAGGTAATTCGCTCGGAATTTATCCAGAAGGAACTCGCTCACCGGATGGACGTTTGTATAAGGGTCGCACAGGTATCGCAAGACTTGCCATTGAATCTGGAGCTCCCGTAATTCCGATTGCCATGTTTAACACTGACAAAATCCAACCTTCAGGAACAGTGGTACCAAAGATTATGCGTGTTGGAATTACCTTTGGTGAGCCCATGTATTTCGAAGGAGATTCTTCAGATTTGCAATATTTGCGCCAAGTCACCGATCAAATCATGAAGCGCATACAGCAATTATCGGGTCAAGAGTATGTGGATACCTACGCTGTTAAAGCTAAGAAGTCAGGCTCTAACACTGACGATGAAGATAACGACTGAAATTTACTAGTCAATATCCAATTCGGCGCGAGCAATCAAGTAGTTACACACATTGCATTCTGCCCCTGATTCAGGCATCCCGCCCTCAATTGTTGTTATGAGTTCTTCGAGTAGCGACATAAATTGATCGGTATCTCGCTCGACTGGAACATAAATTTGATTGACGCCAAATCCATGTGAATTGCTTGCTAATTCACTCTGCCTAGTTTCAGTCACTCCGGCTAGTTTCCAGATGAGTAACCCCATGGACGAGACAGGAAATGGCTTGCCTCGATCTGGATGTTCGAGAGAGTATGCATATGCTTCGAGTTGAGGAGCGTAAAAGGCTCCGTTATCGCGATCTGAATCTGAGACTTTGCAATCAATAATCCCAACAGTGCCATCTTCGTAATGACCTAAGAGATCGTAAATTCCGAGAATCTTCCAACGAGTTTCAAATCCATTAATCGTGATAGGAGCGCTCTTTACCCATTGACCCCATTGCTTCACAACTCCGGGCTTCAGCGATGGATGGAGTGCTTGCATAGGTGCGCGCCTGAAATGTTCTTCTTGCGCATCAGCGAGTGGCTTTACAAGAGGGAACTCTTTTTTGAGTTCGAATTTAAACCAGTACTTCAACCACAGGCAACGTTTACATGTCGATAAACCAAAAGTTAAATCACTCGGCGCAATAGTTTCACGAGCTGGAGTTTCAGGTTTGCGCATAGCGATATTCTCTCTTTAACTGCTGACAACTGCGCTATATAACACTGCTAATCCGAGAATAATCATGATAGTGCCGCCAAATCCACGGAGCCGTTCGAGCCTACGATTGTCTGTCGCCAGCCAGGCTCGTGCTGTACCTGCCAGCAATCCCCATGATCCATCTGAAATGAATGCAAGAACACAGAAAACTAGACCCATAAAAATCAATTGAGATGTGACATGACCACCATCGATATCAACAAATTGGGGGAGTACTGCCGCAAAGAAAACTATTGCCTTTGGATTTAGTACACCTACCCAAAAGCCATCGCGAATAGATTTTCTGATAGATGGCGCTACTGGTCCTTGGTTAGTCATATCCGCTGCGTGCACTGCACGTTGCCTTATCGCTTCAATGCCTAAATAGATGAGATAGAGACCGCCACCCCATTGAACTGCAACATAGGCGATATGCCATCTTTGCAATATTGGGCCGAGTCCTAGCGCGACGAGAGTCGAGAGCACAAATGATCCAGTGACATTTCCAGCCACAGTGAGCACTGAGATTTTTCTACCCCACGAGACCGCACGTGCAATAACAAAGAGAACGCTGGGACCGGGCGCAATAATGATGATGATTGCCGCAATCAAGTATTCGGTGATTCGAGTTGGGACAAACGTTCCAAGCATTGGCTAAAGGTAGCCAAT
>CALMJL010000057.1 GCA_937864425.1 uncultured Candidatus Planktophila sp.
GAAACGTCGCTCGGAAAATTAAATCGCACGCTAGAAGATTTAGTTTCTTATGTATTTAGATGCCAAGATTTTCCACACGGTGTGATTCTTTCAACCGGTACCGGAATTGTTCCGCCGATGGATGTGTCACTTGCCGCAGGCGATATTGTCGAAATAAATGTAGCAGGCGTTGGCACCATCTCTAATCCTGTTGAAGTGATCCCTGAACGGTAGCTACATACATGGCATTTAGAGTGTGGACTCAATGGAGTGACTTACGCGTTCCCGATGGAATCACGCTTCTATCCCCTGCAAACTTTCCACTCGATACCTCCGATCTATCGCAGATAGATATGTATGTACCTTCTTATATGGGTGGGGCGAAGGCGCTCTCCTATGCGGCGCAGATGCCAAACCTTTCCATTCTGCAGATGCTCAATGCCGGCTACGACGATGCGCTTGCCTATGTGCGCCCCGGAATAACGCTCTGCAATGCACGTGGTGTGCATGATGCATCAACAGCTGAATTAGCAGTGGGTCTAGCGATTGCATCACGGCGCGGATTTATTGAATTTTCAGATGATCAGCGTCGTGGAATATGGAACCACCGTCGCTTTCCCGCGCTCTCAGATAGCAAAGTGGGAATCATCGGCTTTGGGTCTATTGGCAAAGAAGTAGCGCGCAAACTATCGGGCTTTGATGTTGCTATCACTGCCTTCACTCAATCAGGGCGCGATGGCACAGTTGCTATTTCAGATCTCGATAAACATTTACCAAATCTCGATATTGTCATATTGATTTTGCCGCTTTCCGACAGCTCGCGCCATATGTTTAGCGCAGAGCGTTTAGCGAAGATGAAAGATGGCGCGCTCATTATTAATGTGGCACGAGGCCCAATTATCGACACTGATGCGTTGGTTAAAGAGTTAGAGCGCAAGCGCTTATTCGCAGCTGTAGATGTGACAGATCCCGAACCACTCCCTGAAGGACACCCCCTCTGGAAAGCGCCCAATGTGATCATCGTTCCTCACGTAGGTGGTAACTCCGCAGCATTCGAACCACGCGGGCGAGCGCTGATTGAATCGCAGCTCGCACTCATCTCTGAAGGAAAGCCGCTTAACCACATTGTCGCAAAGGGTTAAAGATGAAAATTGATGCACACCATCATCTCTTTGATTTCGCAAAAGATTCGTATGACTGGATTGAGGGCGCTGCCATGGCCCCAATTAAACGAGATTTCACCATGACAGACTTACGTGAAGCTATACAAAACACTGGAATCACCAACACAATCTTGGTACATGCAACTGGCACTCATCAAGAAACACATGACATGTTAGATCTGGCGGCTACCGATGAGATGGTTGTTGCGGTTGTGGGTTGGCTAGATGTGCAATCTATAGATTCGATTTCTGTATGCGATGAGTATCTGCAACACAACGCTGCCAATTACCTCAAAGGAATTCGCGATATTGCCCAAGATAATCCCAACCCAGATTACTTGGCTACTTCGCAAGCAATTAAAACTGTCCAAGCAGTTGGCGAACGTGGATTGGTCTATGAAATTCTTACTAAGACTCCCGAACTCAAAGCAGCACTTGAATTAGTCCGCGCTTGTCCAGATATGCAATTTGTACTTGACCATATCTCTAAGCCATACATTGCTAAAGAAGAATTTGAACCTTGGAAATCTTTAATTGCAGAACTTGCACAGTTCCCCAATGTGGCCTGCAAAATTTCAGGACTAGTCACAGAAGCCAAGTGGAAGAGTTGGAAAGTTTCAGATTTCACTCCCTATACAGATCACATCATCGAATCTTTCTCGCCAGAACGTTTGATGTATGGATCCGATTGGCCGGTGGCACTTCTTGGTGCCGAGAACTATTCCGAAGTATTTTCTTTGGCTGAGTCGGTAACATCACAATTGAGTAACGCTGAAAAAGATGCGTTCTGGTGCTCCAACGCGCGCCGCATCTATAAAATAACAAACCTGTAACAATCTTCCTCAAATACCGAAAATTGGCCTATATTTCTTGAATCGTTCAACCTCACTCCATACGATTACGCCACAGCAATTCCGCTGCTTTTGAAGGGAAACACATGAAAAAAGGTCTAATGACAGTTGCTGCAGTAGCAGCACTGACGCTAGTCGCCGGAACAGCTGCAGCTCCAGTATCTGCAGCAGATAAGACCCTCAAGATCTATCTCATCTCTAAGGGCGAAACACACCAGTTCTGGCAAGCAGTAAAGAAGGGTGCTGAAGAGCAGGCTGCGAAGATGAACGCAACAATCGTCTTCCAAGGCCCAGCTGCAGAAACCATGATCGATAAGCAACTTGAAATGCTTGATGCAGCAATTGCAGTTAAGCCAGATGCAATCGGTTATGCAGCACTCGGAACAACACAAGCTGTTCCAAAGCTCAAGGCTGCACATGATGCAGGAATTCCTGTTTACATGTTCGATACAGCTGCAAGCTGCCCAGGAAAGCTTGGCGTTAAGTCAGATTGCGCACTTGGCGTTGCTTACACAAACAGCGTTGCTGCAGGAAAGTTAGCAGCAGACAAGATGGCAGCTCTCATTGGTGGAAAGGGTAAGGTCCTCGTCGTAGGCCACTCACAGACCAACCAGACTGGTATTGATCGTGCAAACGGCTTTATCAATCAAATCAAAGCCAAGTACAAGGGCATCACACTTCTAACACCTCAGTACGCTGAAGGTGGAGATGCACTTAAGGCTCAGGAAATCGTTAGCGCAGCACTTGTTGCTAACAAGGACCTCAAGGGTATCTACGGAACCAACGAAGGTGTATCAATTGGTGCAGGACAAGCATTCAAGGCTGCAAAGCTTAAGAATGGTGCTGTTAAGTTGATCGGTTTCGACTCAGGAAAGCAGCAGATTGCAAACATCAAGTCTGGTCTTCAGACTGGTGCAATCACACAGAGCCCAATGGGTATCGGTTCAAAGACTGTGGAAGCACTTGTTAACTATGTGCGCACAAAGAAGGCACCTGCATCACTCATCGATACAGGTTTCTACTACTACGATGCAAAGAACATCAGCGATCCAACAATTGCTGGAAACCTTTACGAGTAAGTCGTAATTACGGCTCATTTGTAAGAAATGAAGTCATGATGGCCGAGAGTAATCTCGGCCATCATGCTTTATGATTCGAATCTGCGTGAGGCGCCCAACTAACAGTTTGAAGGTGAATGGATGAGTGGAACACAGCTCTTATCACTCTCTGGTGTAAGCAAATCATTTCCAGGCGTTAAGGCGCTAGATAATGTGCACTTTGACCTGAATGAAGGTGAAGTCCATGCCATTGTTGGTGAAAATGGAGCAGGTAAATCCACTTTGATGAAGATTCTCTCTGGAATCTATAAGAAAGATACTGGAGACATTAAGTACAGAGGGCAGTCTGTCGAAATTCCTAGCCCTCATGAGGCCCAGCGCCTTGGTATCAGCATCATCCATCAAGAATTGAATTTGATGCCGCATCTGAATGTTGCACAAAATATCTTTATTGGCCGTGAAGTTACCCGGCCAGGTGGAGTCTTTTTGGACAACGCCAAACTCAATGAAGAGGCAGTAAAACTCCTTGAAGAGCTAGAACTTAATCTTGACCCCAAAGCAATAGTTGGTGAACTTACGATTGCAAAACAGCAGATGGTGGAGATTGCAAAAGCTGTTTCCTACCGCGGCTCTGTCATCATTATGGATGAGCCCACTTCCTCACTCACCCCTGCTGAAACTGAATCTCTCTTTAAGATTATTCGAAACCTCAAATCAACTGGTCGTGGTGTTGTCTATATTTCACATCGACTTGAAGAGCTAGCCAAGATCACAGACCGCATTACTGTTTTACGCGATGGACAGTATGTAAAGACCCTTAAAACCACAGAGACAACCATTCCAGAAGTAATTTCACTGATGGTGGGTCGCGCAGTTGCACAAGATCAGCGCCCAACAAATCGCAACGTCAGCAATGAAGTAGTCCTCAAGGTTGAAGGAATTTCTGATCGCCACTTATTGCGCGATGTCTCCTTTGAACTCCGTAAAGGTGAAATTTTAGGTTTTGCAGGGCTAATGGGAGCAGGGCGCACCGAACTCGCGCGCGCCATTATTGGTGCAGATCCAAAGACTGCCGGCAAGATTTATCTGCACGGCAATGAAGTAAAAATAAAGCAACCATCTGATGCAGTTGCAGCTGGTATTGGATATCTCTCTGAAGACCGTAAAAGATTTGGCTTGCTGTTAATTCAAAACATCACCTTCAACACGATTCTCTCTTCTATCCCACGCTTTTCTAAATTTGGGTGGCTCAAGATTCGCCCAGCTGCTGGCGTTACTCGCGACTCGATTGCTCAATTGCGCGTGCGTACTCCCTCTGAAAATCAATTTGTAAAGAACCTTTCCGGCGGAAACCAGCAGAAGGTAGTTATTGGCAAGTGGCTTACCCGTAACTGCGAAGTACTGATTTTCGACGAACCAACTCGCGGTATCGATGTGGGAGCTAAAGATGAAATTTATCGCCTGCTCACCAAGCTCTCCGAAGAAGGAAAATCGATCATCATGATTTCCTCAGAGCTTCCTGAAATTCTCCGAATGTCAGACCGCATCGCAGTCATGTGTAACGGTCGCCTCACTGGCGTTCTCAAAAATGAAGAAGCAGACCAAGAAAAGATTATTGAATACGCCACCAAATTTAGTGAAGAACTATCAACAGCCCGATAGAAGCAGAAAAGAGAGATACATGTCAGAAGATCTAACAACTGGTCGCACCGAAGGCGGCACCAAAGTATCTGCCTTCATTCGCCGCGAAATCGGTCGTGTGGCTGCGCTAGCCTCGCTTGTTGTCATCTTTATCTTCTTCACCATCATGAACCCAGTCTTTGCATCATGGGCAAATGTTTCTGGTGGAATTTTGATGTCCACCACCGTCATCGGTTTGCTCGCGATTGGCGTCACCTTTGTGATTATCACTGGTGGTATCGATCTTTCTGTAGGAACTTCGATGGCGCTCGTTGCAGTCATCACCGGAAAAATGGTGATGGCTTATCACCTCAATGTCTGGACAGGAATTCTTCTTGGAATGGTTGTTGGTGGAGTACTCGGTGCCATCAATGGGCTCTTAATTACAGTGCTTCGCCTACCGCCATTTATCGCAACTTTGGCAACTATGAAAGGCGCTCAAGGACTTGCGCTCATCATCTCTGATTTGAAGCCAATTCTCTTTGCAACAGATGTAAAAGGCTGGGATCAAATTGCACAGGGAAATATCATTCCTAACTTTCCCAACGGTGTGCTCATCCTCTTTATTGCAGCGATTATCGGTTCTATTATCCTCAATAAAACAGTGCTTGGACGCTACAACTTTGCGATCGGTTCTAATACAGAAGCAACCAAGCTATCTGGCGTGAAAGTTAACCGCTGGTTAGTTGCAATCTATGCCCTCTGTGGTGTGTATGTCGGCCTTGCTGCAGTTGTTCTGACTTCTCGACTTGGATCTGCGCAACCAGATCTTGGACTTGGCTACGAACTTGAAGCCATTGCTGCAGTAATCATTGGTGGTACTTCACTCTTCGGAGGCAAGGGAACAATTGGTGGAACCATCATCGGTGCACTGATCATGTCAGTCTTGATTAACGGTCTTCGCATCCTTGGGCTACAACAAGAATGGCAATACGTCGTTGTTGGTGCAGTTATCTTGCTTGCGGTGTATGGAGATAACCTCCGTCGTCGTCGTGCTGGAGATACCTCAGTCTGAAAGTTATGGTGGCGGGTGAAGGATTTGAACCTTCGAAGGCAGAGCCGGGGGATTTACAGTC
>CALMJL010000058.1 GCA_937864425.1 uncultured Candidatus Planktophila sp.
GAGCGCTGTCGAGTTAGAGTTTTGGGAATTGTTCTGAAAGTAGGTGACCCATTCACTGGGAACTGAAGTTGGATCTTGTTGATATCGCTCAAACATTTCTTCGACGAGCCAATCATTTGCTCCGAAGTCCTGACCTGTTTGCGACACAGAACGCTCCTTTGCGATCCCACCGAAACCTGCGCTCAATTGCGAGCCTGGGCTAAGACTATCGGCTGGTGTGGCGCAGAAAAAATGGTGAATGCGCTGCACTATGGCGAGATTGGGCACATTTTCTGATGAACGCTGATGAACGCTGATGAACGCTGATGAACTCTCAAGATGCCGAGTGAGCCATTTCTTGAGACAGTTCCACAATGCAGACCAGCATTCGTCCACTTGCCATCATTACAGGTGGAAGCCGCGGCCTCGGATTTGAATCTGCAAAAGCGCTGGCGCTGCGCGGTTTTGACCTGGCGCTGATTGCAAAAGATGGTGCGCGCCTAGAAGGTGCAGCTCAGACAATTCGAGATCTTGCTAACCAGAGTGGTACTGAAATTCACATTTCAACTTTTACCTGCGATTTAGAGCAACCACATCAGGTGCGCGAAACCATCGCTGCCATTACTCAATCACTTCCGACTCCACAGGTTCTCATGTTGGCTCATGGAGTGATGAGCGAGAAGATGGCAAAGACGTTAAAGACCAATGATCAAGAGTGGCGTCGCGTGATGGCCATTAATTTGGATTCGGTCTTTCAACTTGTTAATGGAATTGCACCAGCTATGGCAGATGCGCGCAATGGTCGCATCATTATCTTCTCTGCATGTTTAGGTCGTATGTCAGGGCCAGGAAATGCTGGCGGACTTGCGCCTTATCGAATTAGTAAAGCGGGAGTGAATGCACTTGTTCGCAACTTGGCACATGAAACTGGACTTGGCGCTCGCGGTTTATTAGTTGATGCAATCTGCCCTAATCATTCACGCACCGATATGGGTGGTCCCGATGCGCCGCGTTCTGCTGAAGA
>CALMJL010000059.1 GCA_937864425.1 uncultured Candidatus Planktophila sp.
GGAATGACAGCATCTGCCTGGAAATCATCGGCAGGTGCAGCAGCTCGGCTACCTATTGCACAGGTAACAAATCTGGCGCGCACTATTGATGAAGCAAAGAAACTTGGATGTTTTGTGGTGGGCCTTGATGGTGAATCAGTGGACACAATCGCAGATATGAAAGTTGCTACCGAACCTATGATGTTGATTGTGGGCTCTGAAGGTAAAGGTTTGGCGCGCTTAACTCGCGAAAAGTGCGATTTAGTAGTCTCAATTCCCATTAGCGCCACAACCGAATCACTCAATGCATCAGTAGCTACAGCAATTGCGCTGTACACAGTAGACGAGGCTCGCCGTAAGGGTTAAAAACAAGGATAGATAGCAATGACATTTACAAGATTTATCGTGTGCGGAGATTCTTACTCCGAAGGAATGTCAGATGAAATCATCAACGGTAAATACCGCGGGTGGGCTGATCGAGTTGCAGATCAGATGGCGAAAGCTAGCCCCGAATTTACCTATGTAAATCTGGCAGTGCGTGGAAAACTCATTCATCAAGTAGTTGAAGATCAAGTTCCGGTTGCGCTCACCTATGTCACCGGCAAAGAGACGCTCGTTTCTTTTCACGCTGGCGCCAATGATGCGCTCCGCCCTGGATATCAATCAGAAGTTGTCACCGAGTTATATAAGAAGACAGTGCGCACCATTGCGCAATCAGGTGCCACCATCATGCTCTTTACCGTACTTGAAAAGACCGGCAATAAAGGCAAGGGTGCAGAAATTTGGGAGCGCAGATTCTCGGCATTTAACCGTGCAGTGCGCGAAGTTGGAAGCGAAGTTGGTGCAATCGTTGTTGATGCCAATCAAGAACATTTCTTGAGTGATCGACGCTTCTTAGCATTTGACCGTCTGCACTTAAATTCGATTGGCCATGATCGCTGCGCGCAGGCTGTGCAAGAAAAATTAGGTCTGCCTTTTGATCCAGCGTGGAGAACACCGCTTCCACCTGCCAAGAAAACTCCGTGGGTTGTAGAAAAGGCAGTCACAGTTGCCTGGTTCTTTGTCTTTGCAATTCCTTGGATTATGAGAAGGATCCAAGGTAAATCTTCAGGAGATGGCAGAGATCCCAAATATGCAACGCCCACGAAGTGGCCAGTTGTTCGTTAACGATTATTCGTTAAATAGTGCGAACGCTCCAGGTAAAGCTGTAACTGCCGCCACGAAGTAAGTAATTGGCAAGGGTGTCAGGGCCACATGATGCAGTTCCGACGCCGCGATGAGCTGCATCAATATGGACAACTGTTCTACCTGATTCTTTTAACTCAACATCGTGGGTGGCATCTGCAAGTTCAGCTGCGCTAAATGGATTCACTGAAATCTGGCGAGGCTTATCAACGTCAATACGGATTCCATTTCCCGCAGCATC
>CALMJL010000060.1 GCA_937864425.1 uncultured Candidatus Planktophila sp.
ATTTCTCTTTGCGAACCAGGAATCTCTGCGCCATTTCCACCTGCATATGAATAACGACCGTCGACTCCAGTAATCATTGAATTAAGGCTGTATTCCAAGCCCGTTGCTCCCACACCATTGGCTCGCACAAAACCTACGAGCGATGAAATCAATGAACCAGATGGATACTCTCGAATATAGGAACGTTCAGGGAAGAATCCGATGATTCTTTTATCCAACTGATTTTTATCAAGTGATTGGTTGTATTCATAAATCTTCTGAGTGAGTTGTTCCCAAAGAATTGGCCTGCCGTTCTTCAACACCATCGAATATTTGCGGGATCCAGTGATCGAACTTTGTACTTCGGAAACAGATAATCCCAATATGGGAGCAACGAAATTTGCCACTCTGGCTGGATCGCTGATCTGAGTTTGGTCTACAACCACCGAAATTGCAGCAACGCTTCGTGCAAAAGGCACTCCATTGATATCGGTGATATCACCGCGTGGCGCAGGGATAACTCGCGTTGATTCCATTTCATTAGCAGCTTTGCTCTGGTAATGATTGGCTTGAATAACCTGCACGCGGATGAGCTGGGCGGTGAGAAGTCCAAAAATTGCCACCATACAGAGAACTAGTATTTTGATGCGGGATTTTGCGAGTGAAAGATTACCCATGTGTCACATCTTTCTGAGGAGCTAGGTCGAGAAAGACTGGGTTATTAGAAGGACGCATTCCAAGTGCTGCTGCTGCAGCAGCTAAATTTTCCGGCGCTTGGTGAGCATCAATCTGGCGGTTAATTGCCTCTCGCTGATAAGCCACTAACTTTGCTTCAGTTTTTAAGTTAGCCAAAGTAAATGCATCCTGTGCAAGCAAGGTGTTAACGCCGAGAAGAATCAAAAACCCCGCAAGCATGACAACTGTAAGAAACGTTGCAAAAAACTTTTGGGTTGCACGAGCGCCAGAATGTAAGTCTGGAAAGAGCCCAGAGATAATGTCAGCGGTTCGTTCAGCTACTACTTTACGAGGCGCTATCAGCGGTGCGGCTTTAAGTGCAGTTGCAAATTTCATTACGCTGCCACCTTTTCAATCGCACGAAGTCGAACAGATGCAGCGCGTGAATTGGCTTCAATTTCTTCAGCTGTAGGCTTTTCACTTGAGCGCGTGAGCAATGTGAATTTGGCGGCATATTCGGCGAGTTCAACTGGCAAGTTGCGTGGACTCTTGGAGGTTGTTCTCTCTGTGAAAATTTCTTTCACGATGCGATCTTCCAAAGATTGAAATGACATCACTACTAGTCGGCCCTGCACCATGAGAAGATCAAGCGCCTGAGGAATAGCGCGCGCGATTGCACCCAACTCATCGTTAGCCTCTATTCGAAGCGCCTGGAAGGTACGTTTTGCTGGATTGCCACCTGTGCGACGAGTTGCCGCTGGAATGCTCTCTTTAACGAGGTTGGCAAGTTGGGTTGTTGTGGAAATCGGGCTCTTGCTGCGAGTTTTTACGATGTTCTCGACTATGCGAGTTGCAAATTTCTCTTCTCCGTAATTACGAAGTATCTGAACTAATTTGCCGGGCTCGTAAGAATTCACAATTTCATAAGCAGTAACGCCGCCACTTTGATCCATGCGCATATCTAGTGGTGCTTCATGCGAATAAGAGAAACCTCGATCAGTTTCATCTAATTGCATCGAAGAAACTCCCAAATCAAAGAGAGCGCCGTTGATTGTGGAATAGCCAAAGGAGGCTGCTATTTCGGAGATTTGATCAAAGGTTCCGTGTGCAGTTTTGATGCGGTTTCCAAATTGATGAAGACGCTGCTCGGCCTTTGCCAAAGCGCTCTTATCGCGATCAATTCCAATGACAGTAAGCTCTGTGTGACGTTGCAAGAGAGCTTCTGAATGTCCACCGAGGCCTAGCGTTGCATCAATGACTACAGGGTGAGCAGATGCGGCAATTGCTGGAGAGAGTAAATCAACGCAACGATCAAGCATTACAGATATATGTTGCATCTACTCCCCCATTCACTTTTCTATTACCTTTGCTTTTTTTCTTAGCGCTCATCTCTGGTCACCGCCGGCCGACGGATCTCTTTCGAAAGCGACGCCGGGGAAGGGACGTCGCTGCCGGCTTCACAAGTTGGAAAGGTCGGCGGTGGCCACAAATGAGCGCTCTATTTATTTTTTATTAAGTTTTTATTTAGTTGTGTTGTTAAATAACTTTTGCTGATGCTCTAAATAAGTCCCGGAAAAACCTCTTCAGAAACATCAGCAAAACTCTTTTCGCGATCGGCGAGATATTTATTCCACGATGTGCTGTCCCAAATTTCGACGCGAGTATTTGCACCGATAACAACGCACTCTTTTTCTAGTCCTGCATATGTGCGTAAACCTTGTGGAATCGTGACGCGACCTTGGCGATCAGGAATTTCATCGTGCGCGCCTGCAAACATCACGCGCTGGTAATCGCGAGCGCTCTTTGCGGTAACTGGTGCTTGTCGCAAAGTTTCAGTAATTGTTTGGAATTCAGCTGCAGGAAATACATAGAGGCAACGCTCTTGACCTTTGGTGATAACAAGGCCCGCAGAAAGTTCATCGCGAAATTTCGCCGGAAGGATGAGGCGACCTTTTTCATCAAGGCGGGGTTCGTGGGTGCCGAGAAACATGTCGGGCGCCTCCTTCCCCAGAAGCACTGTGCGGATCTTGAGCGTGAAACCTTGCTCAATTCCCCACTTTACACCACTTTCCCCCTTTTTACACCACTCTGACCCAATATTTTCCCTTCTCTCCCCCACCGCTCCCCACGCCTGAAGAATGAAAAAAGCCCCGGCGAGCGCCAGGGCTTGGGTGCGAAAAGGTTACTTAACGATCGAAATTGCGCTTATTCCAACGGTCTTCCAGGCGTGAGGAGAATGAGGTGCGAGGGCCCCGTGGAGCGCGGACGGAAACCTTTCCGATGGAGCGAATAATCAAAACCAGCCCAACGAGCGCCACAAGAAAGCCCGCAACTCCAAGCGGGGTGGTCTTAGAAATCAGGCCGCCAAAGAGAATGGCAAGGCCTGCAACGAGTGAGAGCGCGCCTGCCAAGAGGTGGGGCTTGGCGGTGGTGAGGGTACTTCCGGCTAAACGGGATTCAAGGCGAGGGTCATCGGTAGCAAGAGCTGCTTCCATCTCGGCCAAGAGGCGTCTTTCGCGATCGGATAGTGACATATTCACACAATAGAACAGAACTCTCCGTAGCGCCACTTAACTCTCGTCGCCCTCCGCATCCTCATCTTCAGATTTTGCATGGGGGCGAATTAACCGGCCTGGGCGAACGCTGCCGCGTCCAAAACGCGCTTTGGCACGATCGATTGCCGAATCTGCTTCTCGCCATCCGCGATCTCGTGCGCCTAGTTGTAACTGCACGGGGGCAGCTTCATGTAATTGAGAGAGTGAAACTCCTACTAGGCGAATCCGTGCTCCTTCATTTTTAAGCGCTAAGTAGAGCGCCTTTACAACTTCATACGTTTCGTGGGTGTTATCGATTCCGATCGGCACAGTCTTTGATCGAGTTATTGATGTGAAATCTGCAAACTTAATTTTTATCGTGATTGTTTTGGCAAAGAGTGAACGCTCGCGCAATCGAGCCGTTGCTTTCTCGGTCATGCGAAGAAATTCACGCAAGATCTCTTCGGGGTTATCGAGATCTTCCCCAAAAGTTTCTTCATTACCAATACTTTTCTCGGGTTCATCTGGAATCACATCTCGATAATCGCGCCCCCATGCAAGTTCATACAATGAAGCACCAGTTGCATCCCCAAGTGCCCGAATCAATGTGGATCGTGGAGTGTGGGCAATATCTGAGACTGAATGTAACCCCAATCTTTCCAATGATTCTGCAGTCTTTGGCCCTACTCCCCAGATTGCTCGAACGGGAAGTGGATGGAGAAATTCCAGGATTCGATCACTTTTGATTTCAAGCATCCCATTGGGTTTGCAGTGTTGCGATGCCAACTTGGCGATAAATTTTGATTGAGCGATTCCAACGGAACAGGTAATCCCCTCTTCTTTCTCAACGCGAGTTCGAATCGCTGTAGCTATATCTCGTCCACTACCAAATAATTTCTGCGACCCAGTGACATCAAGAAAAGCCTCATCGAGTGAGATGGGCTCCACGAGCGGAGTAAAGGTATGAAAGATTTCCATGATGCGCTGAGAAATTTCGGAGTAGCGATGATGTTCTGGAGCAATAAATATTGCCTGTGGGGCCATTCGCTTTGCTCTACCTACTGGCATCGCTGCTCTGATTCCAAATTTTCTTGCAGCGTAATTTGCAGAGAGCACTACCCCGCGGGTTCCAGCGCCAACAACAAGGGGCTTACCTTTAAATTCAGGATGATCTAATTCAGCAACAGATGCATAGAACGCATCCATATC
>CALMJL010000061.1 GCA_937864425.1 uncultured Candidatus Planktophila sp.
TTAGCTCTCCTGCATATCGGTGGGAGCGTTGTGAACATCCAGGATGTCAGGCCGCTTGGCATCTTCCTTGTAAATCGCAGGAATTGATCCGAGTAAACCCTTTTGGAAATCTTCAAATGCCTGAAGAACTTCGCGCTTTGTATTCATGACAAATGGGCCCATCCAAGCAACTGGTTCTTTAATGGGCTGACCACCGAGAATAAAGAGTTCAAGCTGAGGTGAACGGCTCTCTTGTTGCTGCGCAGCACGAACCACAATTGCATCACCTTCACCAAAGACGGTGAGTTGTCCCATTGATATTGGTCGTTGTTCATCTCCGACAAAACCAAATCCTGACATGGCATAGACAAGTGCGTTGTAATCCTTACGCCAAGGAAGTCGAAGTTCGGCACCAGGTGCCACAGTTGCGTGAATCAATGTAATAGGAGTTTGAGTAGAACCAGGACCAACATGTCCATCTAATTCGCCGGCAATGATGCGAATAAGTGATCCGCCATCTGGGGTTGAAAGGAGTGCAACATCATGCGCGCGCACATCTTGGTATGCAGGCGGCGACCATTTCTTTGCAGCAGGAAGATTTACCCAGAGTTGGAATCCGTGGAATAAACCACCTGACATCACCAAATGCTCTGGTGGAGTTTCAATATGAAGAATTCCACCGCCAGCTGTCATCCATTGTGTGTCACCGTTTGAAATTGTTCCGCCACCACCATTGGAATCCTTATGGTCAAAAATTCCATCAATAATGTAGGTAACTGTTTCAAACCCGCGATGTGGATGCCATGGCGTTCCCTTTGGTTCACCTGGTGCGTATTCAACTTCACCCATTTGATCTAAGTGAATAAAAGGATCGAGCTCTGCTAAATCAACTCCTGCAAATGCGCGACGAACTGGAAAACCTTCGCCTTCGTAACCTTGTGGAGCAGTAGTGATGCTCTTGATTCGCCGGGCGCGCAGATGTGTTGCATCTGAGATGCGCGGAAGTACGGTGATGTCACTAACTGTTACTGCAGGCACGCGGCGCTCCTCTTTGAGATGGATGTTGAAACATATCGAAACTTACCTTCAGTAATGTAGTTGAATCTTCAACTACCTGCAACTTG
>CALMJL010000062.1 GCA_937864425.1 uncultured Candidatus Planktophila sp.
TCGGGGTTTTCATCAGGAGTAAAGCCAAAAGGTGACATCTCTTACTCCGTTCTTGTGACTGGTCTTAAATTCTATCTAGTTGCTCTAACGCCCACAGGGTCAAAAAACTTCCCGACGAGAAATGTGGCGCTGGCGACTAGGATGTTCACATGATCGCAATTGCCGCAGGTTCAAGCGCCTTTGCTGCGCTGATTTGGTGGGTTGTGCCCATTACCGCGCTGATTGGTGCTCTTGGATATGTGCTCTGGGTTTCAAAATTGAAGAGCAAATTTGAGACCGAGACCTCGCGCTCAGTCAATCAGTTTCAGAAATTCCAAGATTCATTCCGTACCGACAATTCTGAGAATCCTTAATTTCTCAGTGAATATCTGAATGCGTTTTTCCCGCACGCCGCTTCTTGTCAAAGCGCTCATTCTGATCACGATGGTGTTGCCACTTGCTCTGCCGCTTAATTTCGTACTGATTCAACCAGGTGAAGGTAGTCCGCTCTTTCCCAAAGTCTTACAGGTGAAGCAGTCTCCACTTCCTACATATAAAGTCAATGGACAGTTGTACCTCTTATCTATCTATGTCACCAACCCTGATGCCAAAGTACTGGGCTATCAAGTTCTTCAATGTTGGGCAGTTGCAGAATGTGTTGTGATGCCGCGCTCTGTTATGTATCAAGAAGATACCGATACCAAAGCAGAGATTAAGAAAGGTAAAGAGGAGATGAAGAAATCTCAGAGCGCTGCACTAACCGCTGCGCAGAATCTCTTTGCATCGCGCTATCCCACAATCAAACTCAATGAAGTTTCAGATAGTTCACTTCAAGTTTCTTTGAAAAACACGGGCGGACCAAGTGGTGGATTAATTTTTGCACTTGGTATTACCGATCTCTTCACACCTGAAGATTTGGCACAAGGTCGAAAAATTGCAGCATCCGGAACTATTTCTGCAACAGGAAAAATTGGGCCCATTGGTGGAATCGCAGAAAAAATAATTGCTGCAAAGAAAGCTGGCGCAACTCTGCTCTTTGCCTCCCAAGAAAATTGCGATGAATTACCTACTCATGTGAGCGGCATTACTGTCGTTGCTGTCTCTCGCCTCAGTGATGCCGTCACTTATCTGCAAAAACCAGTTGAAGTGCAAGGAGCAAAGGCTCACAGTTCCAGTTCTCGCCCTGTTATTGGGTGCACTAACCTAGGGGCATGAACCGTAATCGACTCCCTTTTGTAATTACCGGAGCAATTCTCTTTCTCATAGCAGCAGCATTTATCTATTTCAGCGGTTACTACATTGATTGGCTTTGGTTTAAATCAGTTGGATTTACCAGCGTCTGGTCAACGGTTCTCTTCACCAAAATTCAACTATTTCTCATCGTCGGTCTGTTGACTGCAGCGATCATCGCATCGAATGTATACATCGCCTTCAAGCGCCGGCCACTCTATGTGCCAACAAGCGTTGAAATCTCGGGCGTCGAACGTTTGCGAGCACAGATCGAACCAATTCGTCGCTGGGTCTTTATCGGCATTAGCGCGGCACTGATTTATTTTGCTGGCTCTTCTGGAATGGTTTTCTGGAAAGAATGGGTGCTCTTTAACAACGCCACTGATTTTGGTGTGAAAGATCCGCAATTTGGAATCGATATCTCGTTCTTCGCCTTTAAGTTGCCGATGTATCAAGCGCTGATTGGTTGGGGTATTTCCACTCTTATTTTGGCAACTCTTGCCAGCGTCTTTGTGCATTACATGTATGGAGGAATTCGTACTCAGGTACAAACAGATCGCACTACCGTTGCAGCGCGAGTACAAATTTCAATCTTGCTCGGATTAATTGTGCTGCTGAAGGCTGTTGCCTATTGGTTTGATCGTTATGCGCTTGCACTCAAAGAGGGACGATTGATTACGGGTCTTACCTATACCGATGTCAATGCGCTCCTTCCTGCCAAAGCTATTTTGTCTGCGATTGCAGTCGTATGTTCACTTCTCTTCTTTGCCAATATTGTGCGCCGCTCCTGGCTCTTACCTGCTGCAGGTACCGCTTTGATGGTGATTTCATCCGTATTAATCGCCGGCATATATCCAGGTGCAATTCAGCAATTCCAAGTAAAGCCATCTGAATCTTCTAAAGAGGCTCCATATATTCAGCGAAATATCGATGCAACCCGCGCTGCATATGGTCTAGAAAATGTCACGATGCAGGATTACAACGCCACCATTTCAACGAGTGCAGGACAACTCGCTAAAGATGCAGCAACGATTGCCAATATTCGTTTGATGGATCCCAATGTTCTTTCAGCAACCTTCCGCCAGCTCCAGCAAATTAAGCCGTACTACTCATTCCCAGAGTCACTTGATATCGATCGCTACACCGTCAATGGAGTCTCTCGCGATGCGGTGGTTGCAGTCCGTGAATTAAATATTGAGGGAAATCCAAGTCGAAACTGGATTAACGATCAC
>CALMJL010000063.1 GCA_937864425.1 uncultured Candidatus Planktophila sp.
GATTGATTGTAACGACAGGCGGCATGGCATCTCTAGTAATTCTTGGCTTGATTGCTCTCTTCTTATCCATTAAAGGAGTGCACATCCTTATAGATGAGAAGTTGGGGTTTATCACCGGATCGGCCTGGGAAGTGACAACTGACGAAACTGGAACGATGGTCAGTTCAACTTTTGGCATTGGTGCGATGTTGGTTGGCACGATGTTGTGCGCACTTATAGCGATTTTTGTTGGAGTTCCAATTTCTGTCTTAAGCGCCCTCTATCTGACTTTTTATGCAAATGGTCGTGTGAAGAAATTTCTCATATCAGTCGTTGATTTGATGGCAGCCTTCCCCTCCCTGCTTTTTGGCTTTTGGGGATTCTTTATATTTATGTCATCTGCAGAATATTGGGCCAAATTGGTACACAAGTATTTAGGATTTATTCCGTTATTTGATGTACCTACACCTATTTTTGAACGCTCACCTTTTATCGCTGGCCTAGTGCTTGCAATCATGATTATTCCTATCGTGACATCAGTTTCTCGAGAAATTTTTGATCAAACTCCACTTGATCGTGTGCAAGCAGCTTATGCTTTAGGAGCGACGAAGCTTGCGATGATAAGAGCTGTCGTTATTCCATATGGTCGCGGCGGAATAGTTGGTGGAGCGATGCTGGGACTGGGTCGCGCCATGGGAGAAACTGTTGCCGTATACACCGTTCTAAATGTTGTGTATCAAATTAACTGGCAAGTTTTGTTTGGCGCAGGAGGAAATGTTGCATCGCTGATTTTGCTTAAATTCGGAGAAGCAGGCCCTTACGAGGTAGATGCTCTCATGGCTGCAGGACTGGTGCTCTTTTTATTAACGCTTCTAGTTAATGCTGTGGCGGATTTGCTTATCAGCAGATTTGGAGGCAAAGGACGATGACCATCAATATTCCAACTCCTCAAATGCCATGGCGACCAACAGTGGTTGATAAATTAGAAAATGCCATGATTATTCTTGCAGCCTTTGGCTGTGCAACCGCTTCGGTCAAATTCACTGGACTCAACGGCAAATTAGGATTCTTTGTATCTTTATTTTTTTCTCTGTTAATTTTAAATTTTGGGTTCCATTACTTAAAGCGCGGAAATGCTGCAGCAAAGGATTCGCTCTTGCAGGTATTTACGGTGATGGCAATCGTTATTACTGTGATTCCTATAGTTAGCATCGTTGCGACCGTGGTAAGCAAAGGTTACAAAGGATTGCACCTGGGCCTGCTTTCAAAAGACATGGCACTTGCATCCGTCAATGATCCCATCGTCAATGGCGGCTTACTCCACGCACTTGTAGGAACAATTTTGATGGTGGGCGGAGCGTTACTAATTAGTTTTCCTATTGGAGTGTTAACCGCACTTTACTTGACTGAAATTCGAGGATCGTTGACTCGTCCGATTCGCTTCCTTGTGCAGGCAATGTCGGGGGTACCCTCAATCGTTGCTGGACTTTTTATCCTGTCCAGCTTGATTTATCCAGTTACCAAGGAACTCTCAGGTTTGATGGGTTCATTTGCTTTAACAATTTTGATGATCCCAACAATTGCTCGAACTTCGGAAGAAATGTTGCTCCTCATTCCTAACGAATTACGCGAAGCTGGAGTGGCGCTGGGTGGAACTCAATGGCGAACAGTTTCAGGCGTGGTGATTCCGGCGGCAAGAAGTGGTCTCGTCACCGCAATCATTCTTGGTATCGCACGCATTATTGGAGAAACCGCGCCGCTCCTTCTTGTTTCAGGCGGTGGAGATTCACTGAATCTCAACCCGACACACGGCGCCATGGGATCGCTCCCTTACTACATTTGGAAGGCCTTTCTTACTGGCGGAACACCTGAAGCGTTTGCGCGGGCGTGGGCAGGTATGTTGGTGCTCCTCAGTTTCATCTTCATACTCTTTGGTTTAGCGCGCTACCTCAGCGGTAGAAAGGTCGGATAGAAATATGAACGACAATGCGAATTCAAGTAACGACGAGAAAGATGAGCAGAGAATGATCACTTCACACACAAAACCAGCATCACTTGCAAATGTTGCAGCAGCGCGTACGCAAAATCAGCCTGGTACCGCTCTGCTCGGTACGGGGCTAGAAACACGCGGAGTTCATGCATGGTTTGGAAACAAGCATGTCTTATCTGATATCTCTCTTGATTTTGCTGCGGGCACGGTTACCGCATTAATTGGTCCCTCTGGATGTGGAAAATCTACCTTTATTCGCACCTTAAATCGCATGCATGAATTTATTCCTACAGCAGCATTTGCCGGAGAAGTCTTGCTCAATGGGAAAGATATTTACGCTCCCGGTACCGATGTCACAAAAATACGTCTGCGAGTTGGAATGGTCTTTCAGAAACCTAACCCATTTCCTTCTATGACCATCGGAGAAAATGTGTTATCTGGCTTAAAGCTCGCTCAATTGAAAAAGAGCAACACGGATGAATTGATGGAAATTTGCCTAACTCGTGCTGGACTGTGGAACGAGGTAAAGGACCGATTGAATGAACATGGCGGGGCCTTATCTGGAGGGCAACAGCAGCGTCTGTGTATTGCGCGCTCGCTTGCAGTTGAGCCTCAAGTTTTATTGATGGATGAGCCTTGTTCCGCACTTGACCCAGGGTCGACTTTCAGAATTGAAGAGACAATTGCAGATCTTGCCAAAACCATGACTATTGTCATTGTGACCCACAATATGCAGCAGGCAGCGCGAGTCTCTGATTACACCGCCTTCTTCCTATCTGATGGTGGGCCAGGTGAAATGGTTGAAGCGGCCCCTACGAGCAAAATCTTCTCTTCGCCTCAGGATAAACGCACTGAAGATTACGTTACCGGTCGTTTCGGTTAACACCAGTTGTTCACCTTGTAGGACCTAAACGTTAACCTTGTAGCGGCTTTCTTGTTACTGACGCTGCCTACCTTTCGCTGAGTAAGGACCACTTACGTTTTTTACGAGGGGAACAAAATGAAGTTTTCGAAGAAGGTAAAGGCACTTGTTGTCGCCGGTGCTATTGCAATTTCCTCAGCGACACCAGCTCATGCCGTAGATCTCCAGGGATCTGGCGCGTCTTTTGTGGATCCACTTCTCCAGGCTTGCAAAGCCGGATTCGCTAAGGCCACAAATCATTCTTATGTATACACATCAACAGGTTCAGGCACAGGAAAGAAAAATTCAGATTCAAAGATTGGCGATTTTTGGTTTTCTGACTCCGCCCACACGGCAGCTACAAAGCGTTCGACAATTTATCACGCTCCAATAATTGCGGCTCCAATCGCAGTCTTAGTGAATCTTCCTGCGAAGAAGGATATTTATCTATCTGCTTCAACGGTTGCGAAGATTTTTGCTGGCGAAATAACCAAATGGAATGATCCAGCAATCGTGGCTGATAACAACCGTTCTGTAACAACAACTGTTTATAAGAAGGATGCGCAAGGAAACGCTGTCAAGGACAAATCTGGCAATCCTGTGGTTCTTCGTTCAGGCACAAAGTCGGTAATTTATACACTTCCAGATCAACCAATCAAAGTTATTTATCGAGCTGACGGGTCCGGAACTTCCAACAACTTCACTCGCTGGCTAAACGGAGTGGCTCCTTCGGTCTGGACAAAGCCTGCAAATGATGCATTCACAACTGCATTTCCAGGAAACATCAATGCAACTGGAAATATCGGTCGAATCGTTGGTGCAAATGCGTCCCAGGGAGTTGCAACTCTCGCAGCTAAGACCAAGTACTCGATTACTTATGCAGAGAAAAACTGGGGAGATGCATACGGTCTTCGTGCCGCGTATGTTGGTAACGCTTCAGGCAACTTTGTATTCCCTGATTCAGGTGCAGTCTCAGCATTTCTCGGCGAAGCGTCACAGGATGCAGACGGAATCGTTACCTATGACTACAAAACAAACCTTGCAGGTGCCTACACCCTTGGAATCGTCTCTTACATGCTCCTTGAAACCAGTTATGGAGACAAGGCTCGTGGAGCAGCAGTGAAACAGTTGGCCGAATACATCCTTTCGCCAGCCTGTTCTGCTTCGGATCCGAAACTAGGTTACGTAGTACTCACTGGCAAATTCCTTGATAAAGCCAAGTCTCAAATAGCCAAAGCAAACCAGTAATCAAAACGAAACTAGGTGGACTATCAATTGATAGTCCACCTAGTTTTTTGATGTAGATAAAAAATTGCGCGCCTGGCAGGAATCGAACCTGCGACCTACCGCTTAGAAGGCGGTTGCTCTATCCGACTGAGCTACAGGCGCCTGCAGGGTCGTATGGAGCAATTGTATCCAGTCGTCCAAACTCCTTAGTAAGGTTGCTACCTATGGCTGAGTTCATTTACACGATGAAGAAAGCGCGTAAAGCGCACGGTGACAAAGTAATTCTTGACGATGTCACATTGATGTTTTTACCAGGCGCAAAAATTGGTGTTGTTGGCCCCAATGGCGCAGGTAAATCAACGGTCTTACAGATCATGGCTGGATTACAACAACCATCCAATGGTGAGGCGTATCTGACTCCGGGATACACAGTCGGAATTCTCTTGCAAGAGCCTCACCTGAATGAAGAGAAAACTGTTCTTGAAAATGTGCAAGAAGGCGTTGCCGAAACGATGGAGATGATCCGTCGCTTCAATGAAATTTCTGAAGAGATGGCAAACCCCGATGCGGATTACGACAAGTTGCTCGCTGAAATGGGCGAACTGCAAGAACAACTTGATCATCGCAATGCGTGGGAACTTGATTCGCAGCTTGAGCAAGCGATGGATGCGCTCCGCTGTCCACCACCAGATGCTGATGTCAAAGTTCTCTCTGGTGGAGAAAAGCGTCGCGTGGCGCTGTGCAAATTGCTCCTTGAAGCTCCTGACCTTTTACTCCTTGATGAACCAACAAACCACTTGGATGCCGAATCTGTTCTCTGGCTCGAGCAGCACCTCAGCAAATATCCCGGCACCGTTGTTGCGATTACTCACGATCGTTACTTCTTGGACAATGTGGCGCAGTGGATTCTTGAACTTGATCGTGGTCGTGCGTATCCCTACGAAGGTAATTACTCAACCTATCTTGATACCAAAGCAACACGTCTGAAAATTGAAGGTCAAAAAGATGCCAAGCGCGCGAAGCGACTTACCGAAGAACTCGAATGGGTTCGCCAAAATGCAAAAGGTCGACAAGCAAAATCCAAGGCCCGTCTTGCACGGTATGAAGAGATGGCAGCTGAGGCAGACAAGATGCGTAAGTTGGACTTTGAAGAAATTCAGATTCCACCAGGACCTCGTCTTGGCAATGTGGTTGTGGAAGTTACCAATCTGACCAAAGGATTTGGCGATCGCGTCTTAATTGATGATCTTTCATTCACTCTGCCACGAAACGGAATCGTGGGAGTCATCGGTCCCAATGGTGCAGGAAAGACAACGCTCTTTAGAACTATCTTGGGAATGGAAAAACCTGATTCAGGAGACGTCAAAATTGGTGAAACTGTAAAGATTTCTTATGTGGATCAGTCACGTGGTGGAATCGATCCCAAGAAGACTCTCTTTGAAGTTGTCTCTGATGGACTCGACTTTATGAAAGTTGGACAGGTAGAAATGCCATCGCGTGCATATGTTGCAGCTTTCGGTTTTAAAGGCCCCGATCAACAGAAACCTGCCGGAGTCTTATCAGGTGGAGAGCGTAATCGTCTGAACTTAGCGCTCACTCTGAAGCAAGGCGGAAATTTATTGCTACTTGACGAACCAACTAACGATCTTGATGTGGAAACTTTAGGTTCGCTCGAAAATGCGCTCCTTGAATTTCCAGGATGCGCAGTTGTGATCTCTCACGATCGTTGGTTCTTAGACCGCGTGGCAACTCACATCTTGGCTTACGAAGGCGACTCTCAGTGGTTCTGGTTTGAAGGAAACTTTGAATCCTACGAAGAGAACAAGATTGCTCGACTGGGCGCAGAAGCTGCGCGGCCACATCGCGCTACCTATCGAAAGCTCACACGCTAATGATTTATACCAACCAACAATTTGTGCGCTGGGACGATATTGATGCATTTGGACATATCAACAATGCAAAATATTTAACTTATATTCAAGAAGCCCGCTTTCAATGGTCTTTCTATCAATATGCCGAAAAGAATGAGAAACCAACTTTGGTTGAAATGGTGGTTGCGCGCGCCGAAGTTGATTACCTCGAGCCAATTTATGAAGGTGGTCGTCTCTACGATGTCACTTTGTGGGTTGAAAATATTGGCAATTCTTCCTTTACCTTGGGATATGAAGTCATTGGCGATAACGGCACCGTGCATGCGCGCGTGAAGACAGTACAAGTTGCAGTTTCTATGGAGACCAAGCGATCACGTCCGCTCACAGATGCCGAAAGAAATTTTCTGCAGCAATATTTGAAAGCGTAATTAGTTGAGTAAAAAGCTTCATCCTGGCTGGATTGCAGCAGCCGTCACCTTTGCAACCCTGATGGCTACAGCCGGATTTAGATCTGCGCCTTCTGTGCTGATTGTTCCGCTGGAAGATGCTTTTGGTTGGTCGCGCTCGCAGATTTCACTCGCAGTTTCGATCAATGTCATGCTCTTTGGATTGGTTGCACCATTTGCAGCAGCGTTGATGGAACGCTTTACCGTTCGCAAAGTTGTGATGTCCGCACTTACTGTCGTTGCGCTCAGTGCAAGTTCCACAATCTTTATGACTCAACCGTGGCATCTGTGGCTGTTGTGGGGAGTTGGCGTTGGAACAGGTGCTGGTTCAATGGCGCTGGTCTTTGCCGCAACTGTTGCCAATCGTTGGTTTATTAAGAGCAAAGGCATTGTGGTCGGTGCGCTCACTGCAGCAACTGCTACTGGGCAATTAATTTTCTTACCGCTGCTTTCGCATTTTGCGATCACATATGGTTGGAAGAGCGTCTCTTTAACGGTTGGTGGTGCATCGGCTCTTGTTGTTCCATTTATTTTCTTCTTTCTGAAAGAGAAGCCCGAATCACTGGGAATCTCACCTTACGGCGCTGCCGCTGATTGGAAACCAGAACCTAAAAACGACATGTCAGCGGCTCGCATCGCACTTGATACCGCACAGAAAGTAAGCAAGTCGCGCGACTTTTGGATTCTCTTTGGAACTTTTTTCGTCTGTGGACTATCTACCAATGGCTTGATTGGCACTCACTTTATTCCGGCAGCGCATGACCATGGAATGAATGAAACCGTTGCTGCAAGTTTGCTCGCACTTGTTGGAGTATTTGATGTCATCGGCACAATTTTTTCAGGATGGCTCACCGATCGCATTGATCCTCGCAAGCTTCTCTTTTTCTATTACGGATTGCGCGGGCTCTCACTCTTCTTATTGCCTTCCATACTCTTTAGCACGATGCATCCATCCACACTTGTCTTCATTATTTTCTACGGTCTTGATTGGGTAGCAACAGTTCCACCCACGATCATGCTCTGTCGCCATGTGCTTGGGGTTCAACGTGCAACAGTTGTGTATGGCTGGGTATTTGTCGGCCATCAAGTAGGCGCTTCAGTTGCTGCAATAGGTGCTGCAGTCCTTCGCGTTAAGTTGGGGGATTACGCCATCGCTTTCTATATCTCTGCGACGATGTGTTTAGTTGCCGCGTTGGCAGTGCTGCGAATTGCCAAAGGTGTGAATGCCGCAACTTTGCGAGGTTAATATGGAGCGAGATACAACTAATTACTACGAAGCCTTTGGTGGCCAAGCGTTCTTTGCCGATTTGGTATCGCAGTTTTATGCACAGGTTGCGACCAACGACATATTGCGCCCCATGTATCCAGAATCAGATATGAAAGGCGCAGCGCAACGCTTGCAAATGTTTCTTGAACAATATTGGGGTGGACCCACGAAGTATCAAGAAGAACGAGGACACCCACGACTTCGCATGCGCCATGCAGGTTTTCACATCAACCCTGCGGCAAAAGATGCCTGGCTTGAATGTATGCGTAAAGCAGTTGATGGAGTTGAAATGACTCCTGAACACCGTGAAAAATTGTGGCGCTATTTAGAAGGTGCAGCGCTGCACATGGTTAATTCTTTTGATTAAGTTGTAAATTATTTTTGAGATTTGTTTCCAACGACCAAGATTTCACCGTTTCGGATATACCAAAGCGTTCCGGCGTGATCGCGCACTTGAGTAATGCGAAGCCCAACTCGCTCCACTTTGCCTTCAACATCCTGAACTTTGACATCATCACCAACGCCGTATTGATCTTCGATTAACATAAAAATTCCTGACAAAATATCGCGCACCAAAGTTTGTGCACCTAAACCAAGTGCAACACCAATTACTCCAGCTGATGCCAACACTGGGCCTAAATTAAATCCAAATTCTCCAAGCACCATACCTGCTGCAATGATCCAAACCGCGGCATTAAATGTTGAACTAAAAACTGTTCCAATTGTGCGTGCGCGTTCTGCTTGGCGTTTTGCTGTTCCGGGTCCTGGTTTTAAATCTGCGTGTGCAAGGCGGGCAATGGCTCGATCAATCGCGCGATGGCCAAGAAAGTGGCAGATTGCAGCAATAAGAAGAATGCTGAGGATGCGAAGTGGGGCCCCGTTGAACCAATCCCACACGGCCTGGGTCCGTTCGTTCATGGCATTAAGGGTAGTGAAATCTTTATCAAAATTTCACCATGAAATACCTGCGTATCGGCAAGATTTAAGGCAATATAACCCAATCAACGCGAGCCACGCGTTGGAAATTGAGGTCATGATGAACCGCACATTAGTTCTGAACGCCACCTACGAGCCACTTGGTGTCGTTACGGATCGTCGTGCATTGATCCTTCTTCTCAACAATCGCGCAACTATGGTGGAAGCATCCGGAACTATTCTGCGATTTACTTCAGGACAAATTGAATTACCTTCTGTCATTCGCCTCAATAAATTTGTAAAGATTCCTTATCGCCATGCAGTTCCACTTTCGCGTCGTGCAATTTTTGCCCGAGATGGTGGTCGATGCGTGTACTGCCATGCAGCGGCAACATCTATTGATCACGTCATTCCACGTTCTCGTGGCGGTGGTCACAATTGGGAGAATGTTGTTAGCGCTTGCCATAAGTGCAATCATGTAAAAGCAGATAAGACGCTCAAAGATTTAGGTTGGAAATTGCGCTCATTGCCACGCGAACCAGTTGGCGCCGCGTGGCGCATTCTCGGAACAGGTCGCACCGAATCTCGTTGGCTTCCTTACCTTGAGCCATTTGGAGTCACTGCAGCAACTGCATAAACTGCGCACATGATCAAGCACCTCACCACAATCGCAATTGCTGCGCCACGTATCAATCAAGAGCCAGGTTCGAATCCAGGTGAAGGACTTACTGCAATTCAAACATTTACGTATTTTGTGGCAGCGCCAGTTGCACTCTTTCTTGTGATCTCGGTTCTGGTCTGGGCTGGCACAAGTACAAAGAAAGCGCGCAGCAAAACCAGCTCGGTTATTACTTCGATCGAATAATTACTTGTCGGCAGCGCGTGCTTTGAGTGCGCGTTGCATTGCATCGCGTCCTTCGGTCACAGAGCGGCGCAGCGCATGTGAAGCATCTTTGCCGGTGACATCAAGCCAGTGCTGTGCCTTCTTGACCGTTTCATCGCTAATCACCCATGAAGGAAAGAGCAGGGTTGCGGTGGTCTCGGCAATTTCAAAGCCTTTGGTCTCCCAGACTTTAAGAATCGCATCGAAGTATTGATCAACGAAATCTGCCAAAAGTTCGTGGTGGATATTTTCGTTAAATCCGCGGCACATATATGCGTGGATTGTGTTGGAGAGATTATCTTGGGTAATTGAATTAAAAGTCTTTGTCTTTGACTCTTTTGTAGGAAGCGCTGCATAGGAATAAGCGGTGTATTGCTTACCGTGTGCAGTGTTGTCCTTGGCTGATTCTGCTTCGATCTCAGCAGGTCCAAATACTCCACGCTTAACGCCGCAGATAAAGATGTACCAGCGAATTTCTGCGTCAATGACCAATCCATTTTCAGAGCCGTTCAGGATCGCCTTTAACTTCTCGAAATGGGCAGGTGTGATTGCATTGTTTGCAAAAGCGCGTGCAAATTGCATTTGGTGATCGCTGCCAGGCGCTGCAGTGGCCAACATGGCAGCGGTTGCATCGGCAACTTGTGCGCGAATCGCATCGCGCTTTGATGGATGTGCGTATGCCCAGATTGCTGTTTCAAATTGGAGATATGTTGCCGAGACAATCGAAATATCTGTTTCGGTTTTGAGCGCATTGAGCGCGATAGTGATGTAGTCAGAAGTTGGTAACTCGCCATCGCGGCATGAATCCCAGAGTGAAGCCCAGATAAGTCCGCGAGCGAGTGAATCATCTAGCTTGCCAAGGTGGGTCTTCATTGTTGCAATCGAGCGATCATCAAAACGCAACTTTGCATAGGTTTGATCTTTATCGTTGATGAGCAAGAGATCTGCCACCTTTTGACCAGCGAGAGCTGTGACTTCAGTGAGTTCTCCTGCAATATCTAATTCAACGCTGGTGCGGCGAGTTAACTTTTCGCCTTGAATATCAAAGAGTCCCACATGCAATCTATGTGGGCGAAGTTCTTTTGATCCAGCTGGCACTGTTGGAACTTCTTGCTTGATTGCAATGGAAGAGTAGGTGTCACCGTTAGTTGCAACAACTGGGCGAATGGTGTTCACGCCAGAGGTGCGAAGCCAGGTAGCAACCCATGCTGATAAATCGCGCCCAGAAGCAGCCTCTAATTGATCAATCAAATCTTTTAAGGTGGTGTTTCCATATGCATGCTTTGCAAAATAGAGACGAAGTCCTTTAATGAAGTTATCCCGGCCAACGTGAGCAACTAATTGTTGCAATACAGAGGCGCCTTTGGCATAGGAAATTCCATCAAAGTTGGATCGGACTGCATCAAGGTCTTCCATCTCAGTTGCAATTGGGTGAGTTGTTGTCATCTGATCCACGCGGTAAGCCCAGTTTTTACGAAGCGAGTTAAATTCAGTCCACGCTTCTTTGTACTTGGTGGATTCAGAGACTGATTGATAGGAAGCCCACTCAGCAAAAGATTCATTGAGCCAGAGGTCATCCCACCATTTCATGGTGACCAGATCACCAAACCACATATGTGCCATCTCATGGTGAATAGTGGTTGCGCGGCTTACATAATTTCGCTCAGTGACTTTGGAACGGAAAATCAGCACATCTTCATGGAAGGTTACACAACCAACATTTTCCATAGCGCCCCAGTTGTATTCAGCAACTGCGATTTGGTCATACTTTCCAAATGGATAGGCGAGCCCAAATGTCTTTTCAAAGTAGGCAAAACCCTGCTTGGTGACTTCGAAGATCTTGTCTGCATCAACATATTTAAAGAATGATTTACGAGCATAGATTCCAAGCGGAATAGTTTTCTCGCCTTTATATTCATCATGAACAGATTGATACGGACCAGCCACAATCGCGGTGACATAAGTTGAAATCACTTGAGATTGGGCAAATTGAATAAATTTGCGATCGCCATCTAAATCTTTGGTGGATTCAATTCCGTAGTTGGAGATGACTTCCCAATGCTTGGGTGAAATCGTGCTGATGGTGAAAGTTGCTTTCTGATCAGGTTGATCAAAGCAGGCATACATGCGGCGGGCATCGCCGGTTTCAAACTGGGTATAGAGATAGACCTCGTTATCTGCAGGATCTACAAATCGGTGCAGACCTTCGCCGGAGTTGGAGTAGATCCCGTCGTGCTCAATTTCTACAACATTCTCGGCAGCAAGCGGAGGCAGGTAAATAGATTCGCCATCAAATTTCGGATCAAATTCAACGCCGTTGAGTTTGGCGCTAATGACTTTACTTCCCACGCAATCAAGGAAGGTTGTTGCGCCAGGCTTAAGACCTGCAAATGTGATGGTGGTTTTAACTCGGAAATTCTCTGCGCCAGTGGTGAGATCTAAGTCGATGCGATAACTCTGCGCTTTGACGATGGCAGAACGTTCTGCAGCTTCAACTTGCTTGATATTTGTACCTGGCACGGTTACTCCTTCAACGGGGCGATGGCTTTGTTGACATATCCAACCACCAACTCAACATTTCGTCACACGTTAGAATTTCATGATGGAACAGAGCGCAAACCGCACCTATCGATTACGCGGTTCGCGCATTACCGGCCCACAACAGAGCGCTCTCGATAAATACTGGGGCAGCTATGGGATCGAATATCAGGATGAATTACTAGATATCACATCACTTTTTCCGGACTCACAGAACGTGATCATGGAAATTGGATTTGGCATGGGAGAGGCAACCGCGCTGATTGCGCGCGATTTTCCAGAGACTGGATTTTTAGCCGTTGAGGTACATCGGCCAGGCATCGGAAAGTTAATGCTGCGAATCCAAGAGTTGAATCTTTCGAACATTCGAATTATTGAAGGTGATGCTCATCCGATTATTGCCTCGATGATTCCTGATGCTTGCCTTGATGGAATTCATCTCTTCTTTCCCGATCCATGGCCGAAAAAACGACACCATAAGCGGCGCATCGTGACTGCTGAATTCCTGGCGCTTATCCATCCAAAACTAAAGCAGGATGGATTTATTCATATTGCAACAGACTGGGTTCCCTATGCAGAACACATTCAGGAAGTATTTTCAGTAAGTCCACTCTTTGCAGGGGGAGTAGTTAAACGTCCTGAGTGGAGACCGGTCACTCGATTTGAAGGTCAGGGAATCACCAAAGATCATCAGGTGACAGATCTGCGTTATCTCAAAAATTAAAGGTTAGAGATCTCCAGTAATTTCGTAATTGCTAATCTTGTTGATGCGGCGCTGATGGCGCTCGTCTCCAGAAAATGGAGTTGCGATAAAGGTATCGATTAATTGCTTCACAAAATCTGCTTCGTGCATACGGCCACCGACTGCAATGACATTGGCATTGTTATGTTCGCGCGCTAATTTGGCGGTCTCGATGCTCCACACAAGAGCTGCGCGCACGCCTTTGACTTTATTGGCAGCCATTTGCTCACCATTGCCCGAGCCGCCAAGGACGATTCCAAGAGATTCTGGATTTTTGGCAACTGCTTCTGCGCATGGAATACAAAAATCAGGGTAATCATCGAGTGCGTCATATTCATATGGCCCGTGGTCGGTCACATCATGACCTTGTGCCACAAGGTGATTGATTAATTCATTCTTAAAATCGAGACCGGCGTGATCGCTGCCGATATGAATGCGCATGCGCAATTTAAGCATGCGAGATAAGAGCAAAGAAAAACCCGCCACGCTCTTTGCGTGACGGGTTTTTCTACCCAAGGAGGAACTACATGTTGAAAGGTTATGAATTAGGTGTTGCTGGAAGTGTCAGCGTGGTTGTTCCTGAGCCAGCCATTCCGCCACCCATACGACCATGTCCGCGCTTGTCACCCATGCCAGGACCACCCTTGCCACCCATTGGACGAGTTGAATTAACTTCATCTGTCACATGAGCAGTGAGATTGGCCTTGAGCTTTGTTGCTTGATCTGCTGTTAACTTTCCAGCGGTAACAGCTGCATCAATACGCTTTGTTTCATCGGCAACAAGTGCTGCAATCAAAGCATCTTTCTTTGAACCAGCAATTGCGGCAAGAGTTTCACCAGCAGCAAGTCGTGACTTAATTGTTGCTTCATCAATTCCGAGTGTCTTTGAAATCAAAGTAAGCACTGCAGCACGATCTGGGCCCCCTTCGCCCTTTGGTCCCATTGGACGGTTTGCCTCATCTGCAGCGCGTGCTTCATCAAGTGCTTTCACAATTGCATCTGACTGTGCTTGAGTGATTGTTCCCTTAGTGACGAGAGAAGCAAGTACTGCTGCAAAATCAGCGCGTGGTCCTTTGATGCCAGAAGTTGAAACTGACGTTGTTGAGACTCGTGTTGTCGAGCTCTTCGAAGCTGCAGTTGCAACTCCGATGGTGCTAATTGAAACCGCCGCAGTTGTAATGAGAACTGCTGCTACTTTCTTCTTTGACATTTGCATGTCTCCTGTCCCGTTAATGAAGTCGAAACCCTCGTTTTCGACCTGCGAGTACTTAAGCCCTCAATGCTGAAAAAGATACCCCGAGAACCTGTGAGCCATCTGCGAATTTTTTCGATGCTTCTGTGAACTCACGCGCTGGACCACCCCCATACCCTGTGAGAAAACTGAGGGGTTGCCCGATTTCACTATGCCGCAGCCAACTTCACACTGGGAACACCGAATGACCGCGGAGGTTACCCATGAAGGCTCGCCAACTTTCTATTGTTTGCGCTATTGCAATTCTGCTACTTGGTGCAAGTACTGAAACTTCAGTGCATGCCGCTGGCCGTAGCGCCAGCTCAATTCCCAACACAATCTTGAGCGGAAAAGGTGCACCACTACTCACTGATGGAATCAATGGAGATTTCTTTATTGATACCAGATCACTTCTTATATATGGACCAAAGAAAAACGGAAAATGGCCAGCGCCAGTTAATTTGCAAGGACCAACTGGAGCAACAGGTGCAGATGGAAAAAATGGCAGCGATGGAAAGAATGGATCTGATGGCAAGAACGGATCAGATGGAAAGACAATTACAAATGCATCTGCAACAACTGGAGTTGCAGGACCTGCTGGCCCACAAGGAGAAAGAGGTGCAACTGG
>CALMJL010000064.1 GCA_937864425.1 uncultured Candidatus Planktophila sp.
CGCTGGGGTACCAGGACTCGAACCTAGACTTACTGAACCAGAATCAGCAGGGCTGCCAATTACCCCATACCCCAATACAACAAGTGCAGAGTTTACCTTAAGAATATAGGGAAAGTTACAGCGAGAGCGCCTTGGAAATTCGCGCTAACGATTCAGATTTTCCGAGTAATTCCATTGATTCAAAGAGTGGAGGCGAGATAGTGCTTCCAGTTGTCGCAACGCGAAGTGCGGTAAATGCAATGCGTGGTTTGAGTCCCATCTCTTCAATGAGTGATGCGCGAAGAGTTGCTTCGATACTTTCGTGAGTCCAGGTATCTAGCGCATTGAGATCCTGCTCTGCGCGATGCAGAATCTCCTTTGCGCCATTTTCGGTGACTTTAGAAACGGCATCTGCATCAATAGTAAATTCGGTGACAAAGAGAAACTTAAGTAATTGTGGCGCTTCATCTAGTTTGACAATGCGCTCTTGAATAAGCGGTAGCGCCTTCTTGACCAGTGCAATTTCAGATTCGGTGCCCGAAATGACCTTTGCTTTAGTTAAAAATGGAATCGTCCACCGAGCAAATTCATCAATTGTCAACGCACGAATCTTGTCACCATTGATAGCCTCAAGTTTCTTCATATCAAAGCGAGCAGGAGATGAGTGCACCTTTTCAACGGTAAAGAGTTCGGTGAGTTCTTGCATCGTGATATTTTCGCGATCATCTCCTGGTGACCAACCGAGCAACGCCAAGTAATTGCAGATTGCTTCAGGTAAATATCCTTGTTCGCGATACCAAGCAATCGAAACTTCGCCGTTGCGCTTTGATAATTTGGCATTGTCCTGTCCCATAACAAAGGGAAGGTGAGCAAAGACTGGGTAATCTGCCTCTGCTACTCCCATCGCTTGATAGACCCTGATTTGGCGCGGTGTTGAAGAGAGCAAATCTTCACCACGTAATACGTGGGTTACTCCCATCAAAACATCATCAACTGCTACCGCAAGCGTGTAGAGCGGAGATCCATCTGCGCGAACCAAAACAAAATCTGGAACAAATTTATGATCGAAGGTGACTTCACCACGAATTTCATCAACAAATGTGGTGGTGCCTTCTGGCATACGCATGCGCACGACCGCTTCTCGACCTTCAGCTTTATAGGCTGCAATTTGTGCATCTGTGAGATCGCGACAGTGTCCGTTATAGCCAGGTGCCACATTTGCTTTGCGTTGTTCTTCGCGAACAGCTTCAAGCTCTTCAGGTGTGCAATAGCAGTGATAGGCATCTTTCTGGTCAAGGAACTTCTGCGCCCACTCGGCGTAGATATGTAAACGTTGCGATTGCAGATATGGACCGTTTGGTCCACCTACTTCAGGACCTTCATCCCACTGCAACCCCAGCCACTTAAGAGTTTCAATGGCAGCTTGAATATATTCATCGGTGACACGAGTGGTATCGGTATCTTCAATACGAAAGAGAAAAGTTCCACCGGTGTGACGTGCATATGCCCAATCAAAGAGTGCGGTGCGGATATTGCCCACATGTAAATCACCTGTAGGTGATGGAGCAAAGCGAACTTTTACCTTCTTAGCACTCATGGTTTAGCACTCACCTTATTTGTTAATTGCCCCAAACCTTCAATAGCAACTGCCACAGTTGCCTTTTCTGGCATCGGGCCAATTCCAGCTGGAGTTCCAGTGATGACAACATCTCCAGGCAACAATGTCATTACCTGGGTAATAAAGTGAATAATGTCAGGAACCTTAAACATCATGTCCGAAAGGTGGGCATCTTGTTTGATCTCTCCATTGAGAGTGGTTGTGATGCGCTGGTTGCCAGGAACAAATTCTGTTTCAATCCAAGGTCCAAGTGGGCAGAAGGTGTCGAAAGATTTAGCGCGCATCCACTGTCCATCTTTCCGTTGGATTTCGCGACAAGTCACATCATTTGCCATCGTGTAGCCAAAGATCACATCGTTGACGCGCTCTTTGGGAACTTCTTTACAGACGCGACCAATCACAATCGCAAGTTCTGCCTCATAATCAATAGTGGGTGCGATTGCTGGCCACACAATGGTGTCACCTGGGCCAATCACAGATGTATTGGGTTTGAGAAAGATGATGGGTTCTTCAGGTACTACCCCACCCATTTCAGCAGCATGATCTGCATAATTTTTTCCCACTGCAACGATTTTGGAACGGGGAATGACAGGAGCGAGCAAGCGCACTTTTGTGAGGTCAACAGTTGCCGCAGTCTTTTGAATACCGTGATAAATCGGATCTCCCGAAATAATGGAGATGCGATTATCTTCTTCGAGGATTCCATACAGCGGGTCGCTGCCAAGTCCCGTATCAGGCTGGGGCGTAAACCGTACGACGCGCATTAGCCCATCTTATCTTTTTTATACGCAGATGTTAAAGCGCACTCTCATTGCCGCTTGCATCAATATAAAAAACTGTAGCGGTGGGAGAGAAATCCTTGATGGCTTTGATATTTTCAGGTTGATCACCACATGCAACCACGCTTTCAATGCCTGAAATTCCAGATGCGAGTGCAACTGTCAAAACTGCTTCAAAGGCATCAAGATTTAGTGAAGGCGATACAACATTGATCGCCACATATGTACGTCCTGTCGTATCACGAAGCGCTGCAGCTTGTCGTGCACCGCTTCGAGCGCGAGTTGATGTGGCAAGAGTTACCAACTTTGTATCTTCAGGATTATTCATGCTCATCAATCTCCTGCTCGGGGCGCTCAATAATAACCGAGCTAATGCGACGACGACGTCCTACTGGGCGCTCTGAAGTTATTGACCATCCCTGCAATTCAATAGTGGAACCTGCAATGGGTACTCGCCCTAATTTTTCCGCCATCAATCCACCAATTGTGTCAACACTTTCGAATTCTTCACGATCTAGTTCGATGCCAATTTCATCAGCGAGATCTTCGATATGCATGGTGGCTTTAGCGCGAGCTTTCTTCTCGCTAATCCAGGTAAAGGTTTCAATGCCATCGTCATATTCATCAGCAATCTCGCCAACAATTTCTTCGATAATGTCTTCAATGGTGATTAATCCAGCAGTCCCACCGTATTCGTCAACCACGATGGCCAAGTGAATTTGGTCGCGCTGCATCTCTTTTAATAGCTCTGCCGCTTCCTTATTTTCAGGAACAAAGACTGCGCTTCTAAGATGTTGGAGAACTTTTTCAGTGGTTTCTGCTTCATGGTGATCGAGTGCTCGCTTCGCCAAATCCTTGACGTAAGCAATACCAATGATGTTATCGATGCCATCGCCAACAACGGGAATACGCGAATATCCAGAACGCAATGCCAGCGAGAGCCCCTGCCGTAGCGTCTTATCTCCTTCAATCCAGACCATTTCGGTGCGCGGAACCATCAGCTCTCTCACCAAAGTTTCACCGAGATCAAATACATTGTGAATCATCTCGTGTTCATCAGATTCAACGATTCCACGAGTATGGGCATCATCCATCAGTTCACGTAACTCGTTCTCGTTAGTGAGGAATCCTCGTGCAAAGCCTTTAAAGGCCATACTCAACTTGTGCGGCAGATTCATCACTGCTCAGACCACTCCTTCACAATCTTTGATTGCAAGGCAAACATTACTTTTTCCTCATCAGGATCAGCATGGTCATAACCCAAAATATGGAGCAGCCCATGTGTTGCCAGAATAAAAATCTCATCTTCAGTACTGTGGCCAGCGACCTTTGCCTGCGCTGCAGCAACCGCCGGTGCAATCACGATATCTCCCAGAGTAACAACATCTTTTTTACTTTCAGGCAGATCCATCGGAAAAGAGAGCACATCAGTAGGACCAGGTTCATCCATCCATTTAATGTGTAACTCTTCCATCTCTACGGGATCAACGAAAGTCAGCGAAATGTCGCATTCAGGATTGAGTTCCATATAGGAAATTCCAAAATCAAGAAGTGAGCAGACTTGTTTTTCAGGGACAAGCGCGCCAGAGCGATTTACTAATTCAACAGTCATATTTTTTTAGTTATTACGGATAGGGCGAGGAACTGATTTGGTTGCCTCAAATTCTTCGTACGCTTTCACGATATCTCCGATGAGTCGGTGGCGAACCACGTCATCGACGGTGAGTTCCATAAATGAGATATCAGAGATACCTTCGAGAATATTGCGGATGATTGCTAGCCCAGATCGTTGGCCATTCGGTAGATCATTCTGGGTAATGTCACCGGTAATCACCATTTTTGAACCGAACCCTAAACGAGTCAGAAACATCTTCATCTGCTCTGGGGTTGTGTTCTGTGCTTCATCCAAAATAATAAATGCATCATTGAGGGTGCGACCGCGCATAAAGGCAAGTGGAGCAACTTCAATAACACCAGTCTGCATCAGACGCGGAATTGCATCGGCATCAATCATGTCGTGCAGCGCATCAAAGAGCGGACGAAGATATGGATCAATTTTCTCGTGCAAGGTGCCCGGAAGAAAACCTAGCTTTTCTCCAGCTTCTACTGCAGGGCGAGTCAAGATAATTCGATTTACCTTCTTTGCTTGAAGCGCAGCAACTGCTTTAGCCATTGCCAAATAAGTTTTTCCCGTGCCTGCAGGGCCAATTCCAAATGTGATGGTATTTGTTTCAATCGCATCTACATACAACTTCTGATTTGCAGTCTTTGGTCTGATGGTGCGCCCACGATTAGAGACAATATTGAGAGATAAAACTTCAGCTGGGCTCTGCGCCGGTTCTGCTTCCAGCATGGCAATAGAACGCTTAACTGCATCAACAGTCAGCGCCTGACCTGAGCGAATCACCAGCATCATCTCGTTCAATAATTTTTCAAGAGCAATGCATTCGATATGTGGACCGCGCAGCGTGATTTCGTTGCCGCGGACGGTGACATTGACTGTGGGAAATGCCGCTTCGATTTCTAGAATGTTGGCATCTTGTGCGCCAACGAGAGCGACCATCGGGATGGCAGGTGGGACAGTGACGAGAAGGCGCTCCATATGGATAAAAATCTATCGGTATTGTTCTAAATTCACCACACGGAAAGGGCGGTGTTGACCGCTGCAAGCGCGGCTAGGCCTGCATGCGCTGAACGAAGCACTGGTCTTCCAAGTAGCGCGACTTTGGCGCCAGCTCCAGCACATGCATCAACTTCTTCATCAGTTAAGCCGCCTTCTGGGCCAATGATGATGAGAACTTTTTTCGCACCTGGTGTCACTAAGTGCGAAAGCTGTTGGGTTGCTGCTTCATGAAATACAACTGCTAAATCTGCATGAGCAATTTCATCGATAACTGCATTGATTCCAGCGATCCCACGTACTTCGGGAATTCTCAATCGACGTGATTGCTTGCTGGCTTCGCGTGCAGTGATCTGCAACTTTTCAATCTTCTCTTCTGCTTTTCCAATGCTGCGCGCTGCCTTCCACATCAGGATTCGATCTGCGCCACCTTCGGTGCAGAGCTCGATTGTCTCCTTGACGCGATCACCTTTGGGAATTGCTTGGATTACAGTGAAAGTGACAGGGAGCGCTTCTTGAAAACCAATGTCAAGGACTTTCACAGTAGCTGATTTCTTTGTGACAGCAACTACTTGCACTCGCGCATAGCGCCCTGCGCCATCAGAGAGGTTGAAGATTTCACCTGGTGTTATCCGCAGAACTTTTACTGCATGTAATGCATCATCGCCTTGAAATTCGTAGTTGTGACCCGCAGTATCAGGCAGATCATCGACAAAGAAGAGTGAGAGCATTAACGACCGAAAGCATCTCGTAATTTAGCGAAGAGCCCCTCTTTATTGCCCTTCATGCTGACATCTCCAACTTTTTCGCCCCGAAGTTCGGCGAACTCTTTAAGTAATTGCTCTTCTTTGCGGCTTAACTTCTGTGGAGTTGAAATATCAACATGCACAATCAAGTCACCACGCTGACTTGAGCGCAGGCGCGTCATTCCCTTGCCGCGAATGGCAATCGTTGAACCACTTTGGGTTCCAGCCTTTACATCAAGTGAAATCGGACCATCTAGAGTTTCTACATCAACGGTTGTGCCAAGCGCTGCTGCGGCAAAAGAAATTTCAATGGCAACATGTAAGTTATCGCCATCGCGCACTAAGTACTCATGTTCTTTCTCAACAATTTCAACGTAGAGATCTCCGGCAGGTCCACCACCAGCACCGACTTCACCACGGCCGGCCATCTGAATGCGATTTCCAGTTTCAACACCAGCTGGAACTTTGACATTAATAGTCTGCCGTGCGCGCACTCTTCCGTCGCCACCGCATTCTCGACATGGATCGGTAATGACGGTTCCGTAACCAGAGCAGTTATTGCAAGGACGTGATGTCATTACCTGACCGAGGAATGACTTTTGTACAAATTGAGTTTCTCCACGACCTTTACATACTGGACAGGTTGATGGCGAAGAATTATTGGCAGTTCCTTGACCTTCGCATTTGGTGCAGACAACCGCTGATTCCAAAGTGATATCGCGTTCGGTACCAAAGCATGCTTCATGTAAATCAACTTCAATGCGAATCAGCGCATCTTGACCTTGGCGCATTCGTGGCCGTGGTCCACGATTTCCTCCGCCACCAAAGAATGCATCCATGATGTCGCTAAATCCGCCTCCGCCGAATCCTCCACCGAAACCACCAAAGCCCTGTCCACCCATGTCATATTGCTGACGCTTTTGCGGATCACTTAAAACATCGTAGGCAGCAGTAACTTCTTTAAATTTATTCTGCACTTCTGGATCAGGATTAACATCCGGATGCAATTCGCGCGCAATTTTGCGATACGCCTTTTTAATATCATCTTGCGAGGCGCCCCGGTCGATACCGAGGAGATCGTAGTAATCAGCCATTACTTAGGACTTTCGGTAATGAATCGGCCGATATAGCGGGCTACTGCTGCAACCGCTGACATAGAAGATGAGTAATCCATGCGGGTTGGCCCAAGCACGGCAAGTGAGCCAAGTGGCTTTGCTTCAGTGCCATAACCAACTGTGACAATGGATGTTGTGTGCAAATTTGTCTCTGCTTGCTCGTGTCCAATTTTCACTTGCACTCGTTCAGGAGCATCGCTTAAGAGACGTAGCAATACAACTTGTTCTTCTAGCGCTTCCAAAATTGGAGAGAGCGTTGGACCGAGCGCTTCTCCAGAGCGAGCTAAATTCGCAGTTCCAGAAATCGCCATCAAATCGCGGCTCTGGTGTTCTGCCACATTGGGATATTGCACAACTGCAACCTGCTTAGTGATATCTGCTAATAACTTAGCGCTGCGTTTAATGACATCATCAAGATCGAGCGAACCACTGAAAAATGTTTCAATAGCGCGACGTTCGGCAGTTGAAAGTGGCTTAATCGTGGCTAACTTATCAACGAAGATGCGGTATCCCCGATCAGTTGGAATACGTCCTGCGCTGGTGTGAGGCTGAGTAATCAGACCTTCTTCTTCAAGCGCTGCCATTTCATTGCGGATCGTGGCAGGGCTAATTCCGAGTGAGTGCTTATCGGCAATCGCTTTGGAACCGACTGGCTCTTGAGTCTGGACATACTCGTCAACGATTGCTCGAAGAATCTCGAGGCGTCGATCAGTTGTCATAGTTTGGCAATCTTAGCGCGCCCGCTTTACCGGAGCATTTCATGGGTGACTCGATCTGCAATTAAGCGACCTGTTGCAGTAAGGGCAAGCGAATCTTCGCGTTCGATGACATGGCCGCTCTTTATATATTCCATGGTGCGCTCGTATTGCGCCACAGAAAGTGCTGCCTTTCGTACACCAGCTGGCATACGAATTGCCAGCATGATGTATTCAGATTTCTTCTGCTCATCATTGAGTAATTCAGAATCTTTTATAGGAGATTGGCCGCTAAATACTTTTTCTTTATATGCATTGGGGTGTTTAACATTCCAAAATCGTTTCTGATCAATATGCGAATGAGCGCCAGGTCCTAGGCCCCACCAATTCTGTGATTTCCAATATGCAATGTTGTGGCGACATTCATGTCCTGGCTTTGACCAGTTTGAGAGTTCGTACCACTTCAAACCTTTCTGTAGACATTGTTGATCAACAAGTAGATACATATCTGCCATCAGATCATCATCTGGCATGGTGTATTCACCGCGCTTAATTTGCGCTGCCAACTTGGTGCCTTCTTCAACAATCAAGGCATATGCGCTGATGTGATCGATATCGAGTGATAACGCTTCTTTTACTGTGGCTGCCCAATCACTCAAAGTTTCACCTGGTGCGCCATAAATCAGATCAACGCTCACCGATGCAAATCCTGCAGCGCGCGCCATGTCTACTGCCTTGCGCACATTCTCTGGATTATGAGTGCGATCTAAAACTTTCAATACATCAGGATTTGCCGATTGCATTCCGAACGAGATGCGATTAAAGCCCACGTTGATCAGCTCCGCTAATTTTTCGCTAGTCACAGAATCAGGGTTTGCTTCTAGCGTTATTTCACAATTTTCAGTCAATCCATTACGCGCTTTGATTGCTGCAATCACGCGCCCTAAATCTTTAGGCGGAAGCAGTGAAGGAGTTCCTCCCCCAAAGAAAATTGTTGGTACTTGATCTGTAGGAGCAGCCTCTAACTCTTTCAAGACTGCATCGATGTAGCCACCAGATACGATTTCAAGAGTTGCTCCATCTTGCAGCTCTGCCGGCGTATAGGTATTAAAGTCGCAGTAACCGCACCGTCTTACGCAGTATGGAATATGAACATAGAACGAAAGCATGGCAATTCTTATGACTCGAGTTTGCGGGCGGCTTTAATCTTCTCGATATCAGCATCGGTAGCAAGGGCAGCGACGAAGGCTTCTTGCGGAACTTCAACGCGCCCCACCATCTTCATGCGCTTCTTACCTTCCTTCTGTTTTTCCAGAAGTTTGCGCTTACGTGAGATGTCACCCCCATAACATTTAGCAAGAACATCTTTACGGATAGCGCGGATAGATTCGCGCGCAATGATGCGAGAGCCAATTGCAGCTTGGATGGGAACTTCAAATTGCTGCCGTGGAATGAGCTCGCGCAATTTACCGGTCATCATCACACCATAGGAATAAGCCTTATCGCGGTGAACGATGGCGCTAAAGGCATCGACTGCTTCACCTTGTAGCAAGATGTCGACCTTTACCAAGTTGCCTTCTTCATCGCCGAGTTCTTCGTAATCGAGTGAGGCATAGCCACGCGTACGTGATTTCAATTGGTCAAAGAAATCAAAGACGATCTCAGCAAGTGGCAAGGTGTAGCGAATTTCTACACGGTCTTCAGAGATGTAATCCATTCCTTGCATGGTGCCGCGGCGATCTTGGCAGAGCTCCATGATGGTGCCGATAAATTCTGCGGGCGAGAGAATCGTTGCTTTAACAATTGGTTCTTTCACATTATTGATTTTGCCATCGGGAAATTCAGATGGGTTGGTCACGATATGTTCTTTACCGTCTTCCATGGTCACTCGATACACCACGTTGGGAGCAGTTGAAATCAGATTGAGTTTTGCTTCGCGCTCTAAGCGTTCGCGCACGATTTCCATATGCAAAAGACCTAAGAAGCCGCAGCGGAATCCAAAACCAAGCGCTGCCGAACTTTCAGGTTCGTAGACAAGCGCTGCATCATTGAGCTGCAACTTTTCAAGCGCATCGCGCAATACTGGAAAATCTGCGCCATCAAGGGGAAAGAGACCAGAGAAAACCATGGGCTTGGGATCTTTATAGCCGCCCAGCGCTTCTTTGGTGGGACGAGCAAAATTAGTAATGGTGTCACCCACACGCGACTGGCGCACATCTTTTACGCCAGTAATTAAATAACCTACTTCGCCAACGCCTAAACCTTTTGATGGCAATGGTTCTGGCGAGATCACACCGACTTCAAGCGCTTCGTGCTTAACTCCAGTCGAAACCATTTGGATTTGTTCGCGTGGATTAATTTGACCATCAACAACGCGCACATAGGTAACAACTCCACGATATGAGTCATATACAGAGTCAAAGATAAGTGCACGTGCTGGTGCGCTGGCATCTCCTACTGGAGCTGGAATCTGCGCAATGATTTGATCCAATAGATCTGCAACGCCATCTCCAGTTTTTCCAGAGACACGTAATACATCGCTGACTTGGCAGCCGATGAGTCCAGCAAGTTCTGCTGCAAATTTATCGGGCTGCGCATTGGGTAGATCAATCTTGTTAAGCACCGGAATAATGGTGAGGTTGTTCTCCATAGCAAGATAGAGATTTGCCAGAGTTTGCGCTTCGATTCCTTGAGCGCAATCCACAAGGAGAATGGCGCCTTCACACGCAGCGAGCGAGCGCGAAACTTCATAGGTAAAGTCCACGTGGCCAGGAGTATCGATCATATTAAGAATGTATTCATTGCCATCAAGCCCGCTGCGCCATGGAAGACGTACTGCTTGAGATTTAATGGTGATGCCGCGTTCGCGCTCGATATCCATGCGATCGAGATACTGCGCGCGCATATTGCGAGCTTCTACAACTTCGGTAATTTGGAGCATGCGATCTGCCAGCGTTGATTTGCCGTGATCGATATGGGCGATGATGCAGAAGTTTCGAATCTGCGCCGGATTAGTTGCCGCTGGTTGAGGCGCCTTGGCAATGGAGATTGCAGGCACTTATGCGACTCCTAACTTCGAATGAACTGGAGAAGATGAAGCTAAATTAGCGAACGCCGGCTTTAGCAGCAGCCTTGGCCATTGCTGACTTCTTATTTGCAGCGGTGTTCTTGTGAATAACACCCTTTGATACTGCAACATCGAGAGCCTTTGAAGCTGCGCGGAGTTCTGCAGTGGTTGCAGCAGCGTCACCCTTTGAAACTGCATCGCGGAACTTGCGAACTGCAGTCTTGATAGATGATGAGACAGACTTGTTGCGAAGGTATGCCTTCTCGTTTGTCTTAATACGCTTAATCTGCGACTTAATATTTGCCACGTGTAGTGCTCCGTCTTATCTCTTATAGCCAAACCTTGTGATTTGTGCAGGAGCGTAGGTTATCAGCGCGGAGAGGGTCTCCCAAAATCGAAAATTAACGCTGGCCGCGGGCTGCGGTGATGGTGCGCAGGGCTTTTTCGAGCGCATAAATCGGGTCTGGTGAGGCGCCCTTCACATCAGCATCAGCTTTGGCGATCGCGGCAACTGCGGTGGCGATTCCACGTGGAGTCCAATATTGCAATTGTCTGCGCGCTTTATCGATCTGCCATGGAGCCATTCCGAGTTGTCCCGCTAATTCAAATGATTTTGCACCGCGACTTACACCAGAAACTTTTGCAATCGAACGAAGTGATGAAGCAATCGCTGATGTGACCATGACTGGATCAGTTCCGGTTTCTAGTGCGCTTCGCAATGTAATAAGTGCGATCGGCAAATTTCCTTCAAGCGTTGCATCTGCAACATCAAATCCAGTTGTTTCAATGCGTCCTTGATGAAATTTATCAACGAGCGCTTCATCAATAGCGCCTGCGGGTGCATCGAGTGATATCTGTGACACTGCTTGTTGCAACTCTCGTAGATCGCTACCGAGTGCGGCAACTAAAGCTTTAACGGCACCTGGAGTTGCTTTGCGTCCTGCATCTTGAAACATCTCTTTGACAAAAATTTCTTTATCGGATTCTTTCTTAATAGCATCGCAGGCAATGATTTCGGGTTTGGCTTTCTTAATAGCATCAAGCAGCGCCTTACCTTTGACGCCACCTTTATGGATAAAAATCACCGTCATGGTGGGATCTGGGTCCTCCAAATAACGAGTGACTTCTTCTTTTGAATCTTCAGGGAGATCTTGTAAATCTTTGATCACGAGCGCGCGGCGATCGGCGAAAAGTGATGGGGCAACTGCATCGGAGATGTCACCAATTTGGGTTTCACTTGCAAAGATGGTGGTGATTTGTGCGTTCTCGCTCTTAAGCTCTGCAGTCAATTTGGTCAGCGCACGTTCGGCAAGGGCGCTTTCGGCGCCCAGCAAGAGGTAGAAGGGTTTCACTTCGCCTCCTTTATTCTGCTGACGTTAATTCCAATATAGAAATCGTAACCAACGCTTGCTACGTTGCACAGTAAAACGGTGATTGGCTGCCTGGATTGCAATCGCACCATCGTGGTCTGTGCGCAATACCTTAGCGTGAAGTGCGGTCAAAGCATCAATAGTGCTCGCTGCAGGATGTCCATAGCTATTGACTGCTCCTACGCTGATAATTGCAATTGATGGAGATAACTCGCGCATCAAAGTGAGGTCCTGATATCGCGAACCGTGATGCGCCACTTTATAAATATCGACCTTTCCAATCCTTGATTCCAATTGCGACTGCACGGGTGGTTCGATATCTCCTGCTGCGAAGAGAGAAAAATCTTTTCCGCGCACAACGACAGCGATACTTGAATTGTTGGGGTTTCCATCATCTTCGCTCAGAGAACGTGGCCACAGTACCGAAATATCCAAACCTTCAATATGTGCTTTGGTTCCAGCTTCCACATTGCCATACCAGGTTCGACCAATGCTGCGATTTTTCATAACTCCAGGTAAGCCACCCACATGATCGGCATGAGGGTGGGTAAGAATCAATAGTGGAATTTCGCGGATACCTAAATTGTGCAAACACCGATCAATCACCTGCGGATCAGGACCAGTATCAATCACAATTCCACGATGGCTGTGCAGATTAATAACTAATGAATCTCCTTGGCCAACATCGCAATTTGCAACGCTCCACTCCCCTGCAGGAAATCGCTGTAACCAGGCAAGTAGCAACACCACTATTAACAGGATGACTGCAATTCGACCTTTTCCGAAATAGAGAAGTAAAACCAGCACAACTGTTGCGATAAAGCCGATAGTTCCTGTGCGCAGCGTCAAAACCGGAAATTCAGAACTCCAACTGGCAACGAGCACAATCCAATGTGCACATGGCTTTATGAGAAGGATTAATAGCGATGCTAACCACGGCGATATCGGAGAAATGAGTGCGGCGATAAATCCAACAATCGTGATGGGGGTGACTGCAGGTGCTGCCAATAAATTTGCCACGATGCTCATGGGGCTGAGATATCCAGAGAGAGCAACAATGACTGGGGCGCAGAAAATCAGCGCAGCGATTGGAGGCGCTAAAAATTGTGGGCGAATTTTGGGTGCAAGCAATAACAAGCCAGCTGTTGCCAATACTGAAAGCGCAAATCCTGGATCGCGCGCTTGAAAGGGATCGAGCACCACAACAGCTGCAATCGCAAAACCAAGCGCTGGCAGCGAATCTCGTCCTTGCTTAGTTGCATGTGCATAGAGCAAGACCGCAGCCATCGCTGCAGCACGCAATACGGATGGAGATGGTCGCACCAACGCAATAAATGCACTGAGAAAAAGCGCGGTGGCAATCAGACGGTAATTGACTTTGCGAAAGAGAAATTGCATTCCCCACAAAACAAAAGCCGAGACGATTGCAAAATTCGCGCCACTGACTGCAACAAGGTGAGTAAGACCTGACCTACGCATCTCGTTTTTGAAATCAACGCTCTGCTTACTGACATCACCAATCACCATTCCGGGAATGAGCGCTCCAGAATCTGCGCCTCCTGATGCAGTACGCAAACCTGCACGAATTAATGCCAGCAATTGCACAAATGGTGATGGCTCGGAAGTAATCTCAACTTTCTGGGAAACGATAAGAAGCGCTGCCACTCTGCGCTCTTTACTGGGCAACACCTTTGCAACAAGAAGAATCTTTTGTCCCGGCAATAGCTGCGCCACACTCTTGGTGCTCGCCATAATTCGCACCGGAATCCGCAAGCGATAACGGTTATCAATAAGCGTCGCTTGACCCAAGAAGCTATATGACGGCCGAGCAAATGCAGTGCCAACTATTTTGGGCGCAACTAATACTGGATCTGTGCTCACCTGCACTTGTATTTGAGCAGAGCGATAAAAGTATTGATGCAAAGCGCTGTTATCAAGAGAAGCGATACGTAAAGAGATCACCAGCGCACCTAAAACAAATGCGACAAGCAAGACTGCAAATTTTTTCTTCTGTCGCAGAAAGAGCGCTAATAAAATTCCAGCGAGGACAAGTCGCCAAGGAGCAACAACGCTCTGCACCAACGCGCCGACCCACACCGCGCCCCCGAGTGCGAGGGCGCGGCTATCTATTACACGCGCAACTTCGCTTTGAATTTGGCGAATGTGTTCTGGCCAATACCTTGTACTTTAAGTAAATCTTCGATGGCGCTAAATGGTCCATTAGTTTTTCGATAAGAAACGATGCGCTCGGCCAATACCGGACCAATTCCATCCAGTGATTCAAACTCTTTTGCACTGGCACGATTAATCATGATCGGCCCATTGCGCTTAACACTTTTACCGTTTTTCTGCATCATCGCAGCTTTGGGATAGATATAGATCTGCTCGCCATCACGGAGTATGCGAGCTTGATTCACTTCAGATGCATCGGCGCCGGGTGCTAAACCTCCGGCTGCTTTTATCGCTTCAAAGACGCGTGCATTCAGGGGAAGCGAATACACACCGGGATGAACCACTCCACCTGCAACATCAACCATCAGCGTTGCAGCTGTTATCGGATCTATTTCAAGTGGAGCAGGTGCTGCCACCACTTCTTGAGTTGAACCACGCATCACAAAGAGCGCAGAAATTGCAATGACGAGAATGGCAAGTAGCGCCAATCCACGTTTTTGAATCGCAGAGAAGTGAAGCGTGCTCCACCAATCGCGAGCTTGA
>CALMJL010000065.1 GCA_937864425.1 uncultured Candidatus Planktophila sp.
GTCATGAGTGATCATGAAAAGTATGTCGAAGCTGTGGAACGCTGGGTATCGATTTCATCCGTGGTCAAAGTAAGTGACGATGACATGGCGTGGCTCTATCCTGATCAAAGTTATGAGGCTGTGGCAAAGAGATGGATTGATGCTGGTGCCGCACTTGTCGTTGTCACACGTGGTGCATCAGGCTTGGTGGGCTTTACAGCAGATGGTTCGGTTGAAGTGCCTGGTGTAAAGGTAGAAGTGGCTGACACGGTCGGTGCAGGTGACACGGTCGGTGCGATTATTGTGGAGGCGATGATTGAAAAGGGAATCCTCAATTTAACGGGTGATGTTTTGAAATCTGTATTGCACCGAGCTGCAGTTGCTGCGGGAATCACCTGTTCACGCAAAGGCGCACAACCGCCATACAAACACGAACTTAAGGGAATTTAGGTTTTAACGTGCAATTTATTGATGATGCAGAATTCCAAGTTGCAATTGATTTAGATAACGGTGGGCGAATCTCATCCATCAAATGGCGTGAGATGGAATTTACAGTTCCTTTCCGTGGACATGTGTTAACAAATGGTTGGTATCCCATGGCGCCGTGGGCGGGGCGAGTTAAAGAGGGATTGATCTCATCTTCATCCGGTGAAGTTCATCAGTTACCTACGAATATTGATCCGCCACATGCGATTCATGGATTTGGTTTTGTCTCATCGTGGCAAGATATTGGCCCAGGGCGGTCGTTATTGCATTTACCAAAGCCATATTTAGGTGCAACCGTTGAACAAAGAATTGAAGTCTTAGATGATGCCATTAGATGGTCGCTTGAATACGACGATAACGGTTGCGATATTCCAGTGTGGATGGGACTTCATCCATGGTTTGCACGAGATTTAGGTGTTGGAGGATCTGCTGAGATTGAATTTAGCGCTGGCAAAATGTTAAAGCGTGGTTCTGATGGAATGCCAACAGGTGAATTAATCACACCGCCTGCACCACCTTGGGACGATGCATTTACTGAAATCAAAGGAGTACCTGCAGTTGTCTGGGAAGGTGTTGCACGGATTGATATTGAATCTGATGCACCATGGTGGGTTGTTTACACTGAAGATTCAGATGGAGTCTGTATTGAACCGCAGACTGCGCCACCGGATGCGGCTAATTTAAA
>CALMJL010000066.1 GCA_937864425.1 uncultured Candidatus Planktophila sp.
AGTGCAAGTGCTAGTGCGTCAGCTGCGGCAACATCTACGCCCGCTCCGGCTGCGACGCACTCTCAACCAGCTGCAACCACTGGATATTCTGGAACTGTTACCGGAGATTCCTTTAATGCGCGAAATTACGGTGTCCTTTCGGCAACTGTGACATTCACAGACGGAAAAATCACCAATGTAAGCGCATCGCAATCTCCACGTTCGTGGAGCCAAAACTCGCTCTCCGCATTAATTCCCTTTGTCAACAGTGGAAAAATTACAGTTGAACAAATTAAGCAATACAGCGCCATGCAATTGCCTTGCGCAATCGGCAATAGTTGCCGATCACAGGCTTCATTCACAGCAGAGGCATTCTGGTCTTCGGTAAAGTCGGCTATTTCCAAGGCTAATCTTTGAAAGTAGAACGGTTGATTGAAACCTGGGGAACCGTCATCGTTCTTCAGATTGAGTCAGCAACGTTGAGTGATTCCGCTTTGCAAGCGGCAGCGACAACGGTCGAAGAATTCTTCTACCAAGTGGATCGCGATTTTTCGACCTATAAATCAGATTCACAGATTTCCAAATTGCGACGCCAAGAAATTGATATTGCGGAGTGCTCTGATTACGTCAAACAAGTATGGGAACTCTGTCATTATGCACGCGAGTTAACCCTTGGCGCATTTGATCCCTGGAAGGCAGAAGGTGGGTTTGATCCTTCGGGATTAGTGAAAGGTTGGGCCGCTGAAATTGGAGCACAAATGCTCGAATCAGCCGGCGTTGAAAGTGTTTTAATCAATGCATCTGGAGATTTAGTACTTCGTGGTGGGCGTTATGGCGATGGCGGAAAACTCACTCCTTGGAATATTGGAATTTCTAATCCACAGAAAGTGGATCACATCGTGAAAACCTTTGATGTCACCAATGGATCAGTTGCAACAAGTGGTGATTATGAAAAAGGTGCACATATCATCGATCCACACACTGGTTTAATTGCAATCGGAGCACGCTCTGCATCAGTCATTGGACCAGATGGAGCTCTCTGTGATGCGCTTGCCACAGCGCTCATGGTCGATGGTCGTGATGCCCAGAATTGGATGGGCCATCCCGATCTTCGTGAATACAGTTATTGGGTAATCAATCGCGACGATGAAACCGCGTGGTCTTATGGGCCACATCAGGGATATTAAACGTTACTGAGGCACCTGATTTTTGCTGGCTCCCTGACTT
>CALMJL010000067.1 GCA_937864425.1 uncultured Candidatus Planktophila sp.
AATACGGCATCCCTTGCCGTGATGGCGGTTGGAACTTTTGTGGGTTGGGGTTTTGTGACTAATTCATTCGCCTCATGGTTATCGTGGCAGGGCTATCTCCTTTTTCTTATCGGTGGGAAAGAGGGCCCTTGGGCGTATGCAAATGTAGGAGTTCTCTTCGCGCTACTTATTGGCTTCCTGAGTTATTTCATTTTCGCTCGTAAAACTATTGCCGGTCAGCAAAAAATCTAAGCCACAGAATTCCGCTTATTCCAGAAATAATCGCAGCTAAAAAAAGGCCCATTCGAACTTGAGTCAATTCTGCTGGCTGGGAAAGAGTGATTTCTGCAATCACAATTGAAACGGTTAACCCCATTCCAGCTAAGAAACCGACTCCGGTAACTTCTCGCAGATTCAAATTTTGGGGCAGCTTAATGTGCGTCAGGGCATTGAGAAGAAATGCGAAAAGCGCTATTCCCAAAACTTTTCCGATAACACGTGCTGTCACCAGTGAAAGACTGATCGTTTCCGTTATTACGGAAAAATCTAACTTTGTTAAGAGATTGATGTAGATATAGATGGGAATAATAATAAATGTCGCAAAAGGAGCAAGAATCTTAATGAGAGCTTCTCGATAGGGAAGTACAAACCCGATAGAAGCAGCGCCTAGCGTGAAAATTGCACTATCTACATGTAAATCGTTTCGGAAGAATATTGCAATTATTAATAGTGAGAAAAAGTCATCCGCAACTGCCAGTGTAAGCAAGAACAATCGAACAGCAGGTTTTACACGTTTGCCGAGAAGGCTAAGCGCGGCAATTCCAAGTGCAACATCTGTAGGCATTGCTACCGCCCAAGCAGGTGAGCCTGGATTCAAAGATAAGAAGATAATTGCTGGGAAGATCATTCCCCCAAGAGCGCATAAGGTAGGAAGAATAATTTCTTTCGGTCTTTTAATTCCTTCTCTGATTTCTAGTCCAATCAGTAGAAAGAAGATAAAAGTTAAAATTTCAGATAGCACATGAGTAGGGTAGTGCTCGCTGCAGAAAGTGGGTGCAAAGAAAAAGCCCCGCCATCTCTGACGGGGCTTTTTCGAGATTTCTTAAATGTCGTAGTAGAGCTCGAACTCTGCTGGATGTGGACGTAGTCGCACATAATCAACTTCGTTCTTGCGCTTCCATTCAATCCAGGTTGAGATGAGATCTTCTGAGAAGACTCCGCCCTTTGTGAGGAACTCATGATCCTTCTCGAGGCTGTTAAGTACTGCATCAAGTGAACCTGGAACTTGTGGGATTGCAGCAGCTTCTGCACCTTCGAGTTCGTAGAGATCCTTATCAACTGGAGCAGGTGGTTCGATTTTGTTAACGATTCCATCGATTCCTGCCATGAGCATGGCAGCAAATGCGAGATATGGATTTGATGATGGATCTGGGCAACGGAATTCCACACGCTTTGCCTTTGGAGATGAACCAGTAATTGGAATACGGATACATGCAGAGCGGTTACGCGCTGAGTACACGAGATTTACTGGAGCTTCATATCCTGGAACAAGACGTCGATATGAGTTCACTGTTGGGTTGGTGAATGCAAGCAAAGATGGAGCGTGCTTGAGCAAACCACCGATGTACCAACGTGCTGTATCTGAGAGGTCTCCATAATTTCCGGCCTGGAAGAAGAGTGGCTTGCCATCTTTCCAGAGTGACTGGTGAACGTGCATACCTGAACCATTGTCACCAAAGAGTGGCTTTGGCATAAAGGTTGCAGTCTTTCCACCTTCCCATGCAACGTTACGGATGATGTATTTAAACTTCATCAATTCATCACCAGCGTGAAGGATGTCGGTGAAGCGGTAGTTAATTTCCATCTGGCCAGCTGTACCCACTTCATGGTGTGAACGCTCCACCTGAAGTCCTGCGCGACCGAGTTCCATCACCATTTCATCGCGTAGATCGGCGAATTGATCTGTAGGTGAGACTGGGAAATAACCACCCTTAATACGAGTGCGATATCCGCGGTTTGGAGTTCCGTCAGCGTCTGCAACGATGCCGGTGTTCCATGCACCTTCATAAGAATCGATGTGATGGAATGCTTCATTCATTCCAGTCTTGAAGCGAATGGCATCAAAGACGTAAAACTCTGCTTCAGGTGCAAAGAATGCCTGATCTGCGATACCTGTTGACTTCATGTATTCAACAGCTTTAGCGACAACTCCACGTGGATCACGAGAGTAAGGAGTGTTATCAACTGGGTTGTGCACAGAGAAGATAATCACGAGAGTCTTCTCGAGACGGAATGGATCAATGAAAGCTGATTCTGGAACAGGAAGCAATTTCATATCTGATTCATTGATTGCTTGGAATCCACGAATCGATGAACCGTCGAACATGAGTCCGTCGGTGAAGACTGCTTCATCAAATGATTCAGCTGGCACATTGAAGTGGTGCTGAATTCCAGGAAGATCTGTAAAGCGAACATCAATGAGCTTTACATCTTCTTTCTTGATGTAGGCAAAAATTTCTGATGCGTTCTTAAACATATTGATACTCCATTTAAGGCTACTGATTCTGTAGCCGAGTTATCCCAGACAGCTCATCGTTGAGTACCGCTGATGGAGGAAGGCTAGTTCTGGCGAGTAAAAAAGTCATAATCGCAGTGTTACGGCCGTGTTACATATCCCACCTGAGCCAGCGCTGTGACGTAGATTCTCGGAAAGATAGGCTGCGCCACATGTATCCACGGGTTAGCCAAGGGCGCAGGGCGCTTGGAATCACTATCGACTGGATCGCTTGTTATGCGATATCGCTCGGCTTCTTTGCAGGCGGAGGCTCCTTTGCCGACCGTGTACCTGGAGCGCGATTTCCAGTTTTGCTCTTGCTCTTTGCTGAGTACTCAATTTTGGTCGCGCTTACCGGTACTTCATTTGGCCATCGCGTGGTTGGTTTGAAGGTCGTCCGCTTCTCAGATGGGGGACCAGTAACTCCGCTGCAAGCGCTAATCCGTACCGCTTTGCTACTTCCGATCGTTACTGCAATTACCTTTGATGAAAATGGCCGCGGAATTAATGAACGCCTTTCCAATACCGTGTTAATCAGGAATCGGTAAGGAATAAGCGCAAAGTAAAAAGACTTAGCGAATCTTCACATTCTTGGGCATTGGCCCTTTAGGAATTGGAAGCGACATTCCACCTACTGCTTTCAGACGTGCACGAACCTCGCGCATTTGAGTTGCAGTGAGTTTCTTAGGAAGTTTTGCCAAATGCTTCTGTAATTTACGAAGCGGCACTTGGCCATCTGCATCACCGACATACACTTCATAGATAGGTACACCAGGTGCGTATCGTTCAGATTTTCTCTTTTCATCTTGAATCATCTGACGAACTGCAAATCCACCTTCGCCAGTCAATACAATCCCTGCTCGTCCCACGCTACGGTGGACCATATCTTGTTGCTTATTGACTGCAATGGCAGGAGTTGTGGTCCAGCCTTTTCGAATTGCCATGAGCACGCTTGCGCCAGCTCCGATTTGGCCTTCAATATTTGTATAAGCAGCTGCACCGGCAACACGTGTGAAGAAGAACATTGTTGCCAAAAGAGCAAGTGGAATAGTGACAAAGCCCCCATAGATGGGACGTCCAAAGACAAAGCCAAGTGAGATACCAATAATCAATACAACGATAAAGATTGCAGCGAGTGCCCCACCAATCCAAGGTTTAACGGACTTGGTGACTTTGTAAGCATCGCGAAATGTTTGAAAACGTTGCTTCTTAACTTTTTCTTCTTTTTTCTTGCGCTTAAACATGCGCGCTAGTTTAGGGGAGCAGGTGCAGTTCCACCAAGACGAACTGGCGCCCAGCGTTCACCTTCGTGTGAATCTGGGTAATTCTCTTGAACGGTATGAAGCAGCGAAATCATGGTATTGCGTAGCTCTTTTTCTCCTGCTTCCACATCTGCATCTTTCGCAAAGTGAAGTGGTTCACCAAAAGTCACTGAGATAGGAACGCTTTTACGCCGCAAATTTCGCTTCACTTTTTTCGTCCAAATCCGCTGCGATCCCCAGATCACAGTGGGAATCACTGGAACTCCTGCGCCCATCGCAAGCCGCACCGCACCTGTTTTAATCTCTTTAATTTCAAAACTTACAGAGATCGTTCCTTCTGGAAAAATTCCAATAATCTCTCCGGCTCGAAGTGCTCGAAGGGCGGCGACAAAAGATGCTGAACCATTTGCGCGGTCAACTGAAATATGGTGCATGCCGCGCATCAGTGGTCCAGCCAATTTGTTGTCAAATATTTCTTTCTTAGCCATAAAGCGCACGTAGCGATTTACTGGAAGCGCAGCTGTTCCGACCAAAGCAAAATCAAGATAGCCAACATGGTTGATGGCAAGAATGGCGCCACCTTCGCGGGGAATGTTCTCTTCACCTTTGAAATCAAACTTTAAATCTAGATATTTCCAGAACGCTTTTATTGCTACAACGACTGGGGGATAGACAAGGTCAGCCATGTGATGCTTGAACTCGTTTTTCTTGAGCTTGCTTATAAAGTCGTCCCGCACGATACGAACTGCGCACTAGCGGCCCGCTCATTACTCCGCTAAAACCAAGTGATTCTGCCTCTTCTGCTAACTCTACGAATTCTTGTGGTTTCACCCAACGCTCAACTGGGTGGTGCTTATTTGTCGGTCTTAAATATTGTGTAATTGTGATCAAGTCACAACCTGCCTCATAAAGATCGGTGAGCGCTTGTGAAATCTCCTCGCGAGTTTCTCCCATACCCAATATGAGATTAGATTTTGTAATCAGACCAAAGGCGCGAGCTTGTGAGATAACGTCGAGCGAGCGGTCATATCTGAAAGCTGGTCGAATTCGCTTAAAGATTCTGGGCACTGTCTCCAAATTGTGGGCAAAAACTTCTGGGCGAGCTTCAAATACTTGATTCAGTAATTCTGCTTTACCGCTGAAATCAGGTGCCAACATTTCGACTCCTGTACCAGGATTTAACTCATGGACTTTGCGAATCGTTTCGGCATAGAGCCAAGCACCTTCATCGTCTAAATCATCGCGAGTGACGCCAGTAATAGTTGCGTACTTCAGCCCCATCGCTTGAACTGATTCGCCAACGCGCCTTGGTTCGTCGCGATCGAGTGGTTCAGGTTTTCCAGTATCGATATTGCAGAAATCGCAGCGACGCGTGCAACGCTCGCCACCAATGAGAAAAGTCGCTTCTTTATCTTCCCAGCATTCAAAAATATTAGGGCAGGCAGCCTCTTGGCAGACTGTGTGCAGACCTTCCGTTTTTACTAAGGAGCGAAGGCGTGTGTATTCAGGGCCCATGTGCGCCCTCGTCTTAATCCATTCGGGTTTACGTTCAATCGGAGTTTCAGCGTTCCTCGCCTCAATGCGAAGTAACTTGCGACCCTCAGGGGCAATTGTCATTTGCTCACCTTTTTTAGTGCATCGATCATGTGTGCCTCAACTATATTCGCAATTTCTGAACAAGTGACTGTGCGGCCGGTTTCTCTTTCCAATGAAGTCACAGATGCATCTGAGATTCCGCAGGGAATGATGCGATTAAATGCAGCGAGATCAGGGTTTACGTTGAGAGCGAATCCATGCATCGTGACACCTTGCGCAACCCGAATACCAATTGCAGCTATTTTTCGTTCGCCACGTTCATCGACAACCCACACACCTGAACGCCCAGCAATTCGTTGCGTAGCGACTCCAAATTCTGCACAGACTTGAATGAGAGCACTCTCGAGTTCACGGACAAATCCAACTAATTCTGTAGGTTTGGCAAGACGGACAATCGGATATCCCACTAACTGCCCAGGTCCATGCCAGGTGATTTTTCCACCACGATCGACATCGATGACTGGAGTGCCATCAAAAGGGCGTTCATGAGGCAAAGTTCTTTTGCCCGCGGTATATACGGATGGGTGTTCTAGCAAAAGCAAAGTGTTCGCACGATTATTCTGAGCAATCGCTGCATGAAAATCACGCTGCATCTCAAGAGCTGCAAGATATTCAACTATTCCAAGATGTGATGTTGTAATTTCTGAAGGAAAAGTCACTTCCTGGGTAGCAACGTTAAGTGCGCTCACGGGTACAGCCTAAAGGTAGGCTTGGCCCCTCGCGAATTTATCAAATTAGACGCTCGAAAGGCCATCCCACGTGTCAAGTACTTCACTTCAAAAGTCTCGTAAACCCTTTGCTCTTGCATTATTGGTAGTAATCGCCTGGTTTGTGATTGCAGGAATATTTGGCCCTTTGTTCGGCAAGCTCACATCAGTTCAGGAAAACAACAATTCTTCATTCCTACCTAAAGGCGCCGAAGCAACTCGAGCATCTGAAGTGATTCAAACATTTTCAGGTAAAGATACTTTCAACTTTCCAACTTTGATTCTCTTTGAAGGAAATGTGACACCTGAAAAAGTTGCGGCAATTAATGAGCATATGGCTGGAGTTGGAGCGCTGACTCTTGATGGAACATCAGCCAAAATTGCAGACTATTTAGCGCCAGGGGAGCGCATTACTGCTTTCCCATCTCAAGACGGAAAAGCCATATTGGCTAATGTGCCACTTGATGGAAATGCAATTGCCGAAGTACTGCCAAATGACAAACCAGTGCTCCCGGCTGTGGTTGAAGCACTGCGTGAAGATGTTAAGCCACTGGCAGAAGCGAATGGAGTCACCCATTACGTCACCGGACCTGGTGGATTATTAGGCGACTTGTTTGGAGCATTTGAAACTTTAGATTCAACGTTGCTACTTACGACTCTTGGAGTCGTTGCGTTGATTTTGATTGTCGTCTATCGCTCACCGATTTTGTGGATCATTCCACTTTTGTCTGCATTATTTGCGCTATCAACAGCAGGCGGAATCGTCTATCTTCTAGCTAAGCGCAACATTATTGATGTGGATGGACAGTCACAAGGTATTTTGTCGGTACTGGTTATTGGTGCCGCCACCGACTATGCGCTTCTTTTGATTGCACGGTATCGAGAAGAGTTGCACCATCATGAAAATAGATTTGATGCAATGCGAGCTGCGTACAAAGGTGTGTGGGAACCAATTCTGGCTTCTGGCTCAACTGTCTCTATTTCACTTTTGGTTCTTCTCTTTAGCCAATTAACCAATACAGCAGGTCTTGGACCCATTGGTGCAATTGGAATTGTCTGCTCCATGATTACGATTCTGACTTTGTTGCCTGCTTTTCTGTTGGTTTTTGGCCGTTGGATTTTCTGGCCACGCGTTCCACATAACGATGGTGATGACCACGTTATGTCGGGCACTTGGTCAAAGGTGGCAAATTCAATTGGACGCAATCCGCGGCGAGCATGGGTTATTTCAGGAACTGCACTTCTGCTCTGTGCCTTCGCAGCAACAACATTAAAGGCTGATGGGCTTGGAACAGTTAATACTTTTACTGGAAATCCAGAATCAGTTATTGGTCAACGTTTATTGGTCAAGCATTTCCCAGGGGGAGAAGGAGATCCCACTCAAGTTGTAGTCAGCGCAGATAAAATCGATGCAGTTACTGCAGCGCTTAATGGTGCTCCTGGAGTAACAGATATCGCGCCCCAGTTAGATGGCATGCCAATTCCTGGACAACCATTGCCTCCAGTAAAAATCGTAAATAACAAGGCCATCTTAAATGTCACCTTGGACAAAGCTCCCGACAGCGTTGAAGCAGGCAACGACATCCCTGCAATTCGTGAACGCGCTAGGAATGCTGATGCAACAGCACTTGTAGGCGGAACCAGCGCAGTGTATTTCGATGTACGAACTGCAAATGATCGTGATAATAAAACGATTATTCCAATTATCTTGATTGCAATTACCTTAATTCTTGGCCTACTTCTACGCAGTATTCTCAGTGCCATAGTTCTTCTTGGAACTGTAGTGCT
>CALMJL010000068.1 GCA_937864425.1 uncultured Candidatus Planktophila sp.
ACTGAAATAACCGCGCCCCGGCCAGCGTTGGGGCTAGAGTGCAGGAATCTTCGAGTGAAAGTGGAGGTCTTTGAGTGAGCGATGATGAAGGCCAGGAAGAGTTAGTCACCGAAGAGATGCTCTGGGATCGAATCCCTGAAGTTCAGGGCGAAGAGCGCGCCAACACATACTACGAATTAAGTGCACGAATTTTTGCGCGCGGCCAATATGACGAGGCGCTCGCGCTCGCGGAAACTGCGCGCGATATTTTTTCAGAGTTGGGAGATTCAGCACCTAAAGAAGGGCTAGCTCAAGCTTATTCTGCAATTGGCTATAACTTGAATCAACTTAAGCGGATGGAAGAAGCAGCCACTGCAATGAGTAAAGCAGTTGCAATATTGCGTGAGAATAAATCACCAATTGCACTCGAACTCGCTTGTACTTTAGGCGAATGGTGGTATTCGTCAAAGAATTATGAAAAAGTCATTGAAACTATGTACGAATGCTCTCAAGAGCATTTAGTAGACGGAAATAATATTGGTGCAGCAAACGACATGCATCTAATTGGTTGTGCTCAACGCGAACTCAAGAATTACAACGAAGCCATTATCTGCTTCTTGGAAGCTCGCAAAATGTTTAAGTTAGAGCGTGAAGTTATCCACGTTGCTCGATGTGATCAAAAAATTGCATCCTGCTATGTCGAATTAGGCGAAGGTGAAAAAGCCATTGATGCAGCACGAAAAGCCATCGATGTATTTGAAACAGCACATGATCATCGCCGCCAAACTTTTGCGCTCTTTGAATTTGGAAGAGCTGAAATATTGCTAGGCAAATTAGAAGATGGCTTGGCTACCTTAGATAGCGTTCTACAAACTGTCGCAGAAGATGAACCTAAAGATTTCGAATTTATTATCGACATTGAAACCCGCATGGCTGAAGTACTTCGCCGGTTAGGGCGCATGGAACAAGCGGATGAAATCGAGCGTCGTTTAACTTCTGTCCGACAAGCGCTCGAGAGCGATCCTGATCCAGAAGTAGGTGGAACCAACTAACGCTCCAATAGCTGCGATCACTAATACAGGCTCGGTCGCACCGCTCATCCAGAATGCACCACCCCAGATACCTGCACCCAGGACAGCAAAATTCATCGATGCTTGGTAAACACCTTGTGCTCGACCGCGATGTTGGTCATCGCTTAACTTTGCTACCCATGCTTTTCCAACTCCATCTGTAAGCGCTGGAAAGATTCCATAAACCAGCATGGCCATCACAGCAACAGTGTGATTACTTGTAAATCCGAGAGTTGCATAGGCGCAAGCAAAGGCAATCAATCCTGTTGCATAAACATGTTGCGGAGAGAAACGATCCGCTAGCAATCCGGCAGGGTAGGCGCATAAAACTGTGACACAACTGTATAGCGCATATGTGATCACTACAGCTTGAATAGAAAAACCTAAGTCATAAAGTCGCAAGAGCAACAGTGCATCTGGAATATTTGTCAGCTGAATCAAAACCAGAATTGCAATTGGCTTTTTGAGCTCTGCAGGTAATTTCACTTTTGGAATTAACTCGCGATTCTTTCGCTTTTCTTTAACTGTTTCCTTAATAAAGAGAGTAAGAAAACCAGAAAGTATTGCGGGGATCAGGGCCCACTTCGCAACTGCCCGAACATCGTCGTTGAATAGCGCAAGTCCACCTAGTGCAATAAGCGGTCCAATAACTGCGCCGATATTGTCTCCAGTTCGATGAAATCCAAAAGCTTTTCCTAGATGTTCTTTATCCACTGAATCGTGAATTAATGCATCACGAGGAGTACTACGTAAACCCTTACCGATTCGGTCTGTTATGCGTCCTGCGAATACCGCACCCCACACAGATGCAAAGACCACAAGCGCCTTACCAATTCCAGCAAGTGTGTAGCCAGCAACAACGAATCTTTTACGTCCTACGCTGTCAGATTTATTTCCCGCCCATAATTTGGTGAATCCGGCAGCTGCTTCTGCGCATCCTTCAATCAATCCAAGTGCTATCGGAGCTGCACCAATGACTCCAGCAGTAATGATGTAGGGAAGAAGTGGGTAGAGAAGTTCACTTGCTGCATCTTGTGCCAGCGAAATAATGGTGAGCAGTACAAGATTGCGCGTTAACCAGATCCGCTTCATCTCTATTGTTTTCGTGGCAGGTGTTGCAGTGCCCAGTGATACATCGCTATTGCAGCAGCAGCTGAGGCGTTCATAGAACGAGTCGAACCGTATTGTTCAATTTCATACAGAGCAGAACAGGCAGCTATGGCCTCCTCAGACATCCCGGCGCCTTCTTGGCCAAAGAAAAGTATGCAATCTTGGGGAAGCGTAGCTCCCTCCAAATGTTTTGATCCGGGGACATTATCAATTCCAATAATTGGAATTCCTTGAGATAAAGACCGTTCTGAAAAATCTTTAACTGTTGGGTGATGGATGACAGTCAAATAGCGGTCAGTGACCATTGCTCCACGCTTATTCCAATCACGTTTACCAACAATATGGACTGCACTCACATTAAATGCATTAGCGGTTCGCACCACCGAGCCAATATTTAGATCGTGCTGCCAGTTCTCGATTGCAATCTGCAATGAATGCCGCTTCGTATTTAAATCTGCGACGATTGCCTCGACAGTCCAATATCGGTACTTATCCAAAACATTACGACGGTCACCGTTAGCAAGCAGTTCTTGATCAAAGTGAGAATCTGTGGGCCATGGTTCTGGATGAGGTCCTACACCAACCACCGGGAAAAATTCACCTGGCCCAATAACGCCAGGAGTATTGATTTCCATGGTTGCACTCTAAACTTAAGTCACTACAAACTCCAAGGAGAAGCCATGACTATCGTGTATCACATCG
>CALMJL010000069.1 GCA_937864425.1 uncultured Candidatus Planktophila sp.
TGTAGATCTTCGCGCCAGTGAAAGGTAATGGCGTTCTCGATGTGGCCCTGTCCATACAAAGTTGTATCTTCATCAACTTCGATGATGGCAACGTGTGGGTTCTTAAGGTTTTCTGCCACCCAATCAGCGGTGACGAGCGATGTTTCTCTTGACATTTATTTCTCCTTTTTTTCTTAATTCTTAATTAATTACTTTGTAGCAAAACGAAGTCCGAGTAAGTACATCTCACAGCCCAAACAGAAGTTAAAGGCTGCATTAAGAAAAGCTGCTGCCAGCGCAAATCCAACTGCAACGGTAAAGACAGCACTTGATCCAGCGATTGCACCAATTAGCCCAACGAGTGCAAATAAGAATCCAACTGCTTGTGCAAACTTCGGTGGTCGCACATCTTCTGTTGGAGCTTCTTTCTTAAGACGTGGCTTAATGAGTGATTTAAAAATCAAGCCATATGGAGTGAACTGCGGTCCGCGCACAGCACCAATCAAAAAGACCAATCCTTGCAGCGCAAGCACCCAAGCGCTTTGTGTAACAAGAGCGATAGCAAGAACTAGCGTTGTAATTGATGCGGCAAATCGTGGACCTCGTGCATCGATATAAATCTTTGCAACTTCTGGTTTATTGAGAATCTCAGACATGCGGGAAGAATAGATAGTGCCTTTGAAATATGCGAGTTGCTAAGGATTTGCAATAAGTAGGGACTTGCAGGAATTAATGAATCGCCTCAAGCGCCTTCAGCACTTGTTCGCGCTTTGGCGTTCCGGCAGCACGTCCTACTTCGATTCCGTCTTTGTTGATAAAGATGGTCGTTGGTGTTGATCGGATATCGAATTGACGCACCAATTCAAGATGCGATTCGGCATCAATATGGATGTGCTTCACATCAGGAATCGTTTCAACCATCTGCGACAACAAGGCATGCGTTGCCCGACATGGCGCACAGAATGCTGATGAGAACTGCACCATCGTTGCCCGAGACCCCAGCGCCTCACCGAGTACCTGCTCGCTTAAACGATGGCCAGGAATCGCTTTATTGGAGCGAATAGCACCTTCTCCGCGCTTCCACCACAATCCATATGCGGTGGCAAGCACCAGCACAATTGCAAGTGGAAGATAGTTTTTCACACGAGTATTCTCACACAATGGCTAAGGTGTTGCTACTGACCAATTCGCAAGGTGCAAGTGCAGAAGTTCTGCCTTCACTTGCCTTGTTGCAACACGTTTGCAAAGTCGCTCCACTTGATGCAACTGTTTTAGTTGATACACCAGTCATGGATATCGTCTTTGTCGATGCACGTCGTGATTTCCCGAATGCAAAATCATTTACCAAGTTACTTGCATCTACCGGAGTCGGTGCTCCGATTATCGCTATCACCACTGAAGGCGGCCTTTCAGCGCTCACAGCTGATTGGGGATTTTCTGATGTCATTCTCGATACTGCAGGACCTGCTGAAGTAGAAGCTCGCATCCGCATTGCAGTAGGTGCACATGCAGCTCACTTGGATTCACTTGATCCTTCTTCATCTGAAATTCGCCAAGGCGATGTTGTGATTGATGAAAGCACATACACCGCCAAAATCAAAGGCACTTCACTTGATCTCACCTTTAAAGAGTTTGAACTACTGAAATACCTGGCACAACACCCTGGCCGCGTCTTTACCCGCGCACAGTTGTTGCAAGAAATTTGGGGTTATGACTACTTCGGTGGAACACGCACAGTCGATGTTCATATCCGACGACTTCGTTCTAAATTAGGTCCAGAATTTGAATCCATCATCGGCACTGTCCGCAATGTTGGATATCGCTTTACCGTTCAGAGTGGTGGCAAAGAAACTTCAATCTCTGAGCTTGTCTAATTCATGCGCCACATCCTTAAACTGCACCGCTCGCTCATAGATCCAATCCCACATATTCCACATAACTATCAATTCATCACCTTTGACCCAGCAACGCATAAAGAAGAATGGCTTGCACTGAACAACACAATCTTTGCCCACCACCCTGACCAAGGAAATTGGGCGATGCA
>CALMJL010000070.1 GCA_937864425.1 uncultured Candidatus Planktophila sp.
GGACGGTAATTAGCGCCGTAATAACGTGGATAACCGTAACGATACCCATATTCGTATTCGAGGGATGATTCTGGAATCTTATTGATGATGACACCGAGAATTGTTGAGCCAACATTCTTGATGGCATCACGAGAACCAACAAAGTGAGGTTTCTTGGTAACACCTGCGTGCACAACCAAAACGCACCCGTCTGACTTCGCAGAGACAATCGCTGCATCTGTGACTGGCAATAGTGGAGGGCAGTCGATGATGATGTACTCGAATTGCTTGCGGAGAATCGCGATTAATTCCTCAAACTTGTGTGAACTTAAGAGTTCAGCTGGGTTGGGAGGAACTTTTCCAGCCAAAAGAACCTTTAAACCAGTTGATTCATATGGACGAATCACGCTCTTGACCGACTGAGGGGTGAGCTTCTTGGGTCCAGAAATAAGATCACTCAACCCTTCAGAAAGCGATGACATCTCAAGATAGAGCGGAACTTTTGGTCGACGTAGATCTGCTTCGATGAGAAGGACTTTGGCGCCAGCTTGCGAAAGTGATAAAGACAAATTGATTGATGATGTGGTCTTACCTTCATTTGGTAGAGCTGAAGTCATCACGATTACTTGCGGATGATCATCTGGACGCAAAAATTGTAGGTTGGTACGCAAGGTGCGGAATGATTCGGTGCGTCCTGCATATCGTCCGATTTGTGTAACAAGTGGCTTTTCATCTGCAATCTCATCGAAACCAATTGCGGCAAGTAACGGAGTACCCTGTAAATCATCTTCATTCTTGACGGTGTTATCTAGAAGTTTGCGAAGTGATGCAAGTCCAATACCTAGACCAAACCCAAGAAGTAATCCGAGTGCGAGGTTGATTGCTTTCTTAGGTGAAGCGGGAGCACCTGCAGGGATTGCATTTTTTACAGTAGAAACTTTTACAGGAGAATCAACGCCAAGGCCCTTGAGTTCAAGATCTCCGACTGTTACACCGAATTGTTCTGCCACTGCGTTGGCAATATCTGATGCACGCTGTGGGTCGGTATCAGTCACCGTAAGTGAGATCAACACTGTATCGAGTGGTGCGGATGCTGTGATCATTCCT
>CALMJL010000071.1 GCA_937864425.1 uncultured Candidatus Planktophila sp.
AGGCGAGCACGTCGCAGCGGCATCTAATTACATGGCCTTCGCCATGTGATTGCGAAGAAACTATTAAGACTCGAGCTGAGAAGCGATACCGCGCAGCACGCGACCAAGGCGCTCTGCTTCAGGACCTGATGGATGACGTCCATGACGAAGACCATTTCCCACACGATCCAAAATCTTGATGGTGTCTTCAATCATTGCAGCTAAATCATCGTTGTTGGTGCGTGCACCTTCGACAAGTGAGACAGGCGCTTCAACAACATGAACTGACATTGCCTGTGGACCTTTACGTGAATCAATCACAGAGAATTCAAGTTTGGTACCAGGACGAACTGTTGCAACACCTTCTGGAAGAGCTGATGCTGCTAAATAAACATCTTCGCCTTCATCAGATGCAATAAAACCAAAACCTTTTTCCAGGGAGAACCATTTGACGCGACCTGTAGGCATAGCAGTTACTCCTTAAAAATTTACGGTACTCGTGTGAGCCGGGGGTTTCGGACAGGGGGCTAATTTATCGCATTTGCGAGTGGCCTTGCCACCCGATTTCTCCGCGTAGAAGTGTTAGAGCGTCGCTTCGCTATGCGCGCCGCACCCGTGATCAACCGAGACCACACGTGCATCATCTGGTGCAATTGCATTTGCACAGACGCCAAAAGATGAACGTAGCGAACCTGCAATAGGTAAGAAGAAACCACAAGTAACACAAGGTTTTGGTGCAGCTTGTGCAAGTGGTGAATTGGGTCCGCGATCACCGCTATACCAACGTTTACTTGCTTGATCGCGGCCTTCGATGGAAAGAACACGTGGTCGCGCTAAACCTAAATCAAATATCTGTGTTGGATCTAAATCTTCATCTTGTGGCAGCGCATTAATTCCTGGAACTAAACGAGTATCTTCGAGAACACTTGGAACAACGACACCAGGCTGAATATCTTCAGGTTGGATGCGATCTCGATACGGAATATGGTCGGGTGCAAGGAGTGAATCTGGACCCGGCAAAATCACTACATCGCAGACAGTAGGCGTTGCATCCTCATCTACTTTTGCAACAGTGACGCACCAACGCCATCCGCGATATCCCTTGATATCTGCATCAAAAAGATAAGTAGCAACACGATTCTCATCGTCATAATCAACAGAGACAAATGCGCCCACTTGCGATGCAAACTCTGCATCAGAAAGTGCTGCATCACGCGCGATTGATTGCGCATCAAATGTCTTCATACACCAATCGTAAAGCAGAAGGCCCTCGAGACGTTAATCCCGAGGGCCTTCTTACTTTTTTAACGCTTTAGAAGTCCATATCCCCGCCGCCTTGTGGCATTGGCGCCGCAGACTTTGGTTCTGGCTTATCTGTAATCACAGCTTCTGTTGTAATGAAGAGCGCTGCAATTGATGCTGCATTCTGAAGTGCAGAACGTGTCACCTTAGCTGGATCGATAATGCCAGCCTTGATCATGTCTACATATTCTCCAGATGCTGCATTAAGTCCATGACCTGCTGTGAGGTTACGAACTTTCTCAACGATGACTCCACCTTCGAGTCCTGCGTTGACTGCAATTTGCTTCAGCGGTGCTTCGATGGAAATTTCTACAATCTTTGCACCAGTTGCTTCATCGCCTTCAAGTTTCAACTTCTTAAATGCAGCAGTTGCAGCTTGCAAGAGTGCAACGCCACCACCAGCGACGATGCCTTCTTCGACAGCAGCCTTTGCGTTGCGCACTGCATCTTCAATGCGGTGCTTGCGCTCTTT
>CALMJL010000072.1 GCA_937864425.1 uncultured Candidatus Planktophila sp.
CGAATATCCCCGCCTGCAGAACCAATTGCAGATGCCAACATTCCGAGTGATCCTGGTCGATCAGGAAGTGCAACCTGCATGGTGAATTGAGCCATGTAAGAACGGTACCCGAACTTTTTACAGTGACGGAGCAGAACCTAAAGTGACTCTAAAGGTTTTGCTGCCGCCAGAGGGAAGATCCACGAGAACAGAAACAGTTGCTCCAGGAACGTATGACCGGATTCGGACTATTGCTGCATCGGTTGTTGCAACTTTGACGCCATCGATGCTGCGAATAATGGAACCGACTGGAATTCCAGCTTTTTCTGCACCTTCTCCGGTGCTCAAACGCGCAATGCGTGCACCGATTCCGGTGTAAGTAGGATCAAAGAAAACTCCTAGAACAGGGCGAGTTGATTTACCAGTTGCAATGATTTCATCAATGACGCGTTTTGCTTCGTTGATGGGAATTGAGAAACCAAGACCAATATTTCCGCTTGTTCCGCCGGATGAGAGCGTTGCAATCGCAGAGTTAACGCCGATGATACGTCCTTGCGAATCAACGAGCGCTCCACCTGAATTGCCAGGATTGATAGCGGCATCAGTTTGAATTGCATTGACATAAGACTGCTGATCCACCGAACCAGTGGAAACTGGACGATTTACCGCAGAGATGATTCCGCTTGTTACTGTGCTTGTTAATCCAAGTGGTGAACCGATTGCAAGAGCTGGATCTCCAACACTTACTTTAGATGAATCACCCAAAGTCATAACGGGAAGATTGCCTAGTTGAACCTGCAAGACTGCAATGTCATATCCAGGATCACGTCCCACAATTTTTGCCGTGTATTGCTCGCCATTTGTTAACTCGATTTTGATGGTTCCGGAAGTTACAGCAGCATCAATGACGTGATTATTGGTGACGATAAAAGATGATGAGTTATTTGATTTATAGACCCATCCAGATCCAGTGCCACCGCCAGATCCAGATGTCACTGCAATGGAAACTACAGATGGCGTAACGAGTGATGAAATCGCTTTGGTATTCATTCCGGTTCCACCGAGCTCGATGAGAGTGCGATTGGATGCGCAGTTTCCGGTGCTAGAAAGGAAGAGCGCACCGGTGCGGTTATCAGCACACGCCTTGATAGATCCCGACTGTTGACTATTACCAGCAACAGCTACGGAAGTTGCAAGAACAGCGCCACCAATAAAAGTTGCGATGTACTTGCTTGAATTCGAAAAGGTAATTTTCATGAGGTTTATCCTGCCCAATTTTGCTGAGAATTTCCTGCCAGAAAACTTCGAAAACTTTTAGGCTTCTACGACCCAGGCTCCTTGCACAGCCACCTTTACCTTCGATAGCGGAGTCCGAGTTGGTCCAGAAACTACTGCCGCTGAATTAGCAGGATCGAATGTAGCGCCGTGGCAAGGGCAGACCAAATGTTTTGATGCAGGTTTGTAGGAGACGGTGCACCCTTCGTGGGTGCAAATTGCTGAATATGCAAATACTCCAGTTTTTGTTCGAAAGAGCACAGCTGGAATCCCTTGTGATGAATGGGTGAAGTTAAAGGTTGAACCAACTGGCAAATTTGCGAGTTTTACAATTTGCTTTCCAGTGGCTTTTGCCCCGGAAGTTTTCGCTCCTGTGGATTGTGCATCGGCTGCAGTTGCTTTAGGGAACGCTTTTCCTAAGAAAGATGCTGCAATTGCAAGCACTCCCACTGAACCAGCACGAAGAATTCCGCGACGTTGAATATTGATAGCAGGCATTTTTTTATTTCCTATCAAAAGTAGTAGGTAGACCAACCACAATATTGCGTAGGCTGTATCGCTTGCTAAGAAATATGGAGTCGTGTGGAAAGAACTAGAAAGCCATAAACCTGTAGACATAGCAAAACCACCAGCTGCGGCGCTAGTGGGTGCAACATACAAAAGTGTTGCTAGTCCAATTGCAAATTCAGAAACCATGACAAAGATGCCAACTTGAGTCGCGTGTTCAACAGTATGTTGAAGTAATCCACCGATCGGAGAATTTTGTGAAAAAGCTGCTAATTGTGTACCGATAAATGTTGGCGCACCTTTAG
>CALMJL010000073.1 GCA_937864425.1 uncultured Candidatus Planktophila sp.
CCGTGTGGCGCTCTAGCCTGAAATCCGAGAGAATCGCAGGATGAAGAAGGCGCTCTCTGTACTTACGGCCCTGGCACTTGTGCTGGGGTTAAGTGCATGTGGGCAAACTTCGAAACAATACCCAGCGCTTAAAAGTGATGGCGTTTTCTTTTCAGTTCCAAATAATTGGCGAAACGTCAGCACTACAGCGCTGAATAAATATGAAAAGAATTCAAATGAAGAGAACGATACAAGCCGCCTATCGCTTGTGAAATGGCAGATTGCTTATTCGCCTAACAAAAAAGTGAAAGCTGCCGATGTCTTTACCTTGAAGACTCCGAAGCACCCACTTGTATTTGCTCGCGTTCGAGCCCTGGATGATTCTGAAATCAACGACATTTCTTACAACTCATTGCGCGATGTAATCGTTCCGATTACTAAAGTTATTAGCGGTGAAATTCAAGATGAACCTGGATTTTCAATTCTCTCAGACCAAGAGATCGTTGAAAAAGGCGCACGGGGAGTCCGTACTGTTTACACACTCACTATTGATGATGTGAAGCAGACGATTAGTCAGACCGCTCTGATGTCTAATGATCGTACGACTATGTACATATTTGTTGTTCGCTGTGAGACATCTTGTTTTAAGAAGAACACCAAGACAATTAACGAAATCGTTAATTCCTTTACGGTACGGGGAGCCCGATGAGCCAGATAGAAAATCGCACCAGTAGACCGCGAGATACAGATCGTAAGACACGAATCCATCTCTCGTTCTATGACCGCATCAAGTTCTTACTGCTCTTTGCCATCACATTCCTAGTACTCACTTGGTCTAGCCTTGCCGAAAATCCAATCCTGAGCGTTGAGGATGCTTTTAATCAGACTCTCAATAGCAAGCGCTGGATATTGGTTCTTGTTGTTATTGAGGTCGTTCGCCAAATTCACTTTGCGCTGGCTGAATTACTTGCGCCGTATCACGGAATCTGGAAGCGCTACTTTGATTTTGTTGATCGTCAGATTCATCGACTCAGCGACTGGACTCGTTTCAGACTTTCTCGCGTTATTAAATGGTTGCTCTTTATCTCGCTGTTATCGGTAGTCCTTGGTGCCATCTATAAAGAGCCACCAGTTCGTGCGCTCTTCTTAGCTCCGAAGGCATTTATTACTGCGCTCCCATTATTGGGACAGTTACTTTTTGCAGTCTTCTTTGTCATCATCCAATTTGCGGCAATCTTCTGGTTCTTAAGTCGTGGTGGAGTTGATACATATTTCCCAGATGACATCAGAACACGCTTCTCAGATGTATGGGGACAAGATCACGTACTCAATCGAATTCGCGAAAATCTGCTCTTCCTTGAATCCCCTGAAGAGATTGAAAAGCATGGTGGTTATGTCCCAGGCGGAATTCTTCTGTGGGGACCTCCAGGAACCGGTAAAACTCTTATGGCTGAATCCATGGCTGGAGAAACTGGAAAACCATTCGTATTCGTCGATCCAGGTGCATTTACCAATATGTTCTTTGGAGTTGGCGTACTCAAAGTAAAGAGCTTGTTCCGCAAACTTCGTAAATTAGCGCTGCGCTACGGTGGCGTCGTTGTCTTCTTTGATGAAGCAGATTCACTGGGAAATCGTGGAATTGTCACAACGGGTGGACCGCAACGTGCATCACAACATAGCGCTGGAATTTTTGGAAGCGATTGTCATGGTGGTGCTTATTTATCTGCACCAACAGTTTCTGCAATTACACGCGAAAAGTTTGTGATGGGTGGAGCCGCAGGCGGTGGCGGTGGCGGAATGGGCACGTTGCAAGCGCTGCTGACAGAGTTATCTGGGCTCAAGAAGCCGCGCGGTTTCTTTAATCGCATTGTGCGTCGCACACTTGGTATGCGTCCGAAGAATCCACCTAAGTATCGAATCTTGGTTGTCATGGCAACAAACTTGCCTGAAGCACTTGATGAAGCGTTGCTCCGCCCAGGACGTATTGATCGTATGTATCGCGTTGGTTATCCAAGTAAAGCTGGTCGAGTGCGCACCTATGAAGGTTATCTTTCAAAGGTTTCACATTCGCTCACCGCTGAAGAGATCGACAAGATCGCAACGATTACACCGTATGCAACTGGCGCAACAATCAAAGACACCATTAATGAAGCGCTCATCATGGCTATTCGCAATGGACGCACTTCGATTGAATGGTCTGACATTGTTAAGGCAAAGCAGCAGAAAGAGCTTGGACCTTCTGAAGATGTTGAATACATCGAGCGCGAACGCCATGCAGTTGCTGTTCATGAAGCTTGCCATGCAGTGATGGCACATCGCACACGTCAACATATGGCGATTGATTTAGCAACGATTGAAAAGGGTTCTGATTACCTCGGAATGGTTGCGAGCATTCCACCAGATGATCAATTCACTCGTTGGAAGAGCGAATACCAATCAGATATTTTGGTTTCACTTGCATCGCTTGCAGGTGAGCGCATGTTCTTTGATGGTGATAACTCATCAGGAGTTTCTGGTGATCTTGAGAGCGCAACCACCATCGCTTCCTTGATGGAAGGACATTGGGGAATGGGTTCAACTATTTCTTCTCATGCCAGCAACCGTCGCTTCGAAATGGGATCTCCGGGTGGTGGCAAAGGAAAAGATGAATCTGAGAAGCAGATGCGCATGGCTCTCAGTGATCGTATTGAAGAGAACTTGAGCAGATTATTAACTGAAGCCGAAGAGATTCTTCGTAATAATCGCAATCAAGTGCTGGCGCTTGCACATGCACTTGAAACTCATAAAACACTTTCAGGTGAAGATGTTGCTGCAGTCATTGATGGCGTTCAAGGATCACTCGTTGATGGCCGTCCATATATGCGACCTGAATTACTTGCTGAGATTGAGAAATATCACGAAGCATCGGTGGTCGCGCATCGCGAGCACCGTGTGCCTGATGTGCGTTTACCTGTCATCGTATAAGCAGGTATCTTTATCCAGTGAACAAAATCTTCCTCTTCGTGGCTATTGACGTGCGACCAGGAAAATTTGACGAGTTTGTCTCTGCTTTGAAATCTCACATTCAGGTAATCAGAACCGAATCTGGCTGTGAATTTATCGAGCTATACCGAGATACCCAAGTGGAGAATCGTGTCAATGTTTGGGAAATCTGGAGGAATCGTCCTTCGTGGGATGCTCACATGGTTAATGAGAACAGCAAGAAGTGGCAAACGTTTGCAAAAGATTTGGTTTTTGGTGAATCGATTACAGTGATGGATGCGATCGCATGAGTCAATTTACGCTTTCCATTGATTGTGGTGGACTCTTTCTTAAAAGCTGTGTTCTAGATGAATCCGGAACCATGCACGCTGCTCCAACTCGAGTGTCAACTCCGTATCCACTTTCCACTACGAGATTTCTCGATACAGTCCAAGAGATTGCAGATTCACTTCCAAAATCTCAACGTGTAACCGTTGGTCTGCCAGGCATGATTCGTAACGGCGTTGTTGTTGCGACTCCGCACTACATTAACGATGCAGGCCCACATACCCGCATGAATCCTGAGTTAAAGGATCAATGGTGGGGTTTTGATGCTGAAGCCGCTGTTTCTAAGCGACTTGGAATTCCCGCAAAGGTACTCAACGATGCTGAGGTTCATGGCGCTGGCGTTGTGACTGGTACTGGTTTAGAAATTGTCATTACGCTCGGAACAGGTCTTGGTTTTGCGGTTTTCCATGGCGGCAAATTGTCGCCACACTTTGAACTTTCTCATGCGACAGTGCGTCGCAATACAACATATGACACATGGATTGGCGATCGCGAACGCCGCCGTATGGGTAACACTTTCTGGTCACGTCGTGTGCGCTTAATGGTCTCTGAACTTCGCCCCGTCTTTTTGTGGGACCGTCTTTATATTGGTGGCGGAAATTCACACAGCATTCAACAACGCGATTTAGCGTTGATGGGAGATGACGTTGTCATCGTTCCAAACTCTGCCGGCGTTGCTGGCGGAGTTCGCGCGTGGCAGCTCTAATCAGTAACAATAATTTTTCCAGACTCCTCGCGAACTGGAATACTCTCCAGCGGGTGGGCAGCTGGCCCGCGCAATACCTGGCCATTCTTTAAGTCGAAGAGCGCATTGTGACAAGGGCAATGAAAGCCCTCTTTCTCAATATTAACTTTGCAACCTTGGTGCGTACAGATGTCGGATAAAGCAATCAGATTGCTTTCACTTCGAATTACTATGTAACCCTTTTGATAACCATATCGATTGATTCCTTCAAACTTTTTTACAGAATTTGAAGGCAGTTCGTTAGATTGTGCGATAACAATCTCTATCTTCTCGACTATTCGTGGCGTTACAGATGGAGTAGGCGAAGGCGAAATTACTTCAGGGGATTTAGTGGGAGCAGGAGTTGAAAGTACTTTGCCTGAATCCCAAGTAAGGATCATTTTCCCATTGACCTTGCCCTTTACGGCGGTGAAAACCCGACCTTGAAAATTAACCTTTTGACCAACAAATTTGGGCTGAAACTTCGGTTTGGTGACAGCGAAGAGCGCTAGAGGCTTTTGAAAAATAGCAATAAGTAAACTCAAGGTAAATATCCGTCGACGAATCTGACTCATGTAGGCACGCTAAACCTTTGGAATGAATTTCTCGTTAAATCTAAACATCGTTTCACAGAATTGATTTTTTCGAAACTTCTTATTCGCTTAACCATACATTCTCATTCAGCCGTGAAACTCACCCCCACAGGAGCCTTCCTGCAAAACCTAAGGAGTTGTATTAATGAAGACTAGATACAAGATTGCCGCAGGTGTTGCGGTAATTGCATTGGTAGGTGGAACCTCTACCGCCTACTCATTACTAAATAAACCTGACTACATTCTTCCCACGACCGATGCAGCTGAGATTACTCCCCTCGTCTTTGCTGGAGATGTGATTTCAGGCTTAACAATCCGTGGAATCCCAGATGGAATGGGTGCAATGCGTGACGAAGATGGAAACGTTGTCCTTCTCTCCAATCACGAAGTTCCTTCCTATGGAGCAGTAGGAGCGCTAGCGAAAGCTGCCGGAAAAGGTCAACCAGTTCTCGGAACATCAATTTCCAAGATCACTTTTAGCCCAACTGGGAAGCGCCCACTTGCTGCATCTAACTTCATCACTTCATGGAGTTTTTACAATTACAACACAAAGCAATATCAAAACAATTTAACCGGAGTAGCTCCTGCAGGAACTACCGCTGGCATGGATAACTTCATCAGCCGTTTTTGCTCAGCAACTCTTGCACCAGCTGGAACATTTGCCTTTAAGAGTGGTGGGTCAACGCTCGGTTATGAAGGAGCAGTGTTCCTAGCTGGCGAGGAAGACGGAGATAGCGGATATGCCCGCGGCTTTGCCTTCGATATGGATGGAAATGGAATTCAACTTCCACGTATGGGTCTTGCATCCTGGGAAAACTTGATGCCAAATCCTAAGCCTGGAATCAATACGGTAGTGCTTGGTAATGAAGACGGTTCTGCAACAGATTCACAATTGTTCCTATATGTAGGAAAAAAGACTGCGTCTGGAACATTTGCAGATAAAGCTGGTCTCACTAATGGCGAGCTAAGCGTTCTTAATGTTCCAAACATCTCCAATGACAATGCTTTCCGAGCAGCTTATGGAAAGAACAAGCCTGTAGATGTGACTTTCAAGAAGACTATTTGGGATGCAGATATTAAAACCCAAGCGGTTGACCATGCGGCTCAAGGAACTGAGTTTGCACGTATTGAAGATGGAGAATGGGACCCAATCAATCCAAACGTCTTCTACTTTGTCACTACTGAATCAAATAAGGATCCAGGTGCTACAAAAGAAAATCCAGCTGAACCCGGTATCTCTCGTGATGGCGGCGGATTCTGGAGACTCACCTTTGTTGACGGTCAAAAGCCTGAATTGGGAGCAAAGTTAGAACTTCTCTTGGATGGTACTGAAGCGCCATATCTCAGCAAGCCTGACAATATGACTGTCACCAAGGATGGAATTGTGCTTCTACAAGAAGATCCAGGTAACAATGCTCACGTTGCTCGAATCGTAGCTTTCCGGTTATCAGATCAAAAGTTGGCTTCAGTTGCTCAATTTAATCCAGATCATTTTGATAAGACTGGATCTAAATTCATGACAATCGATGAAGAATCTTCAGGAATCATCGATGCGACTTCGCTCATTGCAAAGCCAGGCGACACCGCAAAGTATTTCTACTTCAATGCCCAAGTGCATACTGTAGGTGGATATACAGCGCGCCCTGATCTCACGACTAAAACTTCCTCAGGAATCCTTAAATTTAATCAGAAAACGCTTGAAGGTGGAGCTTTCTATCTTCTCAAGATTTCTGATTGGAAGAAGGTTTTTGAAGCTTAGTTCCGGGACGAACAACTAAATAAGTAAGGCCCTGTGCTCTACATCGAGGGGGAGCACAGGGCCTTATTACTTTAATTAGCTTCTGAGTGTTTTAGCGAAATCGCGGAATTCTTCAACTAATTTATCGATCTCAGCCTGTCCGTGAGCAAGCGAAATTAGCCACTGCTCATCAAGTCCCGGCGGAGTCATAATTCCGCGGTTAATTGCAAATAACCAATGTGCTTCGGCAACACCAAAATCGGTTGCTTTGTAGTCACGGTAATTACGCACTGGTGTTGTTGACCAGGTAACGCAACCTTTAACTCCGAAACCAACTGTGTGTGCTGGTAGCTGATATTCATCGATGATGTCACCGATACGGGTCAAAGCCTGCATATTGAATTCTTCAGCGACTTCAAGTGCGCGGTCAGAACAGATGCGTTCCATAGCGCGAACGCCCGCCATGGCAAGTGGGTTTGCGTTAAAGGTACCAAAATGTGGCATCTTTCCATTGGTAACAAAATCCATAAAGTGCTTCTTGCCACCAAATGCAGCAAGCGGAAGCCCGCCACCAATTGATTTTGCAAGAGTAATGAGATCTGGTTTTACACCAAGACGAGTTGCTGCACCGTGTGCTCCTGCAGTTAATCCCGTCTTTACCTCATCAAAGATCAGAACAATCTTGTATTTGTCACAAAGTTCGCGGACTCTTTCAAGATAACCAGCATCAGGCAGAACAATTGCAATATTTTCTAGAACTGGTTCAACAATAAAAGCCGCAAGCTTGTCGGCATGTTGTTCAAAGATACGCTCTAGTGCATCAGCGTTATTAAATGGAACAACGAAGACTTCTCCGGGTGCAAGGGTTGGATCAACATACGGAGTTGGATTCTCTTCATCGCCTGCTTTATCTAGCGGCGGTTTAGTTGAAACGACAAGTGGGTCGTAGCTACCGTGGTAACCACCTTCGATTTTTACGATGGCGGATTTTCCAGTAGCGGCCCTGGCAACGCGAAGGGCGTACATCGTTGCCTCGGTGCCAGAGTTTGTAAATCGAACTTGATCAATACCAAATCGTTTACAGATGAGTTCTGCTGCATCTGTAGAAGTTGGAGATGGGGTGACAAAGAGCATGCCCTGCTTGAGTTGTGCCTGAACTTCTTCAATCACGATTGGATTGAGGTGGCCAGCCAACATCGCGCCAAATCCCATCGAGAGGTCGAGCAATTGGCGACCATCGACATCGGTCATGTAGGCGCCACTCGCTGAAGCGATGGAGATCGGATAGGGATTCCAATGCTGGAAGCTGGACGGTACGCCAAGCGGCATCGTGCGCGAAGCGCGGGCATTTTCAGCGCCAGAGGCCTTGGTTGTCTTCGAGAAGAGTTCCCATTCTGCAGAAAGTATTGAAGCTACTTTTTCAGCTGAGATAGGAAGCGATGTTGCAGGGACATACCGATGTGTTGCTATGTGGTGCGATCTGATCGCAGATTGTGTAACCATTGTAAAGCTGTACGGCAAAAGTTTCTGATTTAGAAACCGTTTGAGAAGTACTCTCCTTTGAGTCTTGCGAATTAACGCAAGCCCAATATTACCGAAAGATTAAAAGTTTGCAAGTGTTACCTTTTTTACGCATGTTTCCCGCGTGTTGAAGGTAACAAAATTTAATTTTCAAGTCTATTTTCTAGTTTTTTCTTTAAAAATATAAGAATTGCAAAGACTGTTATTAGGAAGAAAATGGCCCAATAACGAAGATATTTTTCAAGAGTTGCAAGTGAATTTGCAAATCCGAAACCCAAAAAAGTGACTATTGTTGAAAATACAACTCCACCAGCTGCATTCCATTTAATAAATGTTCGATAAGGAACGCGATTCATTCCGGCAAGCGCCGGAACTAGCGCGCGCAATAGAGCTTGGGCTCTACCAAAAAATATTGCACCACCGTGATAGCGCTCAAAAATTGCTTCAGCAAAGTTCCATCGCTTCTGCCCTACAAATTTTCCGATAGCACTTTTTTGTAAGCGAAGACCATAGTGTTTGCCAACTTCGTATCCAACTGAATCTCCAAGAATCGCTGCTGAAATTGCAAACAGTAGGAAGATCCAAATATTCCAAACATGGGCGTGAGCCAAGACACCTCCAATCAAAAGGGAGGTTTCACCAGGGAGCACGAAACCCACAAATAAGGCCGCTTCAGCGAAGATGAAGAAGATGAGGAGTGCAAATAATGGAATATGCAAATTTCTTGCAACGAGTGAATCTGCAATGTGATGTATCCACTCTGAAATCGACATGCGAGAACTCTATCGGAGCGATAAGGTCGAGATATGAAAGCAGAAACTTCAGTACCAGTTCATGAAATTATTCAGAATCGACGCAGTCCTCGATCATTTAATGAAGCAGCAAAGATTTCACGGGAAGATTTAATAGCAATTCTCGAAGCGGCTCGTTGGGCTCCATCTGCTTTCAATGGGCAGCCTTGGCGTTTTTATGTGGGGCAACGCGGTGATGAAGTCTTTTCACAAATCCTTTCATCGCTGGGCGAGTTCAATCAGTCATGGGCAAAAGCTGCATCTGCCTTAATACTTGTGGCAGGAAAAACAACTCGTGGAGATGGTTCACCACATGCGGATTATCAATATGACTGCGGTTTAGCTGCAGCTCAATTAGTTTTCGAAACCCACCATCGCGGAATGATTGCGCATCAAATGACAGGGTTTAATCGCGATGTTGCTCATAAAGTTTTGACAATGGATGCCGACACCACCGCAGTGGTCGTTATTGCAATTGGAGTTCAAGATTCGCACGAAAAGTTGAGTGGACCATTACAGGAGCGAGAACTGGCACCGCGCAGCAGATTGCCACTCAATGAGATTGTGGTGAAAGGTTTACCGAATTAAAAGCGAGAGCGAATCTCCCATAAATCCTTAAATACAGGATTGAAGAGAGTGCTTGCTAAATATTGAACCCCACTAGATCCACCAGTACCTTGTTTATGGCCAATGGTGCGCTCGACCATTTTTACATGGCGATATCGCCATTCTTGGATTCCTTCATCAATATCCACTAAGCGCTCAGAAACGAGCGCTGCTTCAGGATCTTTTTGGTGAACCGCAAGAAGCACATCTTGAACTTCTTGGTTGGATTGATATGCAATTGACTTGTCGCGATTGATGACATCTGCTGGAAGCTGATAACCCCTTACTTTTAGATATTCAAGAAATGAATCCCAAATTGAATTCTGTGTTGTTATGGCCTTGATCTCTGCTTGGATCTCAGGGGGTAAATGCCCCGCCATCTTGTTATCGCGTCGACCGAGAAGTGCTTCCACCTTTCTAAATTGTGCAGATTGAAAGCCACTTGAAGAGGCGAGATAACCACGGAATGCATTGAACTGAAGCGGGGTCATTGTTTCCAAAATATCTACCTGCGCGACACAGACCTTCATGATGGTGCGAATTCGCCCAAGAATAGAGAGCGCATAATGCGTATCTCCAGATTCAAGCGCTTTCTGGGCTTGGCTGAATTCGTGAATTAACTGTTTAAACCAGAGCTCATATGTTTGGTGAATGATGATAAAAAGCATTTCATCATGTTCTGGACCTTCAGATAATGGTTTTTGAAGTTTAAGTAATTCATCAACTGCTAAATATGAAGAATAAGTCAGCGCAGAATCAAAATTTTCGCTCATGTCACTCTCGAATCTGATCCTTGGATTTTTTCATATTGTCGAGTCTCGGTGAGATCTCTGATTCTCTGGAATCCATCCCATACCTCGATATATGAAGTCGGTAGAGGTGCGATGGCTAAACGGATGGAATTCGGAGTGCGATAGTCCGGAATAACATTGGCGAATTTTCGAAGCGCTACACATATGCGTGCTGCATCCGGATGTCCGATCGAGATATGACCTCCACGCTCTTTCGGATTTCGAGAGGTGAGAAGCGAATAGCCAAGCGGAGCCAACCAACTGTCATAGAGATCAATCATCATTTGAGTACCAGTTGCAGCTTTCTGTGCGATTGCAGAAATTCCTGCCTCTTCAATCATCGAGTAAGCAACCTGCACGCCGCGAATTCCAATGATTGATGGGCTGGCAATTTGAAATCCGCGTATTCCATCGGCTTTCTCAAAACGCGGCCCCATTCCAAATTGATCTTCATTGGCAAACCAACCTTGAATCGGAACCTGCAAATCTTTCTGAATACTCTTATTTACATACAACCACGCAGGAGAACCTGGACCTGAATTTCCATATTTGTAGGTGCACCCCACTGCCAAATCAACGTCATTCTTATCGAAATCTAATTCAATAGCACCAGCGGCATGGCTGGCATCCCAGACTACGAGAGCACCATAAGAACGCGCGAGATCAGTAATTGACTTGATATCTGTTCTTGCACCCGAGCGATATTGAATGACTTCAAAAGTAACGAGCGCAACATCCTCTGACATATGTGGCTTTAGAATTTCAGTGGTGATTAATTCATTTTCAGCAATCGCAGGATTTTCATTATCGATAATGATTAGATTCAAACCAAATTGCTCAGCTATACCTTCAAGAATGTATCTATCTGTTGGAAAATTCGCGGCATCAGTGATGATGGTCTTTCTTCCGGGACGAGCCTTTATCGCTGCCACGCAGAGTTGATAGAAATTCACTGAGGTGGTGTCACAGACCAAAACTTGACCTGCTGCAGCGCCTAAAACCGCTCGTCCCAACAAGTCGCCTGCTACTTGAGCCTCATCAATCCAATGGCTCCATCCTGTGACAACTTCATTTCCCCACTCATGTGAAAGAAAATCACTCACAGCTTTGACGGTGGCATGAGGGAGTCGGCCCAGAGAATTGCCATCTAAATAGCAGAGATTGGGATCTGTGATGACAAACTTATTTCGATAATGAGCAAGCGGGTCATTTTTATCTAGTTCGATCGCATATTCGCGGTCAGTAACCTTCATTGTTCAAAGGTACGCTTTCTCACCATGTCGCGCAACAACCCAAAAATTCGAAGAGAAATACAATAATCAAATGTCAGCAAGGACTCAGCGCTTAGATTTTCTCGCTGCGCTATCTGGATTGATGATTGCAGTCCAAGCGCGAGCTAATGGTGAACTTGCACACCTTACTGGTAACGGGATAGAAGCAGCGCTAGTTTCATTTGGTTCTGGGTTGGTCATCATCAGCGTCATCGCTCTCTTTAACCCAGCGATAAAAGATGGAGTTCGTAATTTGCGAGCTGCCGTTTCTCAAAAAGATATTCCAAGATGGACTCTCTTTGCAGGAACGCTTGGCGGAAGTTTTGTTGCAGTACAAACTCACATTGTTCCTCTAATAGGAGTTGCAATTTATTCAGTAGCTTCCATCGCGGGTCAAACCGCAGCATCACTCTTGGTTGATCGAGTTGGATTAACTGGAGGAGGAAAGAAGCACATCACCCCGAGGCGAATAGGGGCTGCATTCTTTACTGTCTTTGCAGTGTTGATCTCTGTCTTAGACAGAATTGATGCAAAAAACTTGTCGCTTATTGCTGTTGCGTTAGGGTGTTTAGCGGGTGCAATTGTTGGAGTTCAACGAGCTCTCAACGGTCAAATAAATGAGTATTCCCATCAAAGCTTTACGACATCGCTTCTAAACTTCATTATGGGAACTAGTTTTCTTCTCGTATTCCTCTTGATTTCACTTGCTTTCGGTAAGAACGAATTAGTGCCGCTACCTGCTGGTCCTTGGTGGATTTATACAGGTGGAGTCATCGGAGTCATCTATATTGCTTTTACTTCAACAATTGTGCAGCACTTGGGAGTTCTCACCTTCACGCTCTATAGCGTTGGTGGTCAGTTAGTCGGTTCGCTCCTTATTGACCTGTATTCACCAACTCAAGGCGTGCAAGTGAGCGCTTACTTAGTGACAGGTATCGCTATGACTTATATCGGCGTTATCGTGGGCGGCGTAAATAATTCACAATCCCGGAAACGATTGACGCAATAATAAAGAAGGCGGCAATTGCGTAAGAAGATGTCTTGACCCAGGGGATTGTTGCTGCGTAATAACCAGACAAGGTAATTCCAACTCCCCATAAAAGGGCACCTAAAGCATTTGCAGAGAGAAATCTGTAGTAATCCATCCGTGAAATTCCGGCGATGGGAGGCACAAAGGTACGAATCCACGGAAAGAAACGTGCTGCAACAACTGCCCACCAACCGGTCTTTTCATAAAATGCTTCAGAGCGCGCAATCATTCGTTGAACACGCGGAGATTTTCTTTTATCTAAGTAGGGACGTCCAACTTTTCGCCCCAGCACAAATCCCACTTGATCTCCAATAAAGGCAGCCATAAAGATGATTGTGACGAGCAGTGTGATGTCTATATCACCATGCGCTGCTGCAACTAACCCTGCGCTAAAGAGAACAGAATCTCCGGGAAGAAAAAATCCGAAAAGTAAGCCAGTTTCAATAAATACTATTGCGCCAACAATGAGGTAGAAAATTACTGGAGCAAGTGATGAAAATTGCTCATCAAATGTGCCTAAAAGCTCCATCACACCGATTTCTTCACGGCAGCGGCAACTTGCGAAACTACATTTGGATCAAAGACGCTCGGCACAATAAACGAGGTATTTAATTGGGCCTCGGTCACGCAATCCGCAATGGCTTCGGCGGCTGCAACTAATAACTTGTCAGTGATTTTATGTGCATGAGCATCAAGTAATCCACGGAAGATTCCGGGAAAGGCGAGAACGTTATTAATTTGATTAGGCTGATCGCTGCGACCAGTAGCTACAACTGCTGCATACTTTCGAGCAATTGTTGGGTCTATCTCGGGATCTGGGTTTGCTAAGGCAAAAACTATGGCGCCTTTGTTCATCACCTTCATATCGTCTTCGGTGAGCACACCGGGAGCGCTGACCCCAATAAAGATATCGGCTCCCTGCATCGCTTCATGGATAGAACCTTTGAAGTTTTCTCTATTTGAATTTTCAATAAACCAGGCACGCATCTCATCTTCTGCTTGTGAATCTTTGCAAATCACGCCATCTTTATCAAAGGCGATGATGTTGGTTGCACCGCTAAGAACGAGTAAGCGCGCAACTGCGGTACCTGCTGCTCCTGCTCCACTTATCACTATCTTGGTCTGTGCAATATTTTTCTTTACTAGTTTTAGTGCATTTCGTAGCGCAGCAAGAACCACTATGGCAGTCCCATGTTGATCATCATGAAAGACTGGAATATCTAAGAGTTCACGCAATCTCTTTTCAACTTCAAAACAACGGGGAGCCGATATATCTTCGAGATTGATTCCGCCATATACAGGAGCAATTAACTGCACAGTGCGGACGATTTCATCGACATCTTGTGTATCAAGGCAGACTGGCCATGCATCGACATTCGCAAAGCGCTTAAAGAGCGCAGCTTTACCTTCCATGACTGGTAGCGCTGCAGCCGGTCCAATATTGCCAAGGCCAAGAACTGCAGATCCGTCGGTGACTACTGCAACGGTATTTCTCTTCATAGTTAGGCGGCGCACATCTGTTGGATCATCAACGATGGCTTGAGAAATTCGGGCAACTCCTGGGGTGTAAGCGCGAGATAAATCATCGCGAGTTTTAAGGGGCACTTTTGGATTTACCTCAATTTTCCCACCAAGGTGTAACAAAAAGGTTCGGTCACTTACTTTTCTTACAGTAAGCCCATCATGTGCTGCTAAAGCTTGTTGAATACTTTGAGCATGGTCGGCATCGATAGTGTCACAAGTAATGTCGATAACAACTTTTTCTAGTAAAGATTCAACGACGTCAAGTGCGGTAATCGTGGCGCCTGCACTCGTGATCGTTGTGGTAATGAGTGCAACTGGCTGTAATTCAGGAGATCCTTCAACGCGGATCGTGATTCCGTAACCAGGAGATGTGGAAGCCATTACACGACTCCGTAAAGTCGATCGCCTGCATCTCCGAGTCCTGGAACGATATAACCCTTTTCATTGAGCTTTTCATCGAGCGCTCCAGTGACGAGAGTGATTGGAACTCCGGAATTTTTTATACCTTCTTCAAGAGCCTTAATTCCTTCAGGAGCTGCCAATAAACAAATTGCAGTAATTTCATTTGCTCCGCGTTCAATCAAATACTGACATGCGGCAATTAAAGTTCCGCCAGTTGCAAGCATGGGATCCAATACAAAAACTTGTCGGCCTGATAAATCTTCTGGCAAGCGATTGGCATAAGTGCTTGCCTGCAAAGTTTCTTCATCACGCACCATGCCAAGGAAACCAACTTGAGCAGTAGGAAGTAATTTGGTCATGCCATCGAGCATGCCAAGCCCTGCCCTAAGAATTGGAACTACAACTGGCTGGGGATCAGCCATCACTAATCCAGTAGTGCTTGTTACCGGAGTTTTAATTGAAATTGACTTGGTGCGTACATCTCGCGTTGCTTCATAGGCCAACAAAGTGACTAACTCTGAGACCAAGAGACGAAATGTCGGAGAATCAGTGCGTTCATCGCGCAAAACAGTGATTTTGTGAGAGATCAATGGGTGATTAGCAACGTGCACTTTCATGTCCACTACCTTACAGGGCTTTTATTCCAGTGAAATGAGTGCCAATATGGGTGATGTGTCAGATGTAACCCAAGATTTTGCGATTGAGGCGTGGCATGAAGATGGGCGCTGGTCTGTAGCAAGTTTGCCTGACCCGAATGACTTGGTTCACATTATTGACCGCTTAAAGAAGCAACAAACTAATGGTGGCTCGGTTGCACTCGTTGCAATTGATGACGAATTCTTTTTGGCAATTCGAGTATTAGGTTCACATATCAAATATTTCATTAGCGACGTAACCTGCGCGCTCGACTATGACGTCGCAGCAGAGTTTTTAGAAATAGCCGATATTGATACACCTGAAGAAGATGACGAACCGCTACCAGCAGGAGATCTTGATATCTTCGCCGATTTAGGTTTGCATAGCATGGAGCTATCAACTATTTGTGATGATGGAGATTTATACCCAGATGAACAAATTGATGCGATTGCAGTCCGGTTAGGATTCGGTGATCAACTTACTGAAGTTTTGGAGTCATAGAAATTTCATTACCAACACCTGAAGAATTAATGAAAGCTGCTTTGGCACTCGCAGCAGCTGCACCAAAAACTGATGATGTTCCAGTAGGCGCAATCGTTATCAATAAAGATGGAGTTGTTATTGGCCGTGGTTGTAATGAGCGCGAAGCCAAGAATGATCCAACTGCACATGCAGAAATTGTTGCAATTCGTAACGCCACCGAACGTCTACAAAAATCGCGATTAGATGGTTGCACACTAATCGTCACACTTGAACCGTGTGCTATGTGTGCAGGTGCAATTGCCCAATCTCGAATTTCACATTTGATTTTTGGTGCATGGGATGAAAAGGCTGGCGCAGTTGGGTCTGTATGGGATGTGCTGCGTGATCCACGGTCAATCTTTAAAGTTGAAGTGAGTTCAGGCGTTCTAGAAGCTGAATGTGCTGCTTTATTGAAAGATTTTTTTGCTAATAAGTAAATTAAACAAGTAGCTCGTATGAAGGATTCAATATAACGAGCTGACCATCTTCTTCACCGACCATGCCTTCTGCACGCATCTCCATACCAACTTCAAGACCGGCAATATCGCGTCGACCTAAGAAATTAAGGGTGATTCCGCCAGTTTCATCCCAGACTTCCACCTGCAGCATCGGAGCAAGGCCACGTGGTGCAGTTGAAATTGAGGTAACTCTTCCGTGCACCTTAGAGCGCTTTCTCCACTCAACTGATCCAATCTTGGTGACATCGTCTGCGTAATGTGAGATTGGTGCAAACTCCTTTGGTGCAACTTGGGTTGGTTTCGGTGCTTCAACTTTTGCAGCAGGTTTTGGTTTCTCTTCACGATGGATTGTGAGTTTTTTGCCTGAAGTTATTTGATTGACATCAAA
>CALMJL010000074.1 GCA_937864425.1 uncultured Candidatus Planktophila sp.
ACGCTGCAACAACTGAAGCGTAGGATCATTCGCATGCACTTTCAACGGCTTTGCCATGTGATCCACAACCACTTTCAGAGCAGACGGCACCTTAGGCAATACATCTGGTAAGCGACCTGGATCAGTGTGGATTTCTACATGCCATCCCAGTGAAATCATTCGATCCCAAGCGGAGAAACTCCGACGCCAATGCTCTAGCCTATGGTCTCCTCCGACCAAGTTCAGACGTACACCTCGCACGCCCAGTGCGTGCAATTCTTTCATCTCTTGGGGCGAGATCGTGGGCTCAATCACCGCAATTCCGATCAGCCGCCCCGGGTAGGCTGCCAATCCCTCTAGCAACAGCCGATTGTCTGTTCCAAGAAAGCTTGGCTGGACCAGCACACCGTGAGTCACCCCCACGGCGTCTGCCAGTGACCACCACTGATCCAAGTTGGCCGAGTATGCAGGGCTGTAACGCGCACCCTTGATGGCATGACGACTTTCAAAAATGTGAAAGTGGGTATCAACGCAGGGGGTTGTGGACGGTATTTTCACGTTGTATATTATAGTCATCTAGAGGATCAGAAATGACTTTCGCCTTGACATCTTCACCGCCACTCGGTCAAAGCTTATACGGAACTCTGGCCGATGCGCTACGCCAGCGGATTCTGGACGGGGAGTGGCAGCCTGGGCAGATGATTCCTTCGGAAGCCTCATTGGCGCAGCGTTACGGCGTGGCACTCGGCACCTTGCGCCAAGCGCTGTCCTTGCTTGTGCAAGATGGCGTGCTGCGACGGCAGCATGGCAAAGGGACATTTGTCAGTCGCGGCCTTGATTACGCATCGATGATGCGTTTTTTCCGGTTTCAATCACAGGGCGGACTCCCTGTGACACCTGAGTCACGCATCCTTCAGCGTCGTCTGCGTCATCCCTCAGCTCAAGAAGCTAAGGCATTTCAAATCGATCTTGACGGTCAGCTCTTGCAGCTGGAGCGACTGCGAAGCATTGAGGGGCAGCCCTGCCTGTTGGAGACCATTGCGCTACCGCTGCCGCTTTTTGGTGCTTTGGCCGATTCCAACACTGAGGACTGGGATGATCTGCTATATCCCATGTATCAGCGGCGCTGTGGAATCTTGGTTCATCACGCTCGAGACGAGCTGAAGTTTTCCCAACTGAATGCCAAGCAAGCATCGCGTCTCCAGCTACAAACGGGCCATCCATGTGTCCTGGTCGAACGAGAAGCGTTCGATGTGGCTGGCCGATGCGTTGAGCGCCGCACCACGCGTGGCGATGCTTTTTCTTTCACCTACACGGCACACATTAAATAAGGTGATACCGATGAGCAATACATTACTCGCAAGGAATTTTCTTCATCTGTGCCTGCTGGCCTTCGCTAGCCTGGTAGGCTCATCTGCGCTCGCTCAGCCCGGCGGGAACTATCCCAGTAAACCCGTTACCTTGATCGTGACATACCCGCCCGGGGGTGGTGCTGATGCAATGGCACGGCTGCTTGCCCCAAAAATGTCTGAGGCCTTAGGGCAAAGCGTCGTTGTAGAAAATAAACCAGGTGCAGGAGGCCAGATTGGCGCAGCTGCAGTGGCCAAGGCCGCCCCCGACGGTTACACCTTGATGCTCGATGCGTCGTCGTTTGCCGTCAATCCGTCGCTTTATCCAAAGCTGCCCTACGATCCGATGAAGGCCTTCAAGCCCGTTGGGGTCGTTGCGCTCTTTCCCAACGTGGTGCTCGTGAACGCAAATTTTCCTGCGCAGAACGTATCGGATTTGATTTCTGTTGCCAAGAAAGCCAAGGATTCGGTGTTCTATGCATCCTCGGGCAATGGCTCGGCTCAGCATTTGGCTGGCGCACTGTTTGAGTCGGCTACTGGCGTCGATATGGTTCACGTTCCTTACAAAGGCGGCGGACCCGCCTTGAATGATGTGATCGGGGGTCAAGTGCCACTATTTTTCGGTAACCTGGCTTCCACTTTGCAACATGTGCAAAGTGGGAGATTGCGCGCTCTGGCGGTGACTTCTGCCAAGCGTTCGCCAATCCTTGCGGGCGTTCCGACTTTGAGCGAAGCCGGCGTCAAAGGGGCAGAAATTTACGAATGGAACGCTGTCTTTGTACCAGCGGGAACTTCCCAAGCTGTTGTCAGCAAAGTTGCCTCAGCATTTCAGCACGCGCTGGATGCGCCTGAGGTGAAGCAGCGTATTGCCCAACTCG
>CALMJL010000075.1 GCA_937864425.1 uncultured Candidatus Planktophila sp.
TATTTGTTGCTGGCTTCACACCGAGCGCGGACCCGCTATCCATGATTGCGTTAGCGTTACCGCTGATTGGTCTTTACCTGTTGGCGGGTTTAATCGCAACGCTCAACGATAAGAGGCGAGAGCGGAAATATTCCAATAACTACCTTGCTGATCTGCGCTAATGTGGCTTGTTGCTATCAATCCAACCTCTGGACAAGGTAGAGGTGCACGTCTTGCCTCTGAAGTAGTTGGTTTTCTTAAAAGAGAGAAGATTGAATACGTCGCTATTTCGGGTATCAGCGCTGATGATCTGAAAGAAAGAATTGAAAACTTTCTCAAGAGTAATCACATAACTGGAATATTGAGCGTTGGGGGAGATGGATTGGCCCATCTCATCTTACAAATCGCAGTACCTGCTCATATTCCTTTTGCCATCATTCCGGCAGGTACAGGTAATGACATTGTGCGAACTTTGGGATGGTCACTTGATCATCTCGAACCATATTTGAAGAGAGTGGTATCGGAAAGCCCTCAACCTATTGATCTCGGGAATGTAGATTCCGAATGGTTTGCAGCAATTTTGAGCACTGGATTCGATTCTGTGGTGAATGAACGAGCAAATCGGTTGAGCTGGCCATCTGGCCCTCAGCGCTATAACGTAGCCATCGCGCTCGAACTTCCTAAATTTAGAGCCATTCACTATCGCCTTGAACTTGATAATGAAACGATCGACACGGAAGCGATGCTGATAGCAATTGGCAATGGCCGAAGCTATGGCGGCGGCATGTTCGTCTGTCCTTCCGCACGTATCGATGATGGCCTCTTTGATGTCATGATTCTTAAACCAGTGAGCAAAATCGAGTTTCTCAAAGTATTTCCCAAGGTGTATTCAGGAAGTCACATCCATCATCCACAAGTGGAAATCGTGCGCAGTTCAAAAGTTCGATTGACAGCAAATGCAGTTGCCTATGCAGATGGAGAACGTATCGGTCCAGCACCGATTTCAGCTGAATGCGTCAGAGCAGCGGGGCTAACATGGATGCTGTAACAACTCCTGCAGAGCGATATGCCGAAGCGAAGTTACGCGGCAAGCATCCACTCACCAATGATTTCATTGCTCAATTTGAATTTGGTTTCGATGATTTTCAAATCAAAGCGTGCCATGCTGTTGAAGATGGGAATGGAGTCCTCGTAGCGGCTCCTACTGGTGCTGGAAAGACAGTAGTTGGCGAATTTGCTGCGTATACAGCGCTAGCCAAAGGAAAGAAGTGTTTCTACACGACTCCTATCAAAGCGCTTTCAAATCAAAAATACTTTGAGTTTGTCGAACGATTCGGTGAAGAGCGAGTGGGGCTTCTCACGGGTGACACCAACGTTAATTCTGAGGCGGATGTGCTGGTAATGACTACCGAAGTATTACGTAATATGTTGTATGCAAATTCAAGCACCTTAAAAAACCTTGGTTCAGTTGTGATGGATGAAGTTCATTATCTTGCCGACAAGTTCCGTGGCGCTGTGTGGGAAGAAGTGCTTATTCATTTAATGGAATCTGTCCAAGTCATCTCGTTATCGGCCACAGTCTCGAATGCGGAAGAGTTTGGAGAATGGTTAGGTGAAGTGCGTGGGGCAACTGATGTCATAGTCTCCGAAATTCGCCCGATACCGCTCTATCAACATGTTTTGATTGGGCATCGTCTGATTGATCTCTTTAGCGAGCCTGGAAAGGTAAATCCTGAAATTCTTGGATTGGAAAGGGAAGCACTTCGCCGCGTCAAGATTCCACGACATCGAAGAGATCGTTATGGAGACAACGATAATCGCCTGACCCGAGCCGATGTGATTGAGAAGCTGCAAAGAGAGAATCTACTTCCTGCGATTACCTTCATCTTTTCTCGTGCTGGGTGTGATGCAGCTGTGAAGCAATGTTTACATGCTGGAATTAAGCTCACAAACACCGAGGAGCGTGCTGAAATTTTGGCAACCGCTGCACGATTTACTCAAAATCTGGCAGAAGATGATCGTGAAGTCCTTGGCTACAACGATTGGTTGCTTGCGCTAGAACGCGGTATTGCCGCCCATCACGCCGGTTTACTTCCGAGTTTCAAAGGTGCTGTAGAAGATCTCTTTAAACGGGGATTGGTAAAAGCTGTTTTCGCTACTGAAACTCTAGCTCTTGGAATCAATATGCCCGCTCGTACGGTGGTTCTAGAAAAGTTAACGAAATGGAATGGAGAAGCACATGTATCGATCACACCAGGGGAGTACACCCAACTAACAGGACGAGCGGGCCGACGCGGTATCGATATCGAAGGAAATGCAGTCGTTCAATGGTCGCCTACAGTTGATAGCGCAATGGCCGCGGGACTTGCCTCCACCCGTACATATCCGCTTCGTTCATCTTTTACTCCAACATACAACATGTCTATCAACCTCATTAGTCGTTTTGGACGTGAACGAGCACGTGGGTCACTTGAATCTTCTTTTGCTCAATTTCAAGCAGATCGCGCTGTTGTGGGTCTGGTCAGGCAAATTCGAAAGAATGAATCTCTGGTTGCAGAACTCCATGACTCTGCACAATGTCATCTTGGCGATTTTGCCGAATATGCAAAGGTACGTATCGATATAAAAGAGTTGGAGAAGTTATTAAGTAAACGTGATGGGCGGCGAACTTTTGACAATCGTCAACGCGTTCATATGGAGAATGAATTGGATGGAATGCGGCGCGCATTGCGAAAACACCCATGCCATTCATGTAATGATCGCGAAGCTCACGCCAGACTTGCCGAGCGAGCCGATCGTCTTAATCGAGAATCTGAGGGGCTGCGCTCCCGCGTTGAAAATCGCACCCACGTTATCGCTAAAACATTCGACCGAATTTGCGAAGTTCTCAGCCAATTGGGTTATATCGAAGGAGAGAAACCAACAGCGCAAGGAAAGATTCTCGCAAAGATTTATGCTGAATCAGATTTGTTGTTGACTGAATCCATCCGCAGGGGAGTGCTGGCCAATCTCTCTGCTCCTGAGTTGCTCTCGGTAGTCTCTGCGATGATCTATGAAAGTCGCACTTCCGAGAATTACGCCCCCAAAATGCCGCACCAAAATGTTGCCAACGCTTTGATGGGCGTCACCAAGATTTGGGCAGAACTTGAAAGCATTGAAAATGAAATGGATGTAAAAACTCAGCGAGAACCCGATTTTGGTTTCTGCTATGCAGCATATCGATGGGCAAATGGACATTCGCTGGGAAGTGTCTTAAAAGGTACTGATATGACCGTTGGTGATTTTGTGCGAAGTATCAGGCAACTCATCGATCTGTTAACACAAATCGGTGCAGCTGCTGAAGAGTTGAGACCGATATGTAAAGAGGGTGTAAAACGTTTGGATCGTGGCGTGATTTCAGATATGTTGGCTGATATATGACATTGATGCTCTTAGATAGCGCCTCACTCTGGTATCGCGCTTACTATGGAATGCCAGATACCTTGGTTGCGCCAGATGGAACTCCGGTAAATGCAATCCGTGGGTACCTTGATATGGCAGCGCGATTGATAGCGATGTATAAACCTGATCGCATTGTGGCTTGTATCGAGGGAGATTGGCGCCCATCATGGCGCGTTGAGCTCTTTCCCGACTATAAAGCGAATCGTTTAGAAGAGGAAGGGGAGACTGAAGAAGAACCAGAAACTCTTACTCCACAGATTCCTATTCTTCTCGACATGATCGATGAATTTGGAATTCCACTCGTTGGAGTTGATGATTACGAGGCTGATGATGTCATGGCAACGTATGCAGTGAAAGAAAAGGGTCCGATTCGAATTGTCACCGGAGACAGAGACTTATTTCAATTAGTTGATGATCGACGCGATGTAAAAGTGGTCTATTTGGCACGCGGCATTTCACAACATGATCTCGTCGATACGAAATGGGTTGCTAACAAATACGGAATTCCAGGGGATCGGTATGCACTTTTCGCGATGTTCCGCGGAGACCCATCAGATGGTTTACCGGGCGTGAAAGGAATTGGCGAAAAAGGAGCAGCGCTCATCGCAACTCACTTTGCTACTCCTGACGAAGCAATCAAAGCCGCCAAAAAGGGTCATGACGCTCTTTCTGCGAGCCTTGCCAAGAAGATTAT
>CALMJL010000076.1 GCA_937864425.1 uncultured Candidatus Planktophila sp.
ACTCCTTATTAAGGATGAGGCAGGTAATGCGGGCAGTACATGTTCGCTGACCTGCCTCATTTGTTATCACTATCTCGTAGACGCACAATGTGCGTCCTAATGAAATAGGAGTGGCAACGGCTGTCACATAACCGCTCGTTGCGGATTTATGGTGAGTTGCGTTGATATCAACTCCAACAATTTTACGGTCAGGGCCAGCATGTAATTGAGTTCCGATTGAACCGAGCGATTCAGCAAGAACCACATTGGCTCCACCGTGAAGCAATCCGATTGGTTGTGTATTACCTTCAACGGGCATGCGAGCGACTAAGCGTTGTGGTGAAACTTCAAGCATCTCAATACCCATCTTGATATCGAGGGCGCCTTGACCGCGCGCTTTAATAATTTCTAAGTAATCAGGTTCGCTCATAGGAGTTGAGTTTATATCTATGATGAGCGACATGGCTAAGAAAAGGGTGCTACTCATTGATGGGCATTCCATGGCTTATCGTGCATTCTTCGCTCTTCCTGCGGAAAATTTCACCACCGCAGAGGGTCAGCACACCAATGCAATTTATGGCTTCACCACCATGATGATTTCGCTCTTGAAAGAGGAGAAACCCACTCACGTAGCCGTTGCTTTCGATGTTTCACGCAAGACATTTCGTACCGAAATATTTCCAGAATACAAAGCTAATCGCGCTAAGACTCCTGATGAGTTTCGATCTCAGATGGGCTATCTCCATGAATTAGTAGACGCCTTCGGAATCAAGCAATTTGAAGTTGAGGGTTTTGAGGCAGATGACATCATCGCAACGATTACGAAGCAGGCTGAAAAGGAAAGCGCCGAGATACTTATCTGCACTGGTGATCGAGATAGCTTCCAATTAGTTTCTGAACACACAACTGTTCTCTACCCAAAGCGCGGAGTTTCGGAACTCGCTCGAATGACTCCTGATGCAGTTCAAGAAAAATATGGAATGACCCCAAGTCAGTATCCGGATTTTGCAGCGCTGCGCGGAGACCCAAGCGATAACTTGCCGTCAATTCCAGGAGTGGGAGAAAAGACTGCTGCTAAATGGATCATCGAATACGGGGATTTAACCAACTTACTTGCGAATGCGGATGCAATTTCCGGCAAAGTGGGCGAAGCGCTGCGGTCACACATTGATAATGTGAAGCGCAATCGCGAACTCACTCAACTGATTCATGATGCACCTGTAGATAGCGCTATTGACTCTTTAGCTTGGGATGGAGTCAATAGCAGCGCACTCAATAAGCTCTTTGATCAACTCGAATTTCGCTCGCTCAAAGATCGCGTAAAAATTTTTGCTCAAGCTGAGGCTGAAGCTGTTCCCGCACCCAACGTGAATGAACTTTCACTCTTTAGCGAATCATTCAGCACAGAAAAAATTAGCGCAAAAGCCTTAGCAAGCAAGATTGCTGCACATCAAGGGGCGATTGCCATAGCGTGCGACATTCAAGAAGATACATTGCACAGTTATGCAGTAGCGCTCTCGCCCCAGGAAAGCTATTTGGTGCAAGGCGGTGAATTAGGGGAGTGGGCACGGGATGCCAAGATTCCCAAAATTCTGCATGATGCAAAGGCGCTCGGGCGTATCACCGAATTACATGGAGTTGCATTTGATACTGAATTGGCTGCCTATCTCATTAATCCTGGAGTCAGAGCGCAAGAGATTAAAGATTTAGTAGAGCGATTCGGAAATGGCGCCGCCATTGATGAATCTGACTCAGAGCGCGCGCTTTTAACATCTGCCTGTGCGCTCTTTGCACTGCGGGATTCGCTTATTGCCGAACTTTCCAAAAGAAATCTTTCCCATCTTTTTGACGAGCTGGAACTACCCATCGCTGCACTTCTCACCGAGATGGAAAAGCGCGGTGTTGCGGTAAACCGGAAGGCGCTAGAAGATCTATTGCAATTTTTTGAAGAAGAAGTCTCGCGCGAAACTGCAGTCGCCCATAAGGCAGCTGGCCATGAGTTCAATGTTGCATCACCTAAACAACTACAGGTTGTTCTTTTCGACGAACTCGGTTTACCAAAAACTAAAAAGATTAAGACCGGATACACAACTGATGCCGATGCCCTCACGTGGCTCTTTGAAAAAACTGCGCATCCGGTATTGGCTGCGCTCTTGCGAATTCGAGAGACCAAGAAACTTGCCACAACCATCGAAGGCTTACTTACAGAGATTGCTGCAGATCAGAGAATCCATACTCACTTTGCTCAAACAGTGGCTGCAACTGGTCGACTCTCATCCGTTGGACCTAATTTGCAGAACATTCCAGTGCGCACCGAAGAAGGGCGCAAGATTAGAGATTGTTTCATCGCTGGCACTGGATATGACGCCTTGCTGACTGCCGATTACAGCCAAATTGAAATGCGCATCATGGCTCATCTTTCGGATGATAAAGGCTTGTTGCAAGCCTTTGAATCTGGCGAGGATTTACATGCCACGATTGCAGCGCAAGTTTTTGGTGTGAAACCAACTGAGGTCGATCCAGAAATGCGTAGACAAATTAAAGCAATGTCTTATGGATTGGCATATGGCTTAAGTTCTTACGGACTTGCGGTGCAACTTGGATTAACTCCACCCGAAGCATCGGATCTGATGGATCGTTATTTCACGCGTTTTGGAGGAATTCGCGACTATCTCAAGACTGTTGTCGCAGATGCCCGCAAAGTTGGGTATACCGAAACTGTGATGGGGCGAAGACGCTATCTGCCTGACCTTAACCACGATAATCGCCAACGTCGTGAAATCGCAGAACGTATGGCGCTCAATGCCCCAATCCAAGGTTCAGCTGCAGACATCATCAAGCAAGCGATGCTCAATGTGGATGCAGCGCTCCAGTCTGAAAAATTGAAATCGAGATTATTATTGCAAGTGCATGATGAGTTAATTCTCGAAGTTATTGATGCAGAAGCAGAGCAGGTGGCGGCACTTGTCAGAGGCGAGATGGGGCGCGCGTATCCATTAAAAGCCCCACTCGATGTCTCTGTTGGTATCGGCACGAGCTGGCACGAAGCAGCGCACTAGCGAGTTGTATCTGCGTTATCTCCCATTGCAGCCAGATCCTCATCATCTGTCGGAATTCGGTCAGCCGCTCGTAATCGATCTTTGCCAATAGTTAAAATCAAGCAACCAATTCCTATACATGTTGCGGTAATTGCAAGGGCAAATGTTGGTGAGAAATGCTCGGAGATAAATCCTCCTGCCATAGAACCAAATGCCATAAACGTTCCTTCAACGCTCCAAAGCCAACCCATCATCGCTGTCGGAGATCCTTTTGGACGAATCGCTTCCATCACTTCCCAATAAAAAACTTGAATTGCACCGCCCACTAAACCAAGAAGAGCACCCGCAATAATCATTGACCAGTTGGGATATGTGAAAGCCATGGGAATTGCAACAAAAAACCACAGTAAATATGTCCTGCGCATTGCTTGTAGCGATGAGGTTTTCTTGGAGAGCAAACCAGCGAGCAAGCCCCCGATAACATTGGCAGCGCCCATTGCACCAAATATCCAGGCAGTCATATGAGGCACCTTTTCAATCGTGGTAAATGCAGGAACTGCAACATCAAAGAGTCCCCAACCAAATCCAATGAAGCACCCTTCAATCATGAGCAGTTGAAGTGGCTTATGCTTCCAAATCGGTTGGTGATCCTCATCTTTTTTCTCGGGAATCCAATCTCGTGAAACCTTGGTGAGTGCTAGAAAAATTCCACCCATTAACATCAAGAATGCACATGTATACAGTGCAGATTCTGGAATGCGTGAAAGTGCAAGAGTGGTTGCAATGACAGGACCGATGACTCCTGCGAAATTCATAATCGCAGAATCGACAGCATAGGCAGTACGGAGATAACTTTCTGGGACAACTACTTTCCAGAGTGGGCGCACAGAGAGGTTAATAGGGGGAGCGCTAATGCCCAGAATCAAGGAAAGAGCTAGCAGAGAGAATTTTGAATCTGCGCTATTGAGTGCAATGAGAAGCGCTGAGTATGTCGGAACCATGATTCGAATGGGCCATTTTTGACCGTAGGTATCAATAATGGATCCACGAATTCCGGCAGTGAGCGATCCTGTTGTTGCATTGAGTCCGATTGCCAATCCTGCAAGGGCAATCGAATCCGTGGTCTGCTCAACTTTGAAGAAAATTGAGAGACTCACCATGCCGTAAGCAACACGAGCAGGGAAACAGGCAAGAACTAAGACCCATACATTTGGAAATCTGAATAGTTCGGCGTATCGCTTCATAACTCTTCAATCGTACTTGTAATGTCCGATTTTTATGCGTGAATTTGCTGCGCATAAGGGCTGCCCCGTACTCTTAGCCTCCCTTTGGAGAAAGAACTTCTCACAAAGCCACAATTTCATAGGCCCTATCCCTACTACTTTCTATCCCTACGGAGCATCTTGAGCACTCAAATAGCAGTTAATGACATTGGATCAGCAGCAGATTTTCTTGCAGCAATCGAAGGCACAATCAGAAATTTCAGCGACGGAGATTTAGTCGTTGGCACAGTCGTACAAATTGATCGCGAAGAAGTACTTCTAGACGTCGGATATAAGACCGAAGGTGTAATTCCATCACGCGAACTATCAATCCGCCATGATGCAGATCCAAATGAGATCGTTAAGGTCGGCGATAAGGTCGAAGCTCTCGTTCTTCAAAAGGAAGATAAAGAAGGTCGCCTCATCCTCTCTAAGAAGCGTGCTCAGTACGAGCGTGCATGGGGAGAAATTGAAGGCAAGAAAGAACGCGACGAAGTTGTTGTCGGAACAGTTATTGAAGTCGTTAAGGGCGGACTCATCGTTGATATCGGTCTTCGTGGCTTCTTGCCAGCATCGCTCGTTGAAATGCGCCGTGTTCGCGATCTGACTCCTTATATTGGTAAGCAAGTTGAAGCTCGCATCATTGAGCTCGATAAGAACCGCAACAACGTAGTTCTTTCACGCCGCGCTTTCCTTGAGCAATCACAATCACAATCTCGTACTGAGTTCCTTAACCAACTTCAAAAGGGTCAGGTTCGCACGGGTGTTGTTTCATCAATCGTTAACTTCGGTGCATTCGTTGATCTTGGTGGCGTTGATGGTTTGGTTCACGTCTCAGAACTTTCTTGGAAGCATATTGACCACCCAGGTGAGGTCGTTGAAGTAGGAGACGAAGTAACCGTTGAAGTTCTCGAAGTTGATTTTGAGCGCGAACGTGTTTCACTCTCACTCAAAGCTACTCAGGAAGATCCATGGCAAGCATTCGCTCGCACGCACACCATTAACACTGTTGTTCCGGGTGTTGTAACCAAGCTCGTTCCATTTGGTGCATTTATTCGCGTCCATGAAGGAATCGAAGGATTGGTACATATCTCCGAACTGGCAGAGCGTCACGTAGAAATTCCAGAGCAGGTTGTATCCGTGGGAGATGAACTCTTCGTCAAGATTATTGATATTGATCTTGAGCGTCGTCGCATCTCTCTCTCATTGAAGCAAGCCAATGAAGGTCATGAAGTTGAGATCGAAGCATTCGATCCAACTCAATATGGAATGGCTGCCCGTTACGATGCAGATGGAAACTTCATCTATCCAGAAGGTTTTGATCCACAAACTCAAGAGTGGAAACCAGGATTTGATGCACAGCGTGAAGAGTGGGAGCGTCAATATGCAATGGCGCAAGAACGCTTCCTCGCTCACAAGAAGCAGAAGGCCGAAGCAAAAGCGGCCGTTGAAGCTGCCGCAGTTCCCGCTGAATAGTTTCTGATTAAAAGAGATTCGTCTCTATCGCCATGTTAGTCGTTGCACTTACAGGCGGAATAGGTGCTGGCAAATCCACAGTTGCGCAATTCTTTGCGCAACTGGGTGCGCTAGTCATCGATGCTGATCAATTAGCTCGTCTTGCCATTGAACGTGGTACTGATGGATTTGCCGAAGTAATGATGCGTTTTGGTGATGAAGTCATTATCAATGGAGATATCGATCGCAGAAAATTGGCAGAAATAGTTTTTTCCGACTCCAAGGCCCGAGCAGATTTAGAAGAAATTATCCATCCCAAGGTCCAGGCGCTCTTTGCAGAAGCTGTTGCTGATCTCAATCCTGAAGATATTTTGATTTATGAAATTCCACTTCTTGTAGAAACAGGTGCAGCGGAGAAATTTGATTACATTATTACCGTTGAGGCCGATTTGGAGCTTCGCAAAAAACGACTCATCAAAAAGGGTCTCTATATTTCACAGATAGAAAAGCGAATCTCGGCTCAAGCAACCCCCGAAGCTCGCGCTGCAATAGCCAACACTGTAATCCGCAACGATGGAGATGAAGACGCGCTTTTGCGCCAAGTTGAAAATCTTTGGGAAGACGTTTTACTGCCTCTTTCTCTAGGATAGGTAGATGCGCCCAGTTAGCGAATTACAGCGAAAGGTCGCGCCTTTTCAGGTTGTCAGTGATTACGTTCCTGCTGGAGATCAGCCCGCTGCAATAGAAGAGATTGCGCGACGAATAAATGGTGGCGTCACAGATGTGGTTCTCTTAGGAGCAACAGGAACTGGAAAATCTGCCACAACTGCTTGGCTGATTGAGCGCTTGCAACGCCCCACTTTGGTACTTGCGCCTAATAAGACTTTGGCTGCGCAGTTAGCCAATGAATTCCGCGAATTACTTCCCAATAATGCGGTTGAGTATTTTGTTTCTTATTACGATTACTACCAACCTGAAGCCTATGTTCCACAAACGGATACCTTCATTGAAAAAGATGCCAGCATCAACGATGAGGTAGAGCGCTTACGTCACTCTGCAACCAATTCTTTACTGACCCGCCGCGATGTCGTTGTGGTCGCTACCGTTTCTTGTATTTATGGGTTAGGAACTCCTCAAGAATATATTGACCGAATGGTTCGCCTCAAAGTGGGCGATGAAATCGAACGCAATGCCTTGTTGCGCAAGTTTGTGGATATTCAATATAAGCGCAATGACATGGCCTTTGAACGAGGAACTTTCCGAGTCAGAGGCGACACCATCGAAATCATTCCGATGTATGAAGAGCTGGCAGTGCGGATTGAGATGTTCGGTGATGAGATTGAAAAAATCATGACTCTCAATCCTTTAACCGGTGAAATTATTCGGGATGAAGAAGAGATTTACATATTTCCTGCTACGCACTACGCCGCTGGCCCTGAAACTATGAAACGCGCTATGGGCGATATTCAAGATGAATTGCAGGTACAGCTCAATCTCTTCAAAAAGCAAGGCAAGTTACTTGAAGAACAACGACTTCGCATGCGAACTACTTTTGATCTTGAAATGATGGAACAGCTTGGGTTCTGCTCTGGAATTGAGAATTATTCACGCCACTTGGATGGTCGTGAACCAGGTTCTCCACCCAATTGTTTGCTTGATTATTTCCCTGAAGATTTTCTTGTTGTGATTGATGAAAGCCATGTGACGGTCCCTCAAATAGGCGCCATGTATGAAGGTGACGCTGCACGCAAACGCACCTTGGTTGAACACGGCTTTAGATTGCCTAGCGCGCTTGATAATCGCCCACTGAAATGGCCAGAATTCCTCGAACGTACTGGCCAGAAGATTTATCTATCAGCTACTCCAGGTCGATATGAACTTGAAAAGGTAGATGGCGATGTTGTGGAACAAGTAATTAGACCTACCGGATTGGTTGATCCACAGATTGTTGTAAAACCAATTAGGGGACAGATTGATGATCTTCTAGGCGAGATTCAGTTACGAGCTGAGCGAAACGAAAGAGTTCTAGTAACTACTCTCACGAAAAAGATGTCGGAGGATCTCACCGACTACTTACAAGAAAAGGGTATTCGAGTTCGTTATCTGCACTCAGAAGTTGATACTTTGCGTCGCGTTGAATTGCTTCGCGAATTACGAAGTGGAGAATATGACGTCCTGGTTGGTATCAACCTTCTGCGCGAAGGGCTTGATCTACCTGAAGTTTCGTTGGTTGCCATCTTGGATGCAGATAAGGAAGGGTTCTTGCGATCTTCTACTTCACTCATTCAAACTATCGGGCGCGCTGCTAGAAATGTTTCTGGTGAAGTGCACATGTATGCAGATAACATCACGGCATCAATGTCCAAGGCGATTGATGAAACTAATCGTCGGCGCGCTAAGCAGGTGGCTTACAACTTAGAGCGCGGAGTTGACCCTCAACCGCTTCGCAAAAAGATCTCGGATATTACAGATCTCATTGTTCAAGAGAGTGATGACACAGAAGATATTTTGAGCGCAGTGAAGGCGAAGAAGAGCGCTGCAGTACTTCCATTCTCTTCGAAACCAACGGATTCGATGCCGCGCCAAGAATTGATTGCGTTGATAGGCTCGCTAACCGAACAGATGCGATCTGCTGCCGACGAACTTGCTTTCGAGTTGGCCGCTAGATTGCGAGATGAATTGCGCGAACTCAAGAAAGAGTTACGGGGAATGGATGAAGCAGGGACATGAGCATTGAGAAATTGGTCGTCAGGGGAGCGCGCGAGCACAACCTCAAAGATGTCTCCATCGAACTGCCACGCAATGCCCTGATTGTTTTTACGGGTCTCTCGGGATCTGGAAAATCTAGTCTTGCCTTCGACACCATTTTTGCTGAAGGTCAGCGTCGTTATGTGGAATCTCTCTCTGCGTATGCGCGCCAGTTTCTTGGACAAATGGATAAACCAGATGTTGATTTCATCGAAGGTTTGTCTCCGGCAGTGTCGATTGATCAGAAATCTACAAATCGAAATCCACGATCAACTGTTGGAACGATTACTGAAGTTTATGACTATTTCCGCCTTCTCTTCGCGCGTGCAGGACGACCTCACTGTCCGAATTGCGGCAAGGCAGTCTCTCGTCAGAGTCCACAACAAATTGTGGATCAAATTTTGACGATGCCGGCAACTACAAAGTTTCAAGTTCTTGCGCCAGTTGTTCGGGAGCGCAAAGGTGAATTTGTAGATCTCTTTGCCGAGCTCGTCACGCAAGGTTTTTCACGAGCCCGTGTAGATGGCGCAACTATTCAACTCACCGAACCACCTAAGTTGAAGAAGCAAGAGAAACACACCATTGAAGTCGTGATTGATCGCTTGACCGCAAAAGCTGAAAGTAAATCTAGATTAACCGATTCAATCGAGACTGCTCTCAAACTTGGGAACGGGCTGGTCTTATTGGATTTTGTCGATGCTAAAGCAGGAGAAAAGGAACACACATATAGCGAGCATTTAGCTTGCCATGATTGCAACCTTTCATTCGAAGAACTTGAACCTCGTTCATTCTCATTTAACTCACCTTTTGGTGCTTGCCCTGAGTGCACGGGAATCGGAACTCAACTTGAAGTTGATGAAGAATTGATCATCCCAGATGATTCAATATCAATAAATGAAGGTGCTATTGCTCCATGGTCTGGCGGGCAATCTTCTGAGTACTTCTTACGCTTACTTGAAGCACTGGCGAAAGAGCTTAAATTTTCAATGGATAGCCCTTGGAAGAAGCTTTCCGCAAAAGCTAAAGATGCAATTATTAATGGATTTGAATATGAAGTTCATGTGAAGTACCGCAACCGATATGGTCGAGTGCGCAATTACTCAACCGGTTTTGAAGGTGTAGTTCCATTTATCCATCGTCGCCATAGCGAGACAGATAGCGACTACAGCCGTGATAAATATGAGGCTTACATGCGCGAAACCCCTTGCCCAGCCTGTAAGGGTGCGCGCTTGAAACCAGAAGTATTGGCAGTGACTCTCGGCGGAAAGAGCATTGCCGAAGTCTGTGCGCTTTCTATCGACGATTGTGCAACTTTTCTCAAAGAGGTAAAACTCAATAAACGCGAAGCACAAATTGCTGAGCGTGTCATGAAAGAGGTACATGCACGGCTTGGCTTTTTGCTTGACGTTGGCCTTGATTACTTATCTCTTGATCGTCCCGCTGCAACGCTCTCTGGTGGTGAAGCGCAAAGAATTCGCCTCGCAACCCAAATTGGTTCTGGGTTAGTCGGTGTCCTGTATGTGCTAGATGAGCCATCAATTGGTTTGCATCAAAGAGATAACCGCCGCCTCATTGATACTTTGACACGATTGCGCGACTTAGGAAACACACTCATTGTGGTTGAGCATGATGAAGAGACAATTCGTACCGCCGACTGGGTTGTCGATATCGGACCGGGGGCAGGAGAGCACGGTGGAAAAGTTGTAGTTTCAGGTTCGTATGATCAACTGATTGCAGCCGCAGACTCCATCACAGGTGCTTATCTTTCGGGTCGAAAAGCAATAGAGATTCCGAAAAAGCGCCGTACCTTTGATCCAAAGCGCCAACTCGTCATTAAAGGTGCAAAAGAGAATAACCTCAAAGATATCGAAGTAACGATTCCATTGGGACTTTTTGTATCTGTCACAGGTGTATCTGGCTCTGGAAAATCAACGCTGGTGAATGACATCTTGTATTCAACACTTGCAAACAAACTCAATGGCGCCCGGCTTGTACCAGGACGACATCGCACCGTCACAGGAATCGATCAGCTCGATAAAGTTGTGCACGTAGATCAATCACCGATTGGACGCACGCCGCGTTCTAATCCAGCGACATATACCGGTGTTTTCGATAAGGTCCGAGCGCTCTTTGCTGAAACAACAGAAGCAAAGGTGCGTGGGTATCAGCAAGGACGCTTCTCTTTCAACGTCAAAGGTGGGCGCTGCGAAAATTGTTCCGGTGATGGAACCATCACCATTGAAATGAACTTCCTTCCTGATGTGTATGTACCATGCGAAATTTGTCATGGTGCGCGCTACAACAGAGAGACTCTGGAGGTACATTACAAAGGCAAGACCATCGCAGAAGTACTTGATATGCCCATCGAAGTTGCATACGAATTCTTTGAATCCGTTCCAACAATCGCTCGCTATCTCAAAACGTTATGTGATGTTGGCCTTGGCTATGTCCGGCTAGGACAGTCTGCTCCGACTCTTTCAGGTGGCGAAGCGCAGCGCGTAAAGTTGGCAACGGAATTGCAACGTCGATCAACAGGAAGAACGATTTATGTCTTAGATGAACCCACAACAGGGCTTCATTTTGAAGATGTCAATAAATTGCTCGGAGTTCTCAAGCGCTTAGTTGAATCAGGAAATACTGTGATTGTGATTGAACATAATTTAGATGTCATTAAGTCATCTGATTGGGTGATTGATATGGGTCCAGAAGGTGGATTTAGAGGCGGCACTGTTGTTGCGGAAGGAACTCCCGAACAAGTTGCAAAGGTATCCGCTAGTTATACCGGACAATTTTTAGCTGAGATTTTGCAATCAAATCGCGCAGTGGCGCCAAAAAAAGTAGCGGCAACGAAATCAGCTAAGAAGTAGATCTCATGGCAAATCCCGCCAGTTATCGGCCCTCACAAATTCCAGAAGAACCTGGGGTATATCGCTTCTTCAATCAGGCCGAGAAGGTGATCTATGTAGGGAAAGCAAAGAATCTCAAGAATCGCCTCTCAACCTACTTTGGCTCACATCTGACTAATAAAACTCGCAGAATGGTGCATGAAGCAGTTCGGGTTGATTGGACCATCGTTGCGAC
>CALMJL010000077.1 GCA_937864425.1 uncultured Candidatus Planktophila sp.
ATGGCATTGAAACCTTGGCTGAAGTTGGTGCACGAATTTTTGATGAGATTGTTCACGTTGCGAATGGACAATTGACCCGGGCTGAACAAGGTGGCCATCACGAGTTCGCTTTATCGCGAATGTATAAAACAGTGGTCCGTTAGCTTCTGATTGAACGCAATTTCGGCGGTTTCACGCATGTGAATTGAACAATATTGACTTTGCTCAATTGAACACGCCATCATAAAGACCATGTCCATCAGCCTGCGCGATATCGCTAAGCGTGCTGGCGTATCGGTCGGTACCGCTTCCAATGTGCTCAATCGCCCCGGCATCGTGGCTCCCGAAACAACGAAGCGCGTCCTTCAAGTCATTGAAGAGATGGGTTACAACCCCAATGGCTATGTAAAAAATATGTCGGCTGGGCATAGCCGCACCTTGGGACTTGTTGTTCCCGATGTATCCAATCCATTTTTCGCACAGGTAGCGCGCGGTGTGGAAGATGCGGCAGCGAAGAAAAATTATGCAGTCTTTATCTGTAACACAGGCGGAAGCAATCAACGCGAAGAGCGCTTTATGAGCGTGCTGATCGAACAGATGGTCAAAGGTGTTTTGATTACGCCCACAAGTTTGAAACCTGCGCATATTAAAATGTTGAAAGAACGTGGAATCTCTGTCACCTTGATTGATGCAGCTGGCAAAGCAGCTGTGGAGTGCTCGGTTTCTGTCAATGATTTACGCGGTGGTGAAATTGCTATCGAACATTTAGTGGATCTCCATCACGAAAATATTGTCTGGGTCTGTGGTCCAGAAACAATTCCGCAATTAGTAGATCGCTCGCGCGGAGTGCATGCGGCGGCAAAATCACGTAAGGTCAAAGTATCCACACTTCGCGTACCCGAGATGTCCTTTGCAGCAGGAGAAGAAGCGGTCGCAGAATTTTTAGCGCTAGACCCACGCCCTACTGCAATTTTCTGCGCTAATGACTTGCTAGCACTTGGCATGATGCGTGGATTAATGGCGCGCGGAATTCGTATTCCTGAAGAAGTATCTTTGATCGGATATGACGATATTGAATTTGCACCATCTGCTGCGATTCCGCTGACTTCAATTGCGCAACCTGCCTATCAATTGGGCACAGTTGCTACCCAGTTATTACTTTCAGAATGTGAAGGAATTGAATCTCATGCCCACCAAGAGGTGAGTTTTCAGCCTGAAATCGTGATAAGAAAATCTACGCGCGATGTAGCAAGCGCACGTGCCGAGGCTGTAGTTCGTCGAGAGTACGCACACCTA
>CALMJL010000078.1 GCA_937864425.1 uncultured Candidatus Planktophila sp.
GATTTTCCATTCTGGTCAAGCACAGTTAATCCCAGTGCATCGGCATATTTGCGACCTAATTGAAAGATATGTCCGATCTCAATCGCGCGATCGATAATGACAGGTGTCTGGCACTTAGGACATGCATCGCCTGCACGAATTTCAGCAGCTTCTACATATCCATCAACAGTGAAATCACGTCCATTAACGACATTGCGCGCATGCTTATCCTTCTGATTTGCTCCAGTCACCCATGAAGTTCCGGGTGCAACACGTGGATCTGCATAAATGGTGATTCCAAATTTTTTGGCATCTTGCGGGCCGATATAACCTTTTACGAGCCCCTTAAACTTCGCAAAATCTTCTTCTTCAAAAGTTCGAACTTCATTAACACCGGCAAGATTTGCTTGTAAACGCTTGAGATCAACTTCGCGATCGCCTGGAACTAAAACAGAGATTGCTTTTTCGTCAGCCATAATCATGACGTTCTTCAAAGTGTGCGAAGCGTCATATCCGCCACCAAATTTGGAATTAATGAGCTCAACAAGTGTGTCAATCGTTGGAGTATTGGGCGAATCAAATACCTCAAGAGGTGGAACTCCAGATGCATCACCTGGCGCAACCACAGTTGTCATTGCTTCAACATTTGCGGCATATCCACATTTCTGGCAGAGAACATAGGTATCTTCACCAGTCTCACAAGGAGCCAAGAATTCTTCGGAGGCAGAGCCACCCATTGCCCCAGACATTGCGCTCACAATGTTGTACTTCAAGCGCAGCCGATCAAAAGTTTTTATATAGGCATCGCGGTGGCGCAAGTAAGACTGCACCAAACCTTCATCCGTCAGGTCAAATGAATATGAATCTTTCATTACAAACTCGCGACCGCGGATAATTCCAGAACGTGGTCGGGCTTCATCGCGATATTTAGTTTGAATTTGATAGAGCGCAAGTGGCAAATCTTTATAGGACGAGTACTCACCTTTGACCATGAGAGTAAACATTTCTTCGTGAGTTGGTCCTAAAAGATAATCACTGCCTTTGCGATCTTGCAGGCGAAAAAGATCGGGACCATAGTCATTCCAGCGCCCAGTTTCCTCGTAAGCATCGCGCGGCAAGAGCGCTGGAAAATGTACTTCTTGAAATCCAGCGCGATCCATTTCTTCGCGGACTATGTTTTCGATATTTCGAAGGGTAATAACTCCGAGTGGAAGCCATGAATAGATTCCTGCTGCGATTCGGCGGATATAGCCGGCACGCACTAAGAGACGGTGGCTTGGTACTTCTGCATCTGCTGGGTCGTCGCGAAGTGTGCGTAAGAAAAGCGTCGACATTCGCAACATAATGCAAACCCTACTAGAGGATTACGAAGTTGTGACGGAAGGTTCTCCGGATGCAACGCCAGCGGCTTCCATTTCTTCAGCAAGACGCATAGCTTCTTCAATAAGAGTTTCGACAATCTGCGCCTCGGGCACAGTCTTAATAACTTGGCCCTTCACAAAGATCTGTCCTTTGCCATTTCCTGATGCAACACCAAGATCTGCTTCGCGCGCTTCTCCGGGACCATTGACGACGCAACCCATTACTGCAACGCGAAGTGGGACTGTCATTCCTTCAAGACCTGCTTGCACCTTTTCGGCGAGAGTGTAGACATCCACTTGGGCGCGACCACATGATGGGCAGGAGACGATTTCTAATTTGCGTTGACGCAAATTAAGCGATTCAAGGATAGAAATTCCAACTTTGACTTCTTCAACAGGTGGCGCAGAGAGTGATACACGAATTGTGTCGCCGATGCCTTCGGAGAGCAGAATTCCAAAAGCAGTCGCAGATTTAATGGTGCCTTGAAATATTGGTCCTGCTTCAGTTACTCCAAGGTGCAATGGATAGTCACACTTGGCGGCAAGCAAGCGATAAGCGCTCACCATTGTCACAGGATCGTGGTGCTTGACTGAAATCTTGATATTGCTAAAGCCATGTTCTTCAAAGAGAGATGCTTCCCAGAGTGCAGATTCAACCAGTGCTTCGGGAGTGGCTTTGCCATATTTTGCAAGCAAACGTGGATCAAGCGATCCAGCATTTACTCCAATGCGAATTGGAATGCCAGCATCTCCTGCTGCCTTAGCAACTTCTTTGACCTTGTCATCAAATTGCTTGATGTTTCCTGGATTAACCCGAACTCCGGCACATCCTGCATCGATTGCTGCAAAAATATATTTTGGTTGAAAGTGAATATCTGCAATTACTGGGATCTGAGATTTTTTTGCAATTTGAGAAAGCGCATCGGCATCATCTTGTGAAGGAACTGCAACGCGCACGATTTGGCAACCAGAGGCAGTTAGCTCGGCAATCTGCTGAAGCGTTGCGTTGACATCTGCAGTCAGCGTTGTGCACATGGATTGCACGCTGACTGGAAAGTCAGAACCGACACCGACTGAACCAAGTGTGATCTGCTTGGTCTTGCGTCGTGGATGCAAGGTTGGAAGCGGAGCGCTCGGAATTCCAAGATCTACCATGATGCGTATTCTGCCTTATCTCTAGAAATTGAGCGAGATGGGATTGAAAATATCGGCAATTAAGAGCACCACAGTTAATACTGCGAGAACAGCAAAGACGCCGATTGTGATGGGTGTTAGCACGTTCACATCAATTCCTGCAGGTCGTGGACGACCACGCAAGCGAGCAAAGAAAGCACGGAACTCATCTGCAATTGCAACTGCCATATGGCCACCATCGAGCGGCAAGATTGGAAGGAGATTAAATAAACCAACAAATATATTGAGGCTCGCAACGAGTAAAAGAAATGTCCCAAGTCGCTCAGTGTTATTAAGTTTATTGCTGCTCACAGCTTCACCTGAAACTCGAGCTGCACCGACTACTCCGACCAATCCATTGGGGTCACGTTTTTCATCGCCAAATGTTTGTCTGATGAGCTGCGGAACTTTAGTGGGCAAAGTGAAGAGCGATTTAACGGATTCGCGCATGAGAAAAGCTGTTGCACGTGCTGATTCAGAGATTGCTGGAATAAAGCTTTCTCGCTTAGTGCCAATGGTTGTGACTATTCCCAATAAGTATCGCTTCGCGGCGTTGTCATAACGTGGTGTTGCAAGAATCGTGATTTCTTGGCCGGCACGTTCAACAACGAAGGTCATCTCTTTGCCGCCAGATTGCGCGATGGCCTTGGAATCTATAAACCAATCTCCGACCTTCTTGCCATTGACTTTAAGTATTGTGTCGCCTTTTTGAAATCCTGCAGCTTCGGCTGGCGAATTTGGCGAAACTTTGGCGATATCAGAGAGCAGCGCATTGACTCCGACTCCAGCAAAGATAGAAAAGATGAGGATAAAACCAATAAGAAAATGCGCAAATGATCCGGCGCCCAACACAATTAATTTCTTTCCAGAACTTGCAGTAAAAAATGCACGGTTTTCTTCGCCTGCTGGCATCTCATCGCGTGGGGTCATGCCTTCAATCCGGCAGTAACCACCTGCAGGAATCGCCTTGATTCCAAATTCAGTCTCGCCTTTTGTGAATGACCAAAGCCGTGTACCAAAGCCTAAGAAAAATTCTGTCACCTTCATGCCGAAGCGTTTTGCTGTCAGGTAGTGACCGAATTCGTGAATCATCACAGAGAGCAAGAGCGCTACAGCAAATGCAAGGATTCCTAAGATCTCCATGGCGCCTTTCTCACACTTTCAACTGAGCGACTTCGAGTGAAGCCATCTGGCGCGCATCGTGCTCGAGCGCACTGACATCTGCAAAATCTCGAGGAGTTGAGGTTTTTCCATTTCTCATCTGCTCTACGACTTTGGCAACTACCGCAACAATATTGGTGAAAGCAATATTCCCATTGATAAATGCAGCCACTGCAATTTCATTTGCAGCGTTATAGATTGCTGGAAGACCTTTTCCTTCCGCTCCACATGATCGTGCAAGTGAAATGGCTGGAAACTTTGCATCATCGATTGGTGCAAATGTCCAGGTATGGGCTGTGCTCCAATCAAGTGGTGGCATTGAACCGATGACTCGATCTGGGTATCCAAGTGCGAATCCAATAGGTCCTTTCATATTGGGTGGAGAAGCTTGCGCAATTGTTGAACCGTCCACAAACTCAACCATGGAATGAATGATTGATTGCGGATGAATTACAGCTTGAATCTTTGAATACGAAATATTGAAAAGGTAATGCGCCTCAATAATCTCTAAACCTTTATTCATCAACGTTGCAGAATTAATAGTGACAACCGGACCCATCACCCACGTTGGATGGCTGAGCGCTTCTGCGACTGTGACCGTCGATAAATCTGCGCGATCGCGGAAAGGGCCACCACTAGCAGTCAAAATAAGCTGAGCAATATCTGATTTCTTTTCACCCAACATGGATTGCCAGAGCGCTGAGTGTTCAGAATCAACGGGCAATATCTGATCTGGCTTTGCGCGTGACATCACAATGTCGCCACCTGCTACAAGCGATTCTTTATTGGCAAGCGCTAAGCGATTACCAGCATCGATAGCAGCAAGCGTTGGACCTAAACCTATGGATCCGGTAATTGCATTGAGAACAATGTCGCAACTCATCGCTGCGATTTCAGAAGATGCATGAACTCCATCAATAACTTCAACGCCCGGAAGTGCCGCCCGAATCTGTTCGGCGCCAGAAACAACTCCAACAGTCTTGACCTTAAATTTCTTTGCTTGTTCAACCAAAAGCTCAGGATTTGATCCTGCTGATGTGAGTGCAATAACTTCAAATCGATCTGGATTGGCAGCAACGATGTCGAGTGCCTGGACTCCAATAGAACCAGTCGAACCCAGGATGATGAGTTCGCGCTTCATGAAACCTTGCGTTTGCGTCC
>CALMJL010000079.1 GCA_937864425.1 uncultured Candidatus Planktophila sp.
GATGCAGCCGCAGCAGGGCTACAAAAAGCTCAGAAGCAATTTGATTTTGATGTGGTTCCCGTCGTTACTGATGGCACCAGCGCCGACCGCGAAAAGCGCATCCGCACTTTATTAAATAAGAATTGCAATCCCATTATCGCCATCGGCGCAGGGTATGCACCTGTACTTCAAGCCTTAGCGATTGAATTTCCCAGCACTCAATTTGCCATTATTAATGATGCATCAGTTGCGGCGCTCAATGTAACTTCGGTTGTATTTGCCAACACTCAAGGTGCCTACCTTGCGGGATTTGCAGCGGCCCAAATTTCAAAATCTGGAAAAGTTGCCATGATTGCCAACCCAGATCAGGCAGATGTGTATAAAGAAGGTTTTGCAGCTGGAGTTTTTGCCTCTAAGAAAAAAGTTGTTCCCATTGTTAAATATGTGGCGGGGTCATTCTCCTTAGCCACCACGCAAGTTATTGATGCTGGGGCGGATGTCATCTATGCGGCAACACAGGGTTCTGACTCAGAAATTTTCCGAGTCATTGTTGCGCGTAATGCCAAAACAAAATCACCTATTGGCCTCATCAGTATGGAGCCAGATCAATACCTTTCCGTAACCAGCAGCACAAAAAGATTTTTGTTGGCCACCGTTATTAAGCGCGTTGATAAGGCGCTCTACGATGTCATTGCGCTTTCGGTAGCCAAAAAACAATATCTAGACATTCTCGATGAGAACGCTGGTATCTACGGTCGGCGTTATGGAATCACCGGAGGCGGAATCGAACTTTCGATTCGCTCAAAGAATTTGGCACGCTTCAGTGATGCGATTAACGAAGCTGCTGCGACTGCGGAGAAAATTCCAGCATAGCCATCAAGTAGTAGTTGAGACTTTTCCAAATTGTAATAAGCCCCACCGAATAATTAACCCGTGTTTTTTGTTGATTTTTGAGGGCGCAGACTAGGCTCGCGTCTAGCAGTATCAATCCTTACTCAACTTCCTTTGGAGGAACCTTGAAAAAGACATTTAAGTTTGTAGCAGTAGCTGCTGCAGCAGCGCTTGCATTCGGTGCAGCACCTGCAGCAAATGCAGCAGCAACAAAGGCATGTCTTGCACTCGACACCGGTGGTGTTGATGACAAGTCATTTAACGCATCTGCTTGGGCAGGAGCACAGGCAGCCGCTAAGGCAAATTCATCAGTAACAGTGAAGTATCTCGCTGCTACATCTGATGCAGATTATGCGCCAAACATCAAAAAGCTAGTTGATGAAAAGTGCAACATCATCGTTGGTGTTGGCTTCCTTATCAACGGAGCAATCGTTGCGGCTGCAAAGGCAAACCCAACAGTTAACTTTGCAATTGTTGACCAGGATGGCGAAGACCATGGTGCAGACGGATCTGTCTACCCAGGAACCAAGTTCAAGAACTTGAAGCCACTTCAGTTCAACACCAATGAATCAGCATTCCA
>CALMJL010000080.1 GCA_937864425.1 uncultured Candidatus Planktophila sp.
TGTATAAACTCAGTTGCATGACAACCATCTTGGATTCAATTGGAAATACTCCACTCATCAACATTGAGGGTATTTGGATCAAGATGGAGTATCTAAACCCATCAGGTTCCATTAAAGCGCGAATTGCGAAATACATGATTGAGCGCGCTGAAAAAGAAGGAAAGCTCAAACCTGGTGACACAATTGTTGAGGCTTCTTCAGGAAATACTGGAAATGCAATGTCCATGGTTGCTGCCGTCAAGGGTTACAAGATGTTGGTGTTAATGCCAACTGGTTTGAGTCAAGAGCGTGTTGCAATTTCACGTGCCTTTGGGGCAGAAGTTCGCACTATTGGTGATTTCCATGTCAACGATGCGCTCGAAGAATGCAGACGATTAGGAAATGAACCTGGATATTTTGCACCGCAGCAATTTGATAATGAGTGGAATGTTCAAGAGAACCGTGAATGGTTAGGCCAAGAGATACTGAAAGAGCTTCCCAACAAACCTCAGTTAGTTGTCGGTGGCGTGGGAACAGGCGGCACCATTATTGGTGTGGGCCAGGCATTTAAAGCAGTTAATCCTGATTGCAAAATTTATGCTCTCGAACCTTCAGAGTCATGCACCATTGCATGCGGTGAAGTACAGAAGCACCTCATCGAAGGTATTTCGGATGGGTTTGTTCCTGGGATTATTGAAAGACATAAGTCAGAGATTGATGGCTTTATTCATGTGCACTCACCGGAATCTGTTGAAGAGATGCAAAGAATTGCACGCACGTATGGAATCTTTATCGGACCTTCATCGGGTGCGCATCTGATTGCTGCAAAGCGCCTCAAAGAAGAGCTGGGACTTGAAACGGTTGTGACATTCTTCTGTGATGAAGGTGAGAAATATATGAAGGATTACTGGCTAAAGTTCTAAGATTTAAGCGACTTATGGGAGAGAAATGAAATACATAATCTTTGTTATTGATGGACCGGGTAACCCTGCAAATTCCGATGAGATGCAGCATATTGATGCCTTTAATGAAAAACTTGAAAAGAATGGGCATTGGGTGACTGCTGCGGGAATTCAACAATCCAAAGGAGCAGTGCTCATCGATAACCGCAGTGGTAAAAATCTGGTGGAACATGCTTCAATTACAACTGGATCTGATTCATACAGTGGATTTTGGATTAT
>CALMJL010000081.1 GCA_937864425.1 uncultured Candidatus Planktophila sp.
CAACAACCACTCGATCAACGACTAAGTTATGACGAAGTGATCTCACAAGTGGAATTCCAAATCGATAGACCACAATTGCCAGCGCCATCAATATGTACAACATCGTCCAGTACAAGCGATTAAGCGGGTGGCCAACAAACATCTGTCCATTGAGTACTTGGTGCATAAAAGACACTGCAATAGCTACATAGGTATAGACGTGAATGATCCACCAGGTTTCATAACTCATCTTGGCGCGTGCCTTTTTATATGAAGTAACACCTGCAAGAATCATCAAAATAAATCCAGCAAGAGCTGGCCACATCCATGCCATTGAATTCAGCATGCGCCACATTTCAACTGCCAGCATGACGCCATCTTGTCCTGCTGAACTCAAGAGAATAAAAAGAACATGGAAGCCAACTAAATACAAACTCCAAGGTCCCAATTTACGATGCCACGTAACCAAACGATCATGTCCAACTCCACGTTCAACCCATGGAATTCTGGCAATCAGAAAGATTCCAACAACTGCAAAGAATGTTCCGGTCAAAGCAGCTAACCGTGACACTGTTGCGACGATTGCGTAGAAAGTTGAAATATCGCTATAGCGCATCGTTGTTGCTTGTAGCGCCAAAGTAAGTCCAAGGCCGATGCCCAAGAACCAGGCTGCCCAATCGACGCCTTTCGAAGAGTGCTTCTTAAAGGTGGGCTCTGTGCTTTTCATGGGAGTAGGTTCTCCCATCAACCTGAGAAGTGGCTGAATGTTGGCCGAGGTCTGCCAACGAATGAAAAAAACAGGGTCTTAGAGGCAGATTTCAGCGCCAATTCAGGCAATTCCCAGCGAATCTGCCTAAGGTCTCACCATGACTCTTATTCAGACTTGGCAAAAGCAAAGCCTCAGCCAAAAAGTTTTACGTCTTTTTCTAGGCTTCACGTGGATATATGCGGGATGGGACAAGGCAAGCGATCCCGGTTTTCTCACTAAAGGTGCGCCAACATTTATCGGTACACAATTAGCAGCTTTTTCACAAAATTC
>CALMJL010000082.1 GCA_937864425.1 uncultured Candidatus Planktophila sp.
TCTGATGTAGTTGAAATTTCAACTACTTTCTGTTAAGGTCGAGCCATGTCCGCAATGCCAGCCTTGTATATCGGCCACGGAGCACCGCTCCTGCTGGATGATCCAGTCTGGTCAAGTGAACTTGCGGCACTTCCCAAGAAATTCGATAAACCAAAAGCTATATTGATTGTTTCGGCACATTGGGAATCAGCACCGATTTCAATTTCTTCGCCAATTTCTGGAACTCCCCTTGTCTATGACTTTGGCGGTTTCCATCCCAAGTATTACCAGATGACATATCAAACTCCTGATGCCACTGCGTTGGCAGAGCGCATCAGCGCCATGATGCCCGATAACCAGAGCGTGCATGAATCAACACGTGGCCTTGATCATGGCGCTTGGGTTCCCTTAAAGATTATGTATCCCGATGCAGATATTCCAGTATTACAAATGTCTATGCCAACTTCGGATCCAGGAACTTTGATTGAACTCGGTAAGCGACTTCGTCCACTTCGCGATGAAGGTGTTTTGATTATTGGTTCAGGTTTTCTTACTCATGGTCTGCCATTTTTGCGCGATTGGTCAATCGATGCTGCAGCTCCGGGATGGTCTTCTGAATTTGATGTCTGGGCTAAGGAAGCTTTATCGCGAGGCGATGTAGAAACACTTGCTTCTTATAAAGAACTCGCTCCGGGTGTGCGCTATGCCCATCCAACTGTCGAACATTTCACGCCGCTCTTTGTCACCTTAGGTGCATCGAGCAATCCAGAAGTTGCACCAGAGACTTTGATTGAAGGTTTCTGGATGGGACTTTCTAAGCGCTCAGTTCTTGTTGCGTAATCAATAATTAATGGAGCGCGCCATCAGGTGCGCCTTCGCTCCACTTTGTCATCGTGACAGTAAGGCCAGCTCGAGATGGAGCACAGACCAGCGGACCTGCTTGCCACGTCCGAGCGGGATCAAGTGGTGCTACGCGCACTAAACGAAAATCTTTTCCAGCACTTGCGCGAATTGTGACCGCATCACCGCTTCGACTCACCCGCATGGTTACTTCTTTTCCTACCCATTCAGAGACACGACCGGTGGACCAATCAGATACTTCATTGGTAACAACTGCGCCTACTTGCGGAAAACCATCGCAGAATTCGACGGCAGCTTTGATCCAATGTGATTCATCGCTGGTGATAAAGATTCCGCATTGATCAAATTGCTCGGCATAGTCGAGCATGAATGAGACTTCCATGGAACTCTCATTCGGAAAATCTTTCACAAGCGCATGGCCATCATCATGGATAAATCCATATGCAGTTGTGCGCCACCAGTCGCTACCTTCGGCAGCAGTGACTTGGATGCCACCATTTTTATGGATTACTGAATCTGGTTCGCGAGTCCATGTTCCATCTGTCCACGGAACAATTTTCATAACAACCTCTTAACGCAGAGAAGAGTTAGATCAATGAGAGCGCGGCAATTGCGCTGTCATACCCCTTATCTTCCTTGCTACCGGGGCGACCACATCGTGCAATCGCTTGGTCGAGATTGTTGCACATCAGAACTCCGTAACCAATAGGCTTCGAAAATTTAAGCTGCACATCCATCACTCCCTGCGTGACCCCTTGACACACATAATCAAAGTGTGGGGTCTCACCTTCCAGTACTAGACCAACTGCCACCACTGCGTCATAACCTTTTTCAAATGCATGTTGGGCAGCGAGTGGAATCTCAAACGAGCCCGGTACAAATTTCACTGAAATCTTTTTTACTTTGGCAGCTTTTAAGGCGCGCTCAGCGCCGGCGATCAAATCATTACAAATATCTAGATGCCAGGAAGAAGAGATGATGGCCACCTTTGCATGAGGTGCTTGTGGAACTTCGATTACGGGCGCATGTCCTGCCATTACTTTCCTCCTTGCATATGGCCAAGCCGCTTGGCTTTTGTTTCAAGATATTTCTTATTGAATTCATTCGGTTCAACCGTCAGTGGTACTTGAGTGCATGCAATGTCGTTCTCACGTACTGCCTTCACTTTTTCGGGGTTATTGGTAAGGAGCGCTACTTCAGTGAGGCCAAGATTTTTTAAAATCGCAATCGCCTCGGTCCAATCGCGTGAATCAACTGAATGGCCCAACTCTAAATTGGCATCGACGGTATCAAGGCCTTCATTCTGCAGGATATAAGCCTTTAACTTCTCAGTCAGGCCAATGCCTCGCCCTTCGTGATCGCGCAGATAAAGAATGTACCCATAACCATGCTCGGTGATCGCTTGAATAGATTTTGCTAATTGTTCGCCGCAATCACAGCGTTGTGAGCCAACAACATCGCCAGTAAAACACTCTGAATGCATACGTACAAGCGGGATACCGTGTGGTTTTCCAAAGCGCATGACGACTTGTTCACGGTGCTTGAGTGATGGATACGTAGCAAGGCTCCATGTGCCGCTTTCTAGCTGCACATCTACCCATTCAAATTGATAGCGCGGGAAACTCTGAAATTTCTTCACTGGCTTCAACTGTTTCTGATACTCAATAATCTCTGCAATTGAGATCAGCGGAATATCATGTTTATGTGCAAATTCAGAAAGTGTTGCACCGCGCGCCATAGCGCCATCTTCAGCAACAATTTCAGCAAGGAGCGCTGCAGGATATCCACCCGTTAATTCAGCAAGTGCAACGCCTGCTTCAGTGTGGCCAGCTCGCTCTGTTAGGCCGCCATTGACTGCAATGAGAGGGAATATGTGTCCTGGTCTAATGAAATCAGTATCGCGACTTGTTGGACTGCCTAGCGCTCTAATTGTTGAGGTGCGCTCTTGTGCGCTCACACCTGTTGTGATGCCATGTGCCAAATCAACAGAAACGGTAAATGCAGTACGACGCGCATCTTGATTCTGTTCCACCATATAAGGAAGCCGCAAGTGATAGGCGCGTTCTGCAGTGATGGCAACGCAGAGAATTCCGGTGGTGTGACGGACCATGAAGGCAGTTTTTTCCGTGGTGGCATGCTCGGCCAACATAATGAGATCGCCCTCATTTTCACGTTCGTAATCATCGACCACGATAATCATTTCGCCGCGTCTGAATCGATCGAGCGCTGCTGCAAAATTATTTTCCATCAGCGCCTCCGCGTGCCATTAACCGCTCTACATATTTTGCGAGGATGTCGACCTCAATGTTGAGTACATCTCCCGCTTGCTTCTCGCCCAGATTTGTCTTAGCTAGAGTTTCTGGAATCAACCACACCGTCACAAGATTGCTGCCGTCGACGAACGATCCCACGGTGAGTGAGACTCCATCTAAAGTGATCGATCCTTGAGCAACGATGTACTTCATCAAATGTTCTGGAACAGTGACATCCATCTGAGTCCACTTATCCCCTGGTGATACCTGCAGGATAGTTCCGACTCCATCAACATGGCCTTGCACCATGTGACCGCCCATCCGCGCTGATAATTGCGCAGCAAGTTCTAGATTGACAGTTGCACCGATATTTAACTGCGCTAGCGATGTCAGCGACAAGGTTTGCACCATCACATCTGCAGTAAAGGAATCTGTGCTCAGTGATGTTGCTGTTAAACACACACCATTCACTGCAATCGAATCACCGATAGCCATACCCGCTACAGAGTGCGGCGCGCGCACGGTAAAGACTGCTGCACTTTCAGAGCGCGCAATATCGCTAATAACTCCGCGTTCAGTGATGAGGCCGGTAAACATTTAACGTCCCCTCACTCGATAGTGCGCTTTGATATCTCCAGATAACTGCGTCACTGAAAGCAACTCAAGTTCTAGGAAATCTGCAAGCGTTGAAATGCCCAAATGGCTGACAAATTCTTTTCCAGCACCTAACAACTTAGGAGCCTGATACACCACTAATTCATCAATATTTCCTGATGCTAAAAGCGCAGAACCTAGAGTTGGTCCAGCTTCGACTAGTACTTGATTAAATCCTTCGTTGACCAGAACCTGCATTAAGTCAGGCACTGACTTTGATTTCACCGAGATAGTGCGAGCTTCTTCATCAAAGATGCGATGTGTTGCAGGTACTTCTTGTTCGCCTGAAATCACACGTACTGGACGCGCGCTATGTCCCCGTGGAATGAGATGAGGATTATCAACCAGTGCGGTATTTGTACCAATCACAATGGCATCGGATTGGGCACGTAGTAACTGAACATCGGCACGTGATTCTTCATTGCTAATCCACTGCGAAGTTCCATCACTTGCTGCAACTTTGCTATCAAGAGTCGTGGCGACTTTCCAGATCATCAGAGGACGACCAGTTACAGCTTTATGAATCCACGCTCTTTGTGCAAAATCCAAAAGTGGTGATGGACGATGTTCCACCGAGATTCCTGCATCCTGCAATTTCTGGGCTCCGCCAGCTGCAATTGGATTGGGATCTGCAATTGCATAAATAACTTTGCTAATTCCTGCTTCAATAATTGCATCCACGCACGGTGGAGTTGTGCCGGTGTGCACACATGGTTCGAGAGAAACAAAGAGCGTGGCACCACGAGCAGCGGAACCTGCTTTCTTAAGAGCTACAACTTCTGCGTGATCGACCGACACTGTGCGATCGTGAAATCCATCTGCAATGAGTTGACCATGTGCGCTAAAAATTGCCGCTGCAACATTGGGATTTGGCCTGCTCTTTCCGAGTGCGCGCAGGCAGAGTGATTGAAGATGCGCATCTGCATCTTTGATATCAATCATGACTCCCCCATCAATCAACGCATAGGCGTCATCGGGGGTGCGCACATAAGGGTGCGCGAAATAACGGTGTTATCTCTCATCCGGACTTTAACCGTCGGTCTCAGAATTTCACTGAGTCAACCGC
>CALMJL010000083.1 GCA_937864425.1 uncultured Candidatus Planktophila sp.
GGTTTCTATGTTTGGGTAAATTTGCCGCCAGAAATTGATACTAAAGCGCTGATGCCTAAGGCGATTGTTGCCAAAGTTGCTTTTGTACCAGGCACTGCTTTCTACGCTGATGGACTTGGTTCGTGGGCGATGCGTCTTTCATACTGCCACCCAACTCCAGAACGTATTCGCGAAGGTGTGAAGGCGCTCGGTGGCGTTGTGAAGCAAGAGATGAAGCGCCGCGGAACTGCGCTGAATTAATTACTTACCTTCGATTAAATCAACGATTCGCTGTAAATCTTCACTTCCTGAAAATTCAATCACAATCTTGCCTTTGCCCTTACCTGATTGCACTGTGACTCGAGTATCTAAGTAATCACTCAATAACTCAGCAGCTGCCAACCCTGCACCTGATGTTCCTTTCACTGCAGATTTCTTGGGCGTAGTAGTTGTCGGTTTTAGCGTTGCAATGATTTCCTCTGTTGCACGAACACTTAAACCTTCAGCAACAATGCGTGAGGCAAGCTTTTCGATTTCTGACCCATCAGTTAATCCCAGCAGCGCACGAGCATGACCTGCTGAAAGAACACCAGATGCAACTTTGCGCTGTACTGAATCTGGCAAATTAAGCAAACGAATTGTGTTGGAGATGAGCGGGCGAGATCTACCGAGTTTTGCCGCTAACTCATCATGAGTGCAACCAAAATCGCTGAGCAATTGCGCGTATGCAGCGCCTTCTTCGAGTGGGTTGAGATTGCTGCGATGAATATTTTCAATGAGCGCTTCGCGGAGTAATTCGTTATCAGGAGTCTGGCGAATAATGACAGGAATGCTTGTGAAACCTGCGATCTGCGCTGCGCGATAGCGGCGCTCTCCCATGATTAATTCATACTTATTTTCAGCAACTTTTCGGACAACTGGTGGTTGCAAGATTCCTACAGATTTAATTGATGTAACAAGCTCTGCCATGGCAGTTTCATCAAAGATTTGTCGTGGTTGTTTTGGATTAGGTGAAATTTGAGAAAGTGGAATTTCGTTCTGTTGCGCAACTTCTGTTCCAGCAACAGTGAGTGATGTAGGGATAAGGGAATCTAAATTAGTTCCAAGACCGCCACGCTTGACCGCCATTATGCAATTCCATCTTTGTAATGAATGCTGACTACGTTTGAATCAAAAACAACATCTTTCGGTTTGCCTCGTTCGGCAATCTCGCGCGCAACCTGCATATAAGCAATTGCGCCAGGAGAAAGCGGGTCATATGTCATCACTGTTTGGTTATATGAAGGCGCTTCAGATACGCGCACTGCGCGCGGAATAGGAATATCAATTAATTCATTCGGAAAGTGAGAGCGCACATTTGCTGCAACATCATTTGATAAACGGGTACGCCCATCAAACATAGTAAGAACAATGGTTGATAAATGAAGTGTTGGATTTAACCGCTTCTTTACCACTGCATATGTTTCAAGTAATTGTGATAAACCTTCGAGTGCATAATATTCAGTTTGAATAGGGATCAATAATTCTTTTGATGCAGCAAATGCATTAATGGTAAGAAGTCCAAGTGATGGTGGGCAATCAATAAAAATGTAATCGTAATTTGCGCTAATTTCTTCAATGGCGCTCTTTAACTGTAATTCGCGCGCAACCATTGAGACTAAATTGATTTCAGCATTAGCAAGAGATGTATTTGATGAAACACAATCAAGAACAGGAAAGCCTGCAACTTTCTTAATCACTTCACTGATTTTTGTATCGCCCATCAAAACTTCATAGACACCTGCGCTATCACGATGTTCAACGCCTAGTGCAGTTGATGCATTGCCCTGTGGATCAAGATCGATGACAAGGACCCGAAGCCCGCCCATCGCCATGGCGGCTGCGATATTCACGGTGGTGGTGGTCTTACCCACCCCGCCCTTCTGGTTGGCTACGGTGAAGATCCGAGTGGAGGCAGGTTTGGCCATCGCCTCTTTGAGGCGGCGGACCCCAATGACCTTCGCACCGGTTTCACGTGAAACTTGATCAGCCATGGTCGAATCTAAGCACGCACCCATCTGGCCGCCCGTCATTTAAGCGCTATTTGGCCTTACGAACCTCAACAATTCGTCCAAGTCCGACCCCATCAAGCTCAATTTCATGGAGTTTGGCGCCAGCCACCCCTTCCATTTCGCGGGTAGCGGATTCACCTTTCATCGCAAGGAGCGCTCCCCCTGGTTTGATCAGCGGCCACGTCAATTTCTGTAACTTCGCAAGCGGGGCGACTGCCCGAGCGGTCACAAAATCGGCTCGCTGCTTTACATCTTGGGCTCGTCCACGGATGACCTTGATGGAGCTCCCAGCAACTGCCTCCTGAAGAAATTCAACTCTCCGCTCAAGTGGTTCGATCAGGGTCACCTTCACATCGGGGCGAGCCAGGGCGATCACGATTCCAGGTAGCCCAGCGCCAGATCCGATATCGAAGAGCTCGGCGCCATCTGGCAACAAGGTAGTGATATGGAGGCAGTTAAAGATATGGCGCTCCCAGATTCGATCGCCTTCGCGAGGGCCGATTAATCCACGTTCGATTCCGGCGCTCGCTAAAAATTGCGCATAGGCGCGAATCTCTGCGCCTCGCTCTGGAAAATAGCGGCCGACTAGCCCCTCTAGTTCCACGTGAAACTTACGCGGGGTAGATCACGACGTAGCGGTGTGGATCCTCCCCATCAGATTCTGAGGTGAGCCCCAAAGTCTGGATGGTGTCGTGGATGATCTTGCGCTCGAAGGCATTCATCGGCTCGAGTTTGATGGAATTTCCCGTTGTCTTCGCCTCTTCAGCCATCTTCTCGGCAAGGGCGGTCAACTCTTTACGGCGCCCTGCTCGGAAACCATCGATATCAAGCATCAGACGGCTGCGATCTCCGGTTGAGGTCTGAACAGCTAGGCGGGTCAGCTCTTGGATTGCATCAAGGACCTGGCCGTCATCGCCCACCAGGTGGCTTAACTTTCCACCCACAATGGCAAGAGATGCTCGCCCATTTTCGACATCAATATCAATATCCCCATCAAGATCTGCAATATCAAGCAAGCCCTCTAAGTAATCGGCGGCGATATCGCCTTCCTCTTCTAACTTAGCGATGCTCTTGGGAGCCTTTGCCTCCTTGGTCTCCTCGCTTGCGTCATCTACTTCAACAACTTCTAGGTTTTCACTCATTCTCTGACCCTCCGATTAATGACATTTAATAGTTTTTGATAGTAATTGCCCGAATTACTTACGCTTTCTCTTCTTCTTTGGTTGTTTTCTCTGGCCAGCGGCTTCAGGTTTCTCTCCCTCAGGCTGGTCAATTCCATCTACTGTCGCCGCACCATCAGCTTTTGCTTTGGCTGCGCGCTTCTTCTGAAGTTCTTCATATGCAGGCGATCCTGGAGTTGGGTTTCGCTTGATGACGTAATACTGCTGGCCCCATGTCCAGAAGTTTGTTGTCGACCAATAAATCAAAACTCCGACCGGAAAGTTCACACCTGAAATTGCAAAGATGACTGGGAATAAATACAACATGATTTTTTGCTGCTGCAACATCATATTGTTGCTGGAATCCATCTTTGGCATTCCTTTGACCATCAATTGACGCTGTGTCGTAAAAGTTGTTGCAGACATCAATACAATCAAAATGACAGTCACAATTTTGACAGTTGTGCTGTTAGAACCTAAAAATGTTTGTGAAATGGGAGCGCCAAAGAATTTCGCTTGCGCAGCGCTTGTTAAATACTCACCTTTAAGAAAACCACGAGCAATGGGTGCCGATACACCTTCTGGAGTTTTAGCGGCGATTCCATTAAGAACAGTAAAGAGCGCAAAGAAGATCGGTGCTTGCGCCAAGATCGGAAAACATGATGCTAGTGGGTTGGTCTTATGCTCTTTGTAGAGCTTCATCATCTCTTCTGATTGCTTCTGGCGATCATCTTTATACTTCTTTTGAATCTCTTTCATTTGTGGCTGCAGTGCAGTTAGGGCGCGCTGGCTCTTGATTTGTTTAACAAAAAGTGGAATCAAAATAATTCGAATTAACACCACAAGACCCATGATGGAGAGCGCCCACGTAACACCTGAATCAGATCCAAATATTGGAGCAAGCCCTTTATGGATAAGAACAATAACTCCAGATACAAAGCTGTATAAAGGATCTAAAATAAAGCTCATAAACCAGCGCCCACCACTTCTTTTTCGAGTT
>CALMJL010000084.1 GCA_937864425.1 uncultured Candidatus Planktophila sp.
ACATCAATGCTGCGCGCCACCATAAGTTCTGTAGCAGGAACTGATTCGCGAAGCGCTTCTAACACCGCATTGCGACCTGAAACTATTTCACCTCGTGGCGCATCGCCCTTAGAAAACTTACGACCTGCCGCAGGTCTGCGGCTTGCCGATTTTTCTGCAGCTTTCTTTCGCTTTGCAGCAGGATGATAAGGACGGTCCTCTGCCTTCGGAGTTGGTCCCTTACCTTCTAACCGGCGCTTATTGTTTCCACCAGATCCAGTAGATGGACCCTTCTTTGATTTACGAACCGCACCTCGCGGTTTTGAATTACCGGCCATAGTTATTGTCCATCTCTAGAAATAGACCAACGTGGCCCTTGTGCTGTGTCTTCAATAGTAATTCCAAGCGCTGCCAATCCATCACGTATTGCATCAGATGCTGCAAAATCTTTTCGCTCTCTGGCAGCAGCACGTTGTGCAAGCGCTAATGAGATGACTCCATCGAGCGCTGTTGTGAGATCTTCACCTGATTTTCCGGATGCGAATGCATCATCAAAAGGATCGCACCCAAGGACTTCGAGAGCGCCCCGAATTTCATTGGCACTTGCTGCAATCACTTTCTTATCCCCTGCAGTAATTGCGCTATTGCCAGCCTTGAGCGCTTCTGAAATTCCAGCGAGCGCGGTTGGTACAGCTAAATCATCATTCATCGCAGCCCTAAATCCATCGCTAATAACTGGTGTGGGCTCGGTTCCTAAAATCTCAACAGAGCGCTGCAAGAAACCTTCGATACGGCGGAATGCTGTTGCAGATTCTGCCAACGCTTCATGAGAAAACTCGAGCATCGAACGGTAATGCGCTGAACCTAGATACCACCGTAGTTCAATTCCGCGCACTGTCTTTAGTAGTTCATGCACCTGCAATGAATTGCCCAGTGATTTCGACATTTTTTCACCAGATGCTGTCACCCATGCGTTATGCATCCAGCGCTTTGCAAATCCATAACCAGCAGCTTCTGATTGCGCAATTTCATTTTCATGATGCGGGAAGATCAAATCCAATCCACCACCGTGGATATCAAAACTTTCTCCCAAATAAGTTTGTGCCATCGCAGAACATTCAAGATGCCAGCCAGGACGCCCTGCGCCCCACGGAGTTGGCCACGATGGGTCTCCGGGTTTTGCCGCCTTCCAGAGCGCAAAGTCGCGCGGATCTTTCTTATA
>CALMJL010000085.1 GCA_937864425.1 uncultured Candidatus Planktophila sp.
CCAACTTCTTCAAACTCTTGCATGTACTCGCGCGGTAGTGAGAATTGCGCCGTTGCAATCATGCGATCGGCGCCGTGGCGCACCAGAGCAGATTCTGCTTTTCCTCCTAATATCAAATTGAGCGCAGTCAAAATCATGGTCTTTCCAGCACCTGTTTCGCCAGTGAGGACATTAAGACCTCGACCAAACGTTAAAGAAGATTGTTCGATAGCGCCGAGATTACGGATAGATATTTCTTCTAGATATGAACGCTCACTCACTGCGCCAGCCCTCAACGGGAAGCTTAAATTTTGCAACTAATCGATCAGTGAAGAGAGTCTTTGATACGTGAGACAACTTGATAGTACGTGAATCCCGTGTGATGAGAACTTGATCGCCTTCGCGAAGTGGCAATTTGCGAAGCGCATCTGCAGAGAGCAAACCTTCGGCAGATTCGATGGTGACCAGGATTTCAGATTTAGGCGAGACAACCATGGGACGCGAAAAGAGCGCGTGTGCAGAAATTGGCAGAAGGACCAGCGCATCGACTTCAGGCCATAAAACTGGACCTCCTGCGCTAAATGCATATGCAGTCGAACCTGTTGGAGTGGAACAGATGAGTCCATCACAACCCCAGTGAGAAAGTGGGCGTGAATCAATCTCTACGAAAAGTTCGACCATGGTGTTACGTTCGCGTTCCACGGTAACTTCGTTAAGCGCCCATCCGCTATCGATCTCTTTTCCATCACGTAAAACTGCATACTTAAGAATCATCCGTGATTCGGTGACGTACTTTCGGCCGATAATGCAATCGCCAATTGCGGCAATAGTGGGACGCTGCACCTCCGCCATAAATCCAACATGTCCTAAGTTGATTCCAAGTAATGGAATATCGCGCGATAAGGTGATTTCTGCGGCGCGCAAGATTGTTCCATCGCCACCGAGCGCAACTGCAGCTTCAATATCTGGGAGTGAATCAACTTTTACATTGGCAACACCATTGATGGAGACATCCGATGTAGTAAAGAGTTGAAATCCTTGTGCGCTAAGAAGTTCCGCTAATTCGTGAGCGGCGCGCTTTGCTTCATCGCGCGAAGGACTGATAACTAGTGCAATATTGCGGGTGCTCATCAGACTGGACCTGCCTCAATCGCGCGATCGAGCGCTGCAACATCAATTTCGGGGGCACCTCGCCTTAACCATAAGAAATACTCCACATTTCCGGCAGGTCCTGGCAATGGACTTGCTGCAATTCCCATAGTGCCAAGACCTACGTCGTAGGCGGACTCTGCAACATCGAGAACTGCAGCGCGGCGAAGGGCTGGATCACGCACCACACCACCTGCACCTAATTTTTCTCGCCCAACTTCAAATTGCGGTTTTACCATTAAGAGAAAATCTGCATCAGATTTTGACACCGCTGCAAGCGCTGGAAGTACGAGCGAGAGCGAAATAAATGAAAGATCAGCGACCACAAGATCAATCTCTTCTCCGACTTGTTCTCCGGTGAGATGGCGAATATTGGTGCGATCTAAAACTTTTACGCGCGGATCTTGGCGAAGTTCCCAGGCGAGTTGGCCATATCCAACATCTACTGCAACAACGAGTGCGGCATCGCGCCGCAAAAGAACATCGGTAAATCCCCCAGTTGAGGCGCCTGCATCAAGACATTTCTTTCCGGCAACGACTACCCCAGAGAATGCATCGAGCGCTCCTGCCAATTTATGGCCGCCGCGAGAGACAAAATCATCACGCTCGCCTTGCAGAGTAATGGAAGTTTCAGCATCAACTTGGGTTGCTGGTTTAGTGGCTGGAATTCCAGATACTAGAACAGAACGTGACTCGATGAGATCAGCTGCATGTTCGCGCGAACGTGCAAGTTGGCGCCGAACTAGTTCTGCATCGAGTCGAGTCTTCATAAATGTTGAGTGAAGTAGAAATCTCTGATTAGAGGTTATCGATCGATGAGAGCGCTTCTTGGAGTTTATTGTGCAGCTCTTCAAATCGTGCCGGACGATCGGTTAATTCCATGGAATCAATTTCTTCGAGTTCAGCTCTTACCTCTGCTGCAATGTCACGAACTTCATCTGTCATCGCTTCGCTCCTCGTGCGTTTTTGGCCTTTGATGCAGTTGCCTTCTTACGTGGCTTCACTGATGCTGGCGACTTCTTAACTGTAGCGGCAGTGCGCTTCTTTGGGCTGCTTTTCTTCGCTGATGTGAGCGCAGCAACTTCTTTGGCAAGCGCATCAAATTCTTCGCGCTTTACAAAGCCCATCTTCCGAACGGCGCTCTCAACTTCTTCGGTGATTTTTGCTTTGAGTGTTTGTCCACTTTCGTGTGCCCAATCGTTGAGCGCTGCTGCAATCTCGGCAGGGGTGCGCTCACCATCGGAGAGTTTTTGAGCATAACTTTTCAAGGTTGAAAAGAGATCCGATACTGGTTGCTTTGCCATGCCCTAAGAGTAGCGAGGTTGGCATTTAGAGGCGCAGGATCTCATCGGCCTCAATCTGCCAGCGACTTGCAACTCCGCTTGGAGCCTGCCAGAAACGGCGATGCACTGAACCAGAAATTTCAACCCACTCATCTTCGCGAAGTGAGAGCGCGACTTTTCGAACTTTCGCGCTCCATGCTGCAATATCCAAGGTGTCGACACCTTCTCGTACATCTCGCGTCACAATTAATCGAAATTCAACAACCTTATCTCCGCTCGGAAGCTCTTTCGTTGTCGCTGCTTGCGAAACTCGACCTCGCAACAGCACATCATTGAGGGAGTAATCAATTTCTTCATCTTCTGGAGTATTTACTGAATCGACTTTCTTTCGTGCCATGGCCACCTTCTCTGCTCATAAACCGCGTCAATCGCAATTTCTGAGATGAATCTTCTTTGGAAGGTATGACAGGAAACTGACTAAGAAGCAACGAATGTGGATAACTAACTCTGTGACCGCTCCTGCGCATCAGTGACGCCGTCAAGATCTAGTGTGGCGCACTTACTAAACCACTCGCGGGCTTCATCGCTTCGTCCTGCAGCCGCTAACGCATCTGCATAGGCATAGCGCAATCGAATTGCCCAATCTTCTTTTTCATCTTTCAACTCTCTACATTGCAGCGTCACCACTGCTGCATCAAATTCTCCGAGATCGCGACGAGCTCCAGCTGCAACGATCCGCATTTCGATCTCTTCCGCTTTGGCAAGTCGCTTTACCTCTGCAGAACCAGCTAAATTCAGGGCTTTGAGCGGATTTCCCAAACCTCTTTCGCAATCTGCCATGACTGGCCACATTGATACATCGCCAGAAATTCGGTGCGCGGCGCGTAACTCTTTCAGAGCAATCTCAAAATGCCCTGCGCGATAGGCAGCATAACCTGCAGTTTCGCGAACTACTGCAAGGCGACCTGCATGAAATGCTGCTGCAATGGCATGCTTATGTGATAGCTCTGGATCGATCTCCATATAAAGATTTACACACACCAAATGTCGTGCTACAACTTTTGCATTCTCAGCTGAAAGCGAGAGCAACTCTGCGCGAACACTTTTCTCTAGCTCTTCACCAGTAACGTCATCAGGAATATCTGGTTCAAAAATTCGCGGACGCACTCGTTTTTCGCGGCGATCTTCTGGAGCTGCACGAAACCCGCGTGGATCACTGCTTTCACGACCCTTTGAGACCTGGCGAGGTGCACCTTTGCGATC
>CALMJL010000086.1 GCA_937864425.1 uncultured Candidatus Planktophila sp.
TTAACCCTTGCTGGATACGCCACTTTTCATAAGCCATACGAAGATCCCATACTGCAGTTGCGCGGATTGATATGCCGCGCTTTCCGGTACGACGAGTTTCGCCGCGTACCAAAAGCAACGATGTCGAGTAGAGCGTTGAAGCATGATCCACTTGAGCATCAGGAAAGAAGGTGGAATCACTGCACCCATAGCCATCATCAAGGGTAAGAAAAATAACGCGCCTTCCAGAACGAACTGGCGGCGTTTGTAGCGCCACTTTTACTCCTGCAACAAGAACTGATGAATGAGACCGCAAAGATAATAAATCTGATGATTTGACCGCACCGATTGCATTAAGGAAAGGCGCATAAAAACTGAGCATATGCTGAGTGACATCCATACCTAAGCGAGTAACTTCGCTGGCGACTTTCTCTGCCGAATTAAGTGGTTGCAATCCACTGCTTTCAAGAGCAGGTGGAGCAAATCCAAAAGTTAATTGCGACCCTGGTAAATGAGCAACTGGCGCTTTCTGTAGATCGCCCAGATGAAGGAGTAGATCGCGCTGGTTGTCGTGGATAGCTTCAAATGCGCCAGTCATAATCAAATTTTCAATGACAGGAATTGATGCACCTGAACGACGATAGAAATCGGCAAGATCTAAATAAGGCTGTCCTGCGACAATAGTTGCGATCTCTTTATCGGAAATACCAGCAACGCACGAGAAAGCGATTCGTACTGCATCGCCATCAAGGGTGCGCTCGACTCGATAATCTGCTGCTGATTTATTGATATCAAGCGGTGCGATGATGATTCCCATTTGGCGGGCTTCATCGAGCATCAAACGCTTGGGATACATACCTGGATCGTGAGTGAGAACTCCTGCCATAAAGGCTGCTGGATAATGAGTTTTCAACCATGCAGATTGATAGGTAGGAAGCGCGAAGGCAGCAGCATGCGCCTTGCAGAAACCGAAAGAGGCAAAAGCGCGCAAGACATCCCAGATTTCGGTGATGACCTTTAACTCATATCCGCGTTCAGTTGCAGCTGGAAAGAACCAATCACAGACTTCTTGCTGACCTGCTTTATCACCCAGCGCTCTCCGTTTCTCATCAGCTGCAGCAAGTGAAATGCCAGTCATAGTTGCAATGATGGAGATAACTTGTTCGTGAAAGACAACAACGCCTTCGGTTTCAGCCAAAATCGGCAGCAGATCTGGATGGATGATCTGTGCAGAGTTCCAGCCATGACGCGCGTTGAGAAAGGGGCGAATCATGTCGCTCTTTACTGGCCCAGGACGAAAGAGCGAGATATCAATAATGAGATCGTTGAAGGTACGTGGTTCAAGTTTTCCTACGAGTTCGCGCTGCCCCGGGCTTTCTACTTGGAAAATACCCAGTGTGCGCGTTGATTGAATCAGCGAATAAGTATCAGCATCATCAAGTGGTATCGCATCAATATCAATCTCTTTACTTTCGACACATTTAATTTCATGAACGGCGTGAGCAATAGTGGATTGCATGCGCACGCCCAAAATATCGAGTTTCAGTAAGCCAATATCTTCGACATCATCTTTATCGAATTCGACCATGGGAAAACCGCCAGCATTGAACTGCACTGGTGCTCGGTCAAGAAAAGTGGCATCAGATAAAACCATGGCACAGGGATGCATTGATAAGTGGCGGGGCAATCCATCAAGAGAAGCTGCGAGCGCAATAGTGGCGCGTGTAAGAGGTGCGGATGTATTGAGATTTTTTAATTCGGGAAGAGATGTCAGCGCTGCCTCAATGTTTTTAGCGCGGATATGCGGCATTGATTTAGCAAGGAGATCAATCTCCATCGCTGGCATGCCAAGAGCTGCCCCTGCTTCGCGAATTGCATGACGGGCGCGATACGTGTCGACCATAGCAACGGTGGCGCACCGCGAAATCAGACCGGGCTTGCTCCAATCTTTGGCGCCATATCGCTTAAAGACCATCTCATAAATTTCTAAACGGCGCGCAGATTCAACGTCAATATCGATATCAGGGAGAGCGCGTCGAAGCGGAGAGCAGAAACGTTCCATCAATAAACCATGTTGCATCGGATCAACACCTGAAATTCCAAGTAAGTGGCAGATGAGAGATCCAGCTCCACTGCCCCGCGCTGCTACTCGAATATCGGCAGCGCGTGCCATATCGGTGATATCGGCGACCGTTAAAAAATACGATTCATATCCAAGCGTTGCCACAATTGCGAGTTCATCATCTAAACGTGCGCGTGCTTTTTTAATAGTGGCGCTGTCGTTGTAACGCCAATTGATTCCAGCTTCAGAGCGAGTGCGCAGTAATGCACGCATTGCCGCAGGTGAATCTGCGCCCACAATATGAGGTTCGGGAAGATGGATTCCACCTAATCCAATATCACGATGAGGTGATAAGACGGCGCGTTCAGCCCACTGCCTGGTAGTAGCAAGAAGTGCGCGCGGTGTGCGCTCGCCGGCAGCTCGAGCAATTTCAGCTGCCAACGCAATCATTTCATCGCTACTTTTTAAATAACCTTCTGCATTACGACGCTCTATATGGCGAGGGTGAAGTGGCACTAATTGGCGAGCGCAATCTAAAACATCAGCAACTGGGCCATCACTACGATCTCGCATACGAACAGCGTTAGTGATGATGGCATCAATATCGTTATCTCGCGCAAAGATAAGAGAGCGCGCTGCATGTGCAGTAGAGCGAGGCCCACTGCCTGGGGCTAAATGTGAAACGCATTCAATAGCGTGATCTGCAAATAAATCGCGAGTTTGATTAAAGATAGCAAGTGCTGCATCAAAACGATGTGCTGCAAGCGCTTGAGAGACTGGTGATTCGGGGCCATGGAGCAGATGTAAATTAGTGGTGTAGCTACTAAATTTTTCGAGAAGTTCTAGGGTAAGTACTGGTGTGCGATCAGAGCTATTCATCTGTAGCCCTGTCAATAAACGAACCAGCGAGCGCCAGCCATAATTGCTGTGAGCTAAAACCGTAACGCGTGCAGATGTATCGCTTGTTCTCTTTTCGGCCAGCGTGATTGCTATGTTGATACCGATGATGGGGGCGATTCCATAATCAACACATGCTTTGGTGAAACGAATTGCTCCAGCTAAACCATCGCGATCAGTAAGTGCGAGCGCTGGCATTTCAAACTCTGATGCACGCGCTACGAGATCATGCGGTTGTGTTGTTCCGTACTTAAAAGAGTAAGAGCTAGCGGTACGTAAATGGATAAAACTCACAGTGTGAAATCTCTTCTGCTAAACAGCTCTGATAATCCAATGGCCAGTCGCTTCATCGCGCTCGAGTTCGAAGGTGGTGAGTGCGCCAATGGGAGCTGCTTCAACTTTCCAGAGTGCGCGCGCCTGATCGTCAGGACGGAACTTCCCGTCACTAATGCGATTCCACCATCCACCTGCTTCACACCACCGCGAAAGAACAGTGTGGATGCGAAAGCGTTTGCCACGAAAAGTGAATTCGATAGGAGTAAGACCGCCATCGGCAAGAACATCTGCTGCCTTAGCGATTTCTGCTGACATCTCGCTGCCCCCTTAGCTCGCTCTGTGGATATTCGAACAGATGTTCGAAAAGTACGCCAGCGGACTGACAAGGGCAACTCTCAAGCGTGTCTTGAGCCTTAGGTAGTTGAAATTTCAACTACCTCCGCTACAGTAGCCCTTGTATAGGTCCACCACACAAGAAAAACCCATAGAAGAAAAACCACAGAAGGAGAAACATGGACGCACTACTCATCATCGGACGCATCCTCTTCGGAGCGCTCTTTGTTACCTCAGGAATCGCTCACTTTGCCAAGCTCGAAGCGATGACTGGATATGCACAGTACAAGAAACTGCCTGCCGCTAAATTCGGCGTGATCATCTCAGGACTTCTCTTCCTCCTCGGCGGCGCCTATGTCATTGCAGGGTTCTGGGTGGATCTTGGAGCTCTCTTCCTCGCTGTCACTTTGATTCTTGCTGCATTTATCTTCCACAACTTCTGGAAAGAGACAGATGCAACCGCAAAAATGAATGAACAGATTGCATTTAACAAGGATCTCTCACTTGCTGGCGCATCACTCATCCTCTTTGCACTGATCGCAAGTGGAACGCTGACCGACTTCGGTCCAAGCGTTGGAACGCTGAGCTTCTTCGGCTAAGCCAAAAGTTCACCAAACGCCCTCCAGGAAACTGGGGGGCGTTTTACTTTCCCTGTCACAATCAACCCATGGAGCTGATTGCAGCGCTCGCAGCCGGATCATTTATCGGAGCAGTCTTAGGTTTCGTAGGCGCAGGTGGGGCAATGCTCTCGGTCCCGATTTTGATGTACCTCTTCGACTTCAATCCTAAAGAGGCCACCACTGCAGCGCTTGCAGTGGTTTTCTTGGCAGCGCTCTCAGGTGCAATTCCTAAAGCACGCAATAAACAGATTCTCTATCGAGATGCTCTCGTTATTTCAGGGTTAGGAACTGCCACCAATATTGGATTCTCACTCGTAGTCGACCGACTGCCTGATGCATTCATCACTACTGGTTTTTCAATTGTGCTCTTGGGAGCAGGCGCTTCTATGTTAAAAAATCCCAAGTACGAACCTCACACACGTATGCCAATCTCAATACTCATTTTGGCATCACTAGTGATTGGCTCAATGACTGGATTATTTGGAATTGGCGGTGGTTTTCTAGCCATTCCAATCTTGGTGCTCTTCTTTGGAACTCCGCAAGCAATCGCCGCAGGGACATCACTTGCGATTATTGCTATGAATTCACTGATTTCTTTTCTTGGCCACCATGCGCTGTGGGATTCAGTGGATTGGCACGTGCCAATTTTGATGGCGATTGCAGCAGTGCTTATTGCACAAATAGCCTCACATTTTTCTAGTAAAACTAATCCAAATATTCTTCGTAAAGCTTTCGCCTATCTGCTCTTTTCAATTTCTCTGTTCACTTTTCTACATACTTGGTTGTAGGTGTTAAACCTTAATAACGCGAGAAAAGAAACCAGCCATAGCTAGCAGCGCAACTGGATAAAACATGGCAACTGGCAGTGAAAATAAATCAGCTAAATAGCCGGTGATGGTCGGTCCAATAAAGTAACCAGCAATACCCGTAACACCTACGCGTGCAATGGCTACTCCAGGTGCAATACCTGGCAAACGACTTGCTGCGAGTACAAAGGCAGGAAACATGGGGCCAATTCCGAGTCCTGCAGCAGCAAATCCAAGATTAATAATGATGAACGCTGGCAATGGATGTGACTGCGATAACGGAACTGCAATTGCGATGGCACTTCCCCAAAGAATTGCACCACCATAACCCCCGATTTTTACAGTGCGTGCTGCACCAAATTTTTCAAGCGCCCAATCTCCAGAGAATCGAGAGATGATCATGGCAAGTGAAAATGAAGCAAAGGCTGCGGCATTTAACCCTTTGCCAATTCCCATACTGTCTTTCAGTAACAGCGCTCCCCAATCACTGGCAGAACCTTCGGCAATCATTCCGCCCAACATGCCAAAGCCCATCCACCATAAAGGAGTTGTCGCTTTTGAAAAGAGTGGGATCTTGGCCTCTGTATCCGCAGAGTCTCCTTTGTGATTATCTAATTCTTTTGGGAGCAAGAAACGTGAGAAGGGAATAAAAAGCAAAAGCGAAACCAGCCCGACGCCAACCAGATTTTCTCGTGGCTCAACTGCATGCGCGATGGAACCACCTAGAACTGTGGTTGCAAAAGCTCCAACGCTCCAACATCCGTGGAATGAAACCATCCATTTGCGATCGAGTAATTTTTCAACTTCTACTGCAACCGTGTTACTAGAGATATCAAGCCCTGCATATCCAAGTCCCATGATGAAGAGTGCGATAAATAATTCGGCAAAATTCTGTGCCAAACCCATTCCAACGAGCCCAAGTGGCATCACCACGATCGCACATGAAATTACTCGCCTTGTAGCAAAGGTATGAATCAATCGACCTGCTAACTGAGCACCAGTCACTGCACCTAAGGTGCTGCCAATAAAGACAAGGCCAAGTTCGGTATTGGTAAGACCAATAGCTTCTTTGATTTCAGGGATACGCGGAACCCACCCCATCGAAACAATCCCCATCAGAAAGAATGTGGCCCAAAGCGAATTTCGTGCTCTGATTCCATATTGATATGGGGTCAACGTATGTGACACGGCGCGACGCTATCTCATAAAGTTGCACTATGGATGGAATTCTCGAAAAAGCAGCAGTTCGTCGTTTTCAAGAAGCTGCCACCACTTTAGGCATTAAAGGTGAAATTAAAATCCTTTCTGATACCGCTCGTACTGCGATAGATGCAGCACAAGGACTTGGTATTGAAGTGGGTCAGATTGCATCTTCTCTCATCTTTAAACTCCCAAGTGGCAATCCATTGTTGATTATCACAAGTGGGCGTCATCGAGTTGATACGGATCTTGTTGCAAAAAATCTAGATATTGCCGAACTGGGTAGAGCCGATGCTAATTACGTCAAAGAAGTTTCAGGTTATTCGGTAGGTGGCGTCTCACCAATAGGTTGGATTTCAAGACCTGAGATTACTTTGATCGATGAAGCACTCAGCGAATATGACGTTGTATGGGCTGCCGCCGGACATCCCCACGCAGTTTTTCCTACAAGTTTTACAGAGTTAAAGAGCACTGCTCAAGCAACACCATCACGTGTGGGTGATTAAGCCAATAAATCTTTCAGTAATTTCTCGACTCGCACCTTAATTTCATCACGAATAATTCTTACAGATTCGATGCCCTTTCCTGCGGGATCTTCGAGCACCCAATCTTCATAGCGCTTTCCCGGATAAAACGGGCACGCATCTCCACAGCCCATAGTGATTACAGCATCTGATGCTTGTACTGCTTCAGGAGTTAATACCTTGGGGGTGTTGTTGGCGATATCGATTCCAACTTCTGCCATTGCTTCTACTGCAATTGGGTTAATGGAATCTTTCGGAGCAGATCCTGCGGAGAGAACTTCAACACGACCTTGACCTAGTTCGCGCATGAATCCGGCAGCCATCTGCGAACGGCCAGCATTATGTACACAAACAAATAGAACGGTTGGCTTGCTCATTTTTACTTTTCTCCTTTATGTAATCGCTCAGCTAAGAGTGAGAAGAGAATTGCTCCCAGTAATTGAGCACAGATGAACGGCACCACCGACTGGAGTGCGATTCCAGAAATATTGTCAGTCCAGATGCGGGCGAAAGTAACCGCAGGATTCGCAAATGACGTTGATGAAGTGAAGAGAAATGCTGCTGCTATCCATGAAGCCACGGCAACTGGAGTTAATTCGGCTTTCTTTTGAATGCGAAGAGTGTTGATCACGAACACGAGACCTCCAGTTGCAATGAGTTCTCCAAGCAGAATTCCCCACCCTTCCCGCCGAATGGAAGATTGCGTAACAAGCGGAGCTTTATACATGAGATTGGCGATGACAACCCCGATAAATCCTCCTGCGAACTGTGCAAATAGATAGCCAATCAGCTGTTGTGCATTAAGTCGCTTTCCAAAAAACTCGATGAGAGAAACTACCGGGTTGAAATGGGCGCCACTGATGCCCGCGAAAACGGTGATTAATAATCCGAGTGCCAGCGCGGTCGACATGCAATTAATGAGAATTCGCAAAGCCCCATTGCCTGTCAGAGATTGAGCCATAGATGCAGAACCAACATTTGCAGCGAGCAAGAATGCGGTACCAACAAATTCTCCAAGAAATTTCATTCGCATCACGACAGGTATCCTTTATCTATGTACGGTCAGGGAAAACGAGTAGTTGGGTACTTCTTCCAGGTTCCGACAAAGAGTATTCCCTTTGCCTTCTGGAGCATGGCAGTAGACCGAGTTTTTACCCGAAATTTTCCAGGGGTTCACTTTTCCAAGTTACTCGGAACAGGTACAGGGAAAACTTTCACTCCAAGTGATGCAGAGTTAACGCGCTGGGGAATGATTGTTGTTATTGATTCTGATTCCATTGACGCCTTTGATAGATCAGCAGTAATTGCCCGATGGCGCAAGAGAACCAAGAATGAATTCCGCGTCATCATGAAACCAATTTCATCGCACGGTCTCTGGGCGAAAACAAATCCATTTGATTTCGCAGAGCCACAATCAAATCCAGAATCCCGAATTGTTGCAATCACTCGGGCGCGAATTAAATGGAATAAAAATCTTGTGTTTTGGAGATCTGTGCCTCCAGTTGTCACTGATCTCCATGCATCTCCCGGATTAATTTCAGCGATTGGAATCGGTGAAGCTCCAATCGGACTGCAAGGAACATTTTCACTGTGGGAATCAGCAGGGGCTCTTCGAACCTTCGCGTATAAAGGTGCAGCGCACCAACGGGCAATCGCAGATACTCAGCGAATTGGTTGGTATAGCGAAGAATTATTTTCACGCTTTGAAGTCCTTGAGCAACGAGGCTCCTTGAATCATTCATCTTCCAATTAGGGCAGACTTAGCCCATGTCGATTCGCCATTACAACCCGCGACGAAGAAGGCGTGCTGGAATCTCTATCCAGGCACGCAATTTCTTAGTTGGGCTTGTGGCGCTCACAATCGCACTCCAAATTTCATATCCACTCATTGATGGAGAAGCACTCCGAATTGTCACAATTGCAACAGTTGTGGCAGGAGCCCTTGCTATGACTGCCCACGGTCATTTCGCCTATGGATTTAAATATTCAACGCGTTATCTGCCCATCACCTTTACCTTTGGATTGCTCGTTGAAATATTAGGCGTACATACTGGATGGCCCTTTGGTGTATATCAATATGACGAGTCTCTTGGAATTCAACTCTTTGGCGTACCGCTTGTAGTTCCATGCGCTTGGGTGATGATGGTTCACCCTGCTCTCTGTGCAGCACGACGTATAGCTGGCAACTGGGTTTTTCTTTATGGTGGAGCGCTCATGATGGCGTGGGATCTTTTTCTTGATCCGCAAATGGTCGCCGCAGGCAGATGGACATGGGAAGTTCCTGGAGCACATGTGCCATTCACTCCTGAAATCCCACTCTCGAATGCTTTTGGTTGGTTGCTTGCCGGCATTTTCATCGTGGGTGTTTTAAATCGAGTATTACCTTTCGAGAGACGGAAAGAGGGAGCCTCTCTTCGAGCCGTTGATGCAATTTTGTTATGGACGCTGTTCTCTGGCTTCGTCGGAAATCTATTCTTCTTTGATCGCCCCGGCCTAGCTCTCTTTGCTAGCGCGATACTTGGAGCGTTATTAGTGCCATATTTCTATTCAAGTTGGCTTGGCAGTAAAGAATAGTTTCACATGGAGTTAGTTTATTTTGGCTTTATCTATCTCCTGCTCCTGATTTCAATTTTCAATTTTTTCAGTATTCGTATTCCAGCAAATACTTCACCTCTTAGCCATTCATTAACGGTCCTACTGCCTGTGCGCAATGAAGAGAAAAACATCGAGAAATGTATTGGCGGCCTTAAATCGCAAATAGGAGTGGATCAACTCAAGATAATTATCATCAATGACCAATCCACGGATAAATCTGTCGAAAAGGCCATGCTAGCCATCAAAGACGATTCACGATTTTCCATTATGAATACCTCAGGTCCACGCAGCGGTTGGCTTGGCAAAGTGTCAGCGTTGCAATCTGGCTATGAGGCATCAGACTCAGATTTGATCATGACGCTCGATGCAGATGTTCATTTAGAACCTACAGCAATAGCAGCTTCAGTGAATCTACTAAAAGATCTCAATCTCGATTTTATATCTCCGTATCCGCAACAAGTGGCTCTCACTTTTGCTGAAAAATTGGTGCAGCCACTCTTGCACTGGTCTTGGATGACTACAGTGATTTTGCGATTAGCTGAAAAAGTGCCGCACACATCAACTGCAATTGCAAATGGTCAATTCTTTATCGCTCAAAAGAAAGCTCTTGATAGGGTGAGCGGATTCAGCTCCGTCTCGAATAAAATTTTGGATGATATAGAAATTGCGCGATCTTTAGTCAAAGCTGGATATCGTGGAACCGTGGTAGAGGGAGCTGAAATTGCTCAAACACGGATGTATCAGAATTTTTCCGAAATCAAAATGGGCTACGGCAAATCATTACATAAAGCTTTTGGGGGCTTGGTAGGAACGATTGTTGCAGTTTTCTTCATTTTTATCACTGGAATTTTTCCACTCATGCTTGCGTTATTTGGCTCTTCATTAGGGTGGATTCTCTATTTTGCAGTTGTCATGACCCGACTGCTTAGTGATACAAAATCAAAATCTGATTCGTTCTATGCGCTATTACATCCATTATCAGCGCTGATATTGATGTATTTGATTTGTTATTCCTGGTTAAACCGAGGATCCATTGAATGGAAGGGTCGCACGGTATGACCGGTGTAGTTGGCAAAGTTGCACACCCAGAAAAGATTGCCGTTATTGGTGCAGGAATCGGCGGGTTATGTGCTGCTGCACGTTTAGCCAAGGCAGGACATCAAGTAACAATTTTTGAAGCTGCATCACAGACTGGAGGAAAGTGTCGGACAGAGTGGATTGGTCGGTATGCCTTTGATACTGGACCTTCGCTCCTCACATTACCTGCGGTATATCGAGACTTCTTTCAACGCACTGGTGATGTCATGGGTCGAGTACTTGAATTGCAAGAGGTAAATCCGGCATTTGATTACCGATTCCATGATGGTAAATCTGTTCAATTTGCAAACCTCTCACGTAAACAAACTCTGAGCGCAATAGAAAAATCTCTGGGAGTTGAAGCTGCTTCTGAGTGGAATCAGGTCATGGTGCAGGCAGAATCTATGTGGGATGTTTCGCGTGAACCATTTGTCGAATCAGAGCTGCGATCTCCACTCTCCTTACTAAAACGCAAGAATCTTTTGCGGGACATTAAGACCATCGCACCTTGGAAAACTTTACGTGGCCTTGGAATTCGCAATCCATATTTAGCAAAGATTATGGATCGATATGCCACATACAGCGGGTCAGATCCACGTCAGGCACCGGCAGTGTTATCGACTATTGCATTTGTTGAAGAAGCATTCGGTGCATGGCACATAAAGGGCGGTATTGGAACTCTGGCCGAGAGGATCACTGAGCGCTGCCAAACGCTCGGAGTCACCATCCATCTGAATTCCTTCGTTGAATCCATCTCATTATCAGGTAATTCAGTTTCTGGCTTAGTTGTTGATGGCAAACAGATTTCTTTTGATCGAGTTGTAGCTAATGCCGATGCGGCATTTGTTTACAATCAACTTCTCCCGCAATCCACATTAGCTCGCAAGGAGGCTAGGAAAATTGCCAAGAGCGAACCGTCTCTTGCGGGTTTCTCGCTTTTGCTTGGATTAAAACCTGGAAATCAGCCTCCACTTTCACACCACACCATACTTTTTCCGGAAAATTACGATGCAGAATTTGAGGCGATATTCACTGCCAAAAGACCAGTTGAAAAACCTACGATTTATATCTGCGCACCTCGCGACGAAACCATGGTGAAAGATGCGGGACACGAAGCTTGGTTTGTTCTCGTGAATGCTCCACGGCACAGTTCAACTGGCGCTGGTTTCGATTGGAGCGATTCACATTTTGTGAAGTCATATGCCAATTCAATTCTGGACCAAATCGAAGCGCGCGGTATTTCAATTCGGGATCGTTTAGAAGTTCTGGAAATTCGCACTCCGCTTGACTTGCAAAACTCAGTACACGCTCCGGGCGGCTCTATCTATGGAACTTCAAGTAATGGCGCCAGATCAGCATTTACCCGTGCGCGTAATCGCTCCCCTATTAAAGGACTTTATCTTGTAGGTGGATCTGCGCACCCTGGAGGTGGATTACCACTTGTTGGTTTAAGCGCTGAAATTGTGGCTAATGCAATTTTAGAAAAGTAGCTCGCAATACTTGCGCAAAACTAAAAAGTAGAGCGGCGAAAAAGATTAAGGAAAGTATTGTCAATCCAGGAAGATTGAAAATCTTAAAGAGAAGTACGAAGGCCATAAATATTGCTCGCACAGGTCTTTCAGTAATGGTGACAACCCCAACTTCGTGCATTCCGAGTGAAGCCATTCGCGCTCTGGCGTATTCCTGTGTCGAAGCAACAATCCACATGGCAAGTGCCAACCACGTTGGGATTCCAAGACGCCAACCAACGTAGAGCCAGAGAGCTTCAGATATTCGGTCCACAACCGAATCAAGTAGAGCTCCCCATTTGCTAGCACGCTCTTGCAAGATTGCAACGCTTCCGTCCACACCATCAAAAAATAGCGATGCAACCAACAGTGCCAGAGCAACCCAGTAATTGCTCGTCAATATCATTCCAATTGCACAGAAGAGCCCCATACCGGTCAGAACATTTGGAGTAAATCGAATGAGTGAGAAAATTTTTGCCACTCGATAAGAAATTTTAAGCCACCCTGCTACTGCTCCTTTGATAGCAGCACCACCGTGCAATTCACTCCAGCGTTGCGCAAATTCGGATTGACTAAGAAGCTTTCTTTTCATATCAGTGATCTTTGATTTGCTCAAATATTTCTCTTGTCGCAGTCGAAGTATTCATCGTGTAGAAATGAAGTCCAGGAGCACCTGCATCAATAAGTTCACGACAGAATTGAGTAGCAAATTCAACTCCTATCTTTCTTACCTCTTCTGGATTATTCGCCACAGATTCAACGGCATTGGTCAATTCTTGAGGGATTGGAGTTCCACTAAGTTCTGCCATACGTTTCAGTTGTGCAACATTGGTAATCGGTAAAATTCCGGGAATCACAGTGAGCTTTGAACCGTGCTTCTCTAGTGAATCAACGAGCTGAATCCATTTTTGAGCTTCAAAGAAGAACTGAGTAGTGGCAAACGTAGCGCCACGTCGTTCCTTCTCCAGCAAAACTTGTAAATCTTTTTCAAAGTCTCCATCAGATGCGGGATGTCCGTCAGGAAATGCGGCGACTCCAATCGTGAACCCACCAAATTCTGCAGCGAGAGTGACCAATTCATCTGCATGAGTAAATCCACCAGGAGTTGAAATCCACGGAGCACGCGGACCTCCAGTTGGATCACCGCGAAGTGCCAAGATACTTTTAATTCCAGCGCTCTGATATTTACCCAAAATCTCAATAAGTTCAGCACGAGTTGAACCCACACATGTTAAATGAGCCACCGTTGGAATATGTGTTCGTGCAGTGATCTCTGATGTAATTCGAATCGTGCGATCTCGTGTAGAACCGCCTGCACCATAAGTGACAGAAATAAAATCTGGAGCAATGCTTTCAAGTTGAGACATTGCAGCCCACAAGCGCGCTTCGCCTTCTACATCTTTGGGTGGGAAAAATTCAAATGAATATGTATGACGGCTCATAGAACTGCGCTTCTCCACTGCGTCAGGGTACCTTTTCCCCGTGGATAATCAGGTCACAAACAGTGCATCTGCAGTACGTGATGCAGTGAAGTCTGAGTTACAGTCTTTCCTCTCCTCACAACGTGGATATCTCACAGCAATTGCTGATGAATTAATTCCAGTATGTGATGCTCTCGACGAATATCTGCTTGAAGGTGGCAAACGTTTACGTCCACTCTTTGGCTATGCCGGATTTTTAGCAACTGGTAAAACTCCCACAGCACCTGTTATCCGAGCGTTGGCTAGTCTTGAATTACTGCAGGCATGCGCTCTTATTCATGATGACTTAATGGATGGATCTGACACCAGACGAGGTAAGCCTTCTATTCATCGACGTTTTGAATCTCTCCATCGACATGGTGAATTATCTGGAGTAGCGGAACAATTTGGCCAAGCTGCAGCAGTGTTATTGGGAGATTTAGCACTTGTTTGGTCTGATCAAATGTTGCATCAATCTGGAATTGCACCTGAATCGCTTACAGCTGCATTAGCAATTCATGATGAAATGCGAGTTGAATTAATGGCGGGCCAGTACCTAGATGTGCGTGAAGCTGGCGAGAAAGTACATAGCGTTGAAAGATCACTTCGCATTGCCCGTTTTAAGTCAGGTAAATACACAATCGAGCGCCCTTTGCACCTTGGCGCAGTCATTGCTCAACCACAACCCGATAAGAATGCATCTCTCCTATCGGTCCTTTCATCGTATGGCCTACCGCTTGGTGAAGCGTTCCAACTTCGTGATGATTTGCTTGGCGTCTTTGGAGACCCGTCAACAACAGGAAAACCCGCAGGTGATGATTTACGCGAGGGAAAGCGAACAGTTTTGATTGCAATGGCCCTGGATATGACTTCAAGTAGCGGGCGTGCTGAACTGATGAAACACTTGGGACAACCTGAATTAACTTCAGAGAAAATTGATGATTTGCGAAGCATTATCACTGAGTCAGGAGCGGTAGCAGCTGTTGAAAATCTCATCAGCACGTTAGCGCATGACTCCACGACAGCAGCACAGCACGAAGTAATTCACGAACAAGCTAAGCCGTTCCTGATGGCGCTTGTTGAAAACGCCATTAAAAGGAGTCATTAATGCCGAAGCGGGTTAAAGGTCCCACCGATCACGTTGTCGTGGTGGGCGCTGGACTTGCTGGACTCAGCGCTGCTTTGCGATTGGCAGGAGCTGGCAGAAAAGTTACTGTCGTTGAACGAGAATCAGTGCCAGGTGGCCGTAACGGTTTGTTAAAAAAAGATGGTTACTCATTCGATACCGGCCCAACAGTTCTCACTATGCCATCACTCATCCAAGATGCCTTTAGTTGTGTCGGCGAAGATCTAAAAGACTGGATAGAGCTCAAACCACTCACTCCGCTCTACCGGGCATTTTATGCTGACGGTTCGCAACTAGATGTCCATGCCAACACTGCTCAAATGGAAGAAGAGATTCGAACTCACATCTCTGCCGAAGAAGCGCTTGGCTATCGCAAATACGTTGATTTTGTTACCAAACTTTATAAATATGAGATGAATGATTTCATCGATAAGAATATCGATACCCCATTTAATTTACTTACTCCGAATTTAGCTCGTCTCATCGCATTAGGTGGCTTTAGACACTTACAACCCAAGGTAAATCAATATCTCAAAGACCCAAGGCTTCAGAAGGTTTATTCGTTCCAAGCTATGTATGCCGGGGTGAGCCCTCAGCAAGCGCTGGCAATTTATGCGGTTATTGCTTATATGGATTCTGTAAACGGAGTCTTCTTCCCTAAAGGCGGAATGCATGCGGTTCCTCGTGGACTTGCTGGCGCTGCTGAAAAACATGGAGTCACATTTAAATACAACACAACGGTCACATCCTTGGAAAAATCACAAGGTCGAGTCAAGGCAGTGATTACTGATTCAGGTGAACGGATTCCTTGCGATGTCGTAGTGATGAATCCAGATCTGCCAGTAGTGTGGAGAGATTTACTAGGTCGTACTCCGCTTAACATCAAGCGACTGAATTACTCTCCTTCATGTGCCACCCTCTTAGTTGGATCTTCTAAGAAATATGACCACATAGCCCATCACAATATTCACTTCGGTGAATCGTGGGATGGAGTCTTTGATGAACTCATCAAGAAGCGCACCTTTATGACCGATCCATCTGTGTTGGTGACAGTTCCAACACATGATGATCCATCCTTAGCACCTGCTGGAAAACAGTCGTACTACGTCCTCTTTCCAACACCTAACTTGGATGCAGATATAGATTGGAAAAAGCAAGCTAAGCCTTATCGCGATCACATGATTCAAACTCTAGAAGATCGAGGGTATGACGGGTTTGGTGATTCAATTGATGTTGAGGTAATGACTACGCCTCTTGAGTGGCAAGCGCAGGGTATGGAACGTGGCGCACCATTTGCTAGCGCTCACACTTTCTTTCAAACCGGTCCATTTAGACCACGCAATCTGGCAGCAGGATTTGAAAATGTTGTCTTTGCTGGCAGTGGAACGCAACCAGGAGTTGGAGTTCCCATGGTGTTAATCTCTGGAAGATTAGCCGCCGAACGAATCGTGGGCCCAGTTAAGTAAATGGATGCCGCACTTCAAGCATCGTATGCCGAATGTAAAAGGCTTAATTCATTACACGGAAAAACTTATTACTTAGCAACATTGCTCCTGCCTGAGCGCAAGCGGCCTTATGTGCATGCTTTATATGGTTTTGCGAGATACGCAGATGAAATCGTCGATGATTTAGCTTCAACTCTATCTCCTCAAGAAAAAGCTGATGCTCTTCGAACCTGGAGCAGCGGAGTGCTCGCTGATTTAAAGTCGGGAAGAAGTAGTGATCACATCGGTAGAGCATTAGTAGATACTGTTCAAACCTTCAATATTCCCCATCAGCACTTTGTTGATTTCCTCCATTCCATGGAGATGGATCTCACCATTACTCAGTATCAAACTTTTAATGACTTGCACGAATACGTCTATGGCTCTGCAGCGGTCATCGGACTTGAGATGGTTCCCATTCTTGGATATTCCGACGAGCGAGCCTTTGATGCAGCGCAAAAATTGGGTATCGCCTTTCAATTGGCCAACTTTATTCGTGATGTTGCAGAAGATTTAGATCGCGGTCGGGTCTATCTCCCCCTCCAAGAATTAGCAGAATACGGGGTCAATCGCGAAGTCCTTGAAAAGCGAGAACTCACCCCTGAAATTATTGCTGCCCTCAAATTTCAGATTGCGCGAGTTCGATCGTTGCAAGCAGAAGCTAATGAGGGAATCAAATATTTAGATAAGGAATCAAGGCCTTGCATTCGAGCAGCCAGTGAACTTTATTGTGGGATAGTTGATGAGGTTGAAGCAATTGGATATGACATCTTCAATAAAAGGGCAAAAACCTCCACTGCGCGACGAGCAAAAGTTGCCGGAATCGCGTATGTGCAAGCAATCGCCGCTCGTATTCGCTAAAGTATTTATTAACGGGAGCCAAGGTGGCTGAGAGGACTTCTCACTAGAAGTCGACCGTCTGACTGGTTCGGTAATGCGGATCTAGAAATGAGGTTGATTGTGTTACAAACTTTTTTTACAGCGTGGGGTTACGAAGTTTCGTATTTGGAATTTATTGCATCCATCGCTTCTTTTATTGGGGTTGGACTTGGAATTACCGGCAAGAGAATAACTTGGCCCTGGTGGGCGCTCAGCAGCCTGCTCTACGGAATCTTCTTCCTGCAATATAAGTTATATGCCAGCGCAGCACTACAAATAGTTTTTATTGCAGCTGCAGTTATTGGTTGGTATGGCTGGGGGCCACAAGGTGCAAAACCTGGTCCATTTAAGAATCACTATCGGCTTTACACCTTTATCGCAATTTGCTTAGCAACTCTGGCTTTAGGCCCAATCCTAAAATCAATTGGCGCTGCGTCGACTTATGTTGATGCACTTCTTTTCTTTGGAAGTTTGGCTGCTCAAATTTTGATGGTATATGAAAAATATGACAATTGGCCACTCTGGCTCATTGTTGATGCAGGTTATGTTGCGCTCTACGCGACTCAAGGGTTGCTCTTTACAACCCTGCTTTATGTTGCATTTACTCTCATGGCAGCTCTTGGATGGAGTCGTTGGTATGAATCTCATCGACGCGCTGTGCGATCTTTGTAAAGGAACCGCGCAGCCCATCCTCGCAATTGATGGACCTGCAGGTGCTGGGAAAACAACACTTTCAGAAAATTTACAACGTGGGCTAGCGCGCCACTACTCATCGACGATTATCCATATGGATGATTTGTATGAAGGTTGGAATCGAGCGCTATCTCCATCACTTTCTGAGAAGTTATTGACAATTACTAATTCCCATAAAAAGCTGAAAGAGATATCACTTGCTCGTTACGACTGGGGTTCAGAAAGTTTCGCAGAACCTGAATTAATTCCGGCACGGCCACTTCTCATATTGGAGGGTGTTGGCTGCGGCCAACGTTCCATCCGTAATCAGCTGACTGCACTAATCTGGATTGATATTGATGAGCAGATAGGTCTGGAGCGAGTTCTTCACCGTGATGGCACTGCAATCGAAGAAGAAATGCAGAAGTGGCTTAGGGCACAGCAGCAACACTTTATGGAAGAAGATACGAAGAAAGCGGCCGATTTCATTCTGACTACCTAGAATTCTCGCTATGTCAGATCTAACGGGTGAGTTAATTGATAATAGATATCAACTCACTCGCCTGATGGCAACTGGTGGAATGGCAACTATCTACGAAGCGCTCGATACCAGATTAGATCGCAAGGTTGCCGTCAAAATCATGCACGCACATCTTGCTCAAGATGAACAATTTGTTGAACGCTTTATCCGAGAAGCAAAGGCCGCGGCAGCGCTCTCTCACCCCAATATCGTTGCAGTGCAAGATCAAGGGTGGAATCAAAGCGGAATTCCAGCAATCTTTTTGGTCATGGAGCTCATCGAAGGACATACTCTTCGCGAATATCTCAACGAACAAGGCAAATTGAATTTTGCCGATGGCATTAAATTTCTTCTTCCAGTGCTGAGTGCACTTGCTGCAGCACACAAGATTGGGATTGTTCATCGGGATTTAAAACCTGAGAACATACTTATTTCTCGAGAAGGTCGAATCAAAATTGCTGATTTTGGTTTGGCGAAAGGTCCAACTCTGGGTGGCGCAATGACTGCCGAATCCAGTGTGATCCTCGGTTCGGTTTCTTACTTATCCCCCGAACAAGTACAGCGCGGTGTTGCTGATTCTCGTAGCGATGTTTACTCAGTCGGCATCACTGCATTCGAAATCTTTACCGGAAAGAAGCCTTATGAAGGGGCTGAACCAATTCAGATTGCCTACAAACATGTAAATGAGCGAGTCCCGAAAATAAGTTCACTGGAGAATAAGGTTCCCCGTGAATTAGACGAGTTGATTTATTCGGCAACAGATCCAGATCCAGATAAACGCCCACGTGATGCAGGTGCGTTCTACGAATCACTTTCTGGCATAAGCCACTCTCTTAATCCGAATGAAAAGCAATTAAGTCTTGAACTTGATATCCCTATTGAGCCGATGCGCCCCAAGAAACAACCGAAGTCCCTTCGCAAAAAGATGCGTGAAATTTCCCAATCACTGCCGATTCCTGTGGCCACAGAAACTACTGCGGAGGTCGCAAAAAAGAAACGTGCTAGCAAACGAGTTCGGCGAAATCGCAAAATTGCATTTGGTTTAGCAGTCTTGGTTGGAATTGTTGGTTGGTATGTGCTCATCGGGCCAGGATCACGAATTGTTGTGCCCTCGACAGTTGGCGCAAATCAATCTGAGGTAAAAGCTGCGCTCACTCCCCTTGGGCTTACTTTTCTGGTCGTAGAGAAAAGATTTAGTGAAGATATTGGTGAAGGAAGAGTCATCCAATCAATACCTGAAGCAGGTGGCCGTGTTGATCAGGGGGCAACAGTAAAACTCATTCTTTCAAAGGGGCCTGAACGATTTATTCTCCCTCAGGTAGCTGGACTCACCATTGAAACCGCACGAGCGCTCATTGGGAAGTTGCCGGTTTCACTTCAGCCAGATTCAGAAGAGTTCAATACCAAGATTCCTAAGGGATATGTCATCGAATCAGATCCACCTTCAGGCGAAAAAGTTAAACGTAGCGCGCTCGTTGTTTTGCGCGTTTCTAAAGGCATTGAACAAGTGGCTCTTGCATCATATATAGGAAAGAGTTCGGATCAAGCACTTAATGAATTACAAGATGCAGGATTTTCGGTAAAACCGAAATACGAATTTAGCGAGACTAAGCTTGCAGGAGAGGTAATCTCACAAACTCCTGTTGGCGGTGGAACTGCTGACAAAGGCTCAAAAATCACCATTGTGATCTCTAAGGGAACTCAATATGCCTACATTCCGAATATTTTCTCAATTGAGGAAGCAAAGGCAGTGCGTGCACTGAAGGATCTAGAACTCAAGGTTGTTGTTAAGAAAATAGGAGCTAAATCAGTAAAGAAGGTCACCAATATTTCACCTAAAGTCGGCACAAAAGTGAAGCGTGGCAGCACCGTAACTATCACAGTAGGCTAAGCGAATGCCGGCAACATCACAGCCAAAGCGACCACTGATTGGTGCCCACGTCCCAACCTCAGGCGGAATGGCCAAGCGTTCGATTGATTATGCAGAAACTATTGCTGCAGAAGCGATTCAAGTTTTTACCTCAAATCCGCGCGGTTGGGCGATGCCAGAAACCAATCATGAAGCAGACCAACTTTTCCGAGAAAAGGCCCAAGCGTTAAAAATAGAAGCGTATGTGCATGCTCCATTTCTCATTAATTTAGGATCTCCTACTGAAGATACCTATAAAAATTCACTTGCTTCAACTGCTTACTCTCTCAAACGCGGCCAGGAAATTGGTGCGCTGGGAGTCGTTGTTCATACTGGATCTGCAGTCAAGGAAGAGAATGTGGCAACTGCCTGGAAGCAGATTAAGAAGGGTGTGATGCCCATTCTTGAATCACTCGATGACGATGCGCCTTACTTGCTTCTTGAGCCCACTGCCGGACAAGGACAATCTCTTGTAAAAAGGCTAGATGATCTCTCCCATTACCTTGATGCGCTAGAACACCATCCTAAAGTTGGAATTTGTTTAGATACCTGCCATGTTTTTGCAGCAGGTCATGACATCGCTAAAAAAGGTGGGATGAAGGAAACGCTTGATTTACTTGTTGAGATTGCAGGTATTGAGCGTATTCAACTTATCCATGCCAACGACTCAATGGATGTGTGCGGTGCTCTGAAAGATAGGCATCAAAATATTGGAGATGGTTTTATCGGCGTTGATCCATTTGCTGAGTTGCTCGCTCATCCGGCAGTAGCCAATGCTCCCCTCATTCTTGAAACTCCAGGTGCTGAACCTGAGCACGGCAAGGAAGTAGCACTCCTTAAGAAATTGCGCGGATGAATTCTGGGCACGCTGTAAAACTTAGATTCGCTCCACTAGCTCTCCTTGCGGTTTCTGCAGCGTGGGGCATGGCATTTGTTGTGATGAAAGATCCTATTGAAAAACAGAATGTAAATAGCTTTCTCTTTACCCGTTTTTTCTTTGCGGTAGTTGCCATGCTTGCCTTTCAACCATCTGTTCGTCATCGATTTACACGCGAGTTGGTACAGAAAGGGTTTATTGCAGGAATTTTCTTAGGCGCTGGATATATCCTGCAAACTTTAGGGCTCGCTCGAACTGGCGCAGCGATCACGGGCTTTATCACTGGACTTTACGTAGTCGCTACTCCGGTTCTTGCCGCGCTTATATTGAAGGTGAAGATTTCCCGATTCACCTGGGCTTGTGTATTCATCGCGACACTGGGATTGGCGCTGCTTTCACTCAAGGGCTGGAACGTTGGGTTCGGAGAATTTTTAATCTTTTTGTGCGCCATATCTTTTGCAGCTCACATTATTGCGCTCAGCAAGTGGAGTAATGGTTTAGATGTCTATGCCCTTACTGTTGTGCAGCTGACTACATGTGCACTGATGACTGGAATTATCTCTGTTTCGCAAGGATATAAAGCGCCGGTGAATCTCAGTGGTTGGCTCGTAGTTTTTTATACAGCGGTTGTGTGTACTGCAATCGCATTCATTGTCCAAACCTGGTCGCAAGCGCATATGTCAGCTACCAAAGTTGCCGTAATTCTGACGATGGAAGTGGTCTTTGCAGCAATCTTTGCTGTGATCTTTGGTGATGAAACTTTGACTTTTCGTGCTCTCATTGGCGGCTTACTGGTCTTGACCGCTATGTTTATGATTGTTCTCAAGGAGCCCGTTCATGATTGATTTGCGTTCAGATACAGTGACAAAACCTTCACCCGAAATGCGTGCTGCCATGGCAGCTGCTGCAGTCGGCGATGATGTTTACGGCGATGATCCCACCGTCAACTCGCTAGAAGAGCGAGTTGCAGAACTTTTTGGCCATGAAGCAGCGCTCTTCTGTCCGACCGGATCACTTGCCAATCAATTATCAATTCGCACATTGGTAAATCCAGGAGAAGAGTTACTCACCGAAACTCGATCCCACATTGTCCGAGCTGAATTAGGCGCCGGAGCAACCTTTAGTGGAATTACCACGCGAACATGGCCAGCAGAAGATGGTCTGCTTCGCGCTGCAGATCCACTTGCAATTGCTCATGAAAACGCTGGTCCATATCTCGTCTCTACTGCGGCTATTGCTGTTGAAAACACCCACAACTTTGGCGGTGGAACAGTTCAACCAATCACAGAAATCGAAAAATTATCAAAGGAAGCGCATGCGCGAGGAATTGCACTCCATCTCGATGGCGCGCGAATTTGGAATGCGCATGTCGCATCTGGCATTGGCTTTGCAGACTACGGAAAACATTTTGACACCATTAGCGTCTGCCTCTCCAAGGGGTTGGGTGCACCGATTGGATCTCTGATGATCTCTACACGCGCGCGAGTCGCAACCGCCCGAATTTGGCGCAAGCGATATGGAGCTGGGATGCGCCAAGTGGGAATCATTGCTGCAGCGGGACATTACGCGCTCGATCACAACATCAAGCGACTTGCCGACGACCACTCCCGGGCGCACAAGATTGCCATCGCTCTCGCAGCTATTGATTCCTCGCTCGTGGATCCCAAGAAAGTTTCCACAAATATTGTCGGATTAGATTTATCGCATATTGGAATAACAGCCACTGAACTGAGTGATCGTTGTAAAAATTCTGGTGTATTGATCAGCGCGCTCGGAAAACATTATGCACGCCTAGTAACACATCTTGATTTTGACGATGCGCAATGCGATGAAGCTATTTCGATATTACAGCGCGCCTTCGTGGCGAAGTAACCATTCTTTCTTTGAAAGCCCGTAGGCATAATTTCCTAGTGATCCACCTGTCTTGACGATTCGGTGGCATGGAACTATCAGAACTATTGCATTTTTGGCGCATGCACTTCCTGCAGCACGCACCGCAGCAGGACTACCCGCTTTTTGAGCTAACTCTGCGTACGAAATTACTTTTCCAGGAGCTACTCGCTTCATTGCCTTCCATGCTGCTTGAGAAAAATTTCCACCTGGCTGACGAACTTGAATGGAATTGAGGGCACGCACATCCCCATCAAAGTAGTCGGCGATTACAGTGCTGATTACTGGAATTTTTGAAACTGACTTAATCTCTTTTGCAGCATCTTCCTCACTTAAACTTTCGCGTAGTGATTTGAGAGTAGATAAATTGGCAGCCAGAACGATGTCGCGATCTGCAATTACATGGAGTTTTCCAACTGGAGTGGGAATTGAAGTCAAGAGCAGAGTCATGTTAAAAATTAGCGATCGCGCAACATTTCAGCAACCAAGAACGACAGTTCAAGCGATTGCGAATGATTGAGGCGTGGATCGCAGGCAGTTTCGTAACGAGATTCAAGATCCTTTTCAGAAACTTGGTTTCCACCACCTAGACACTCGGTGACATCATCGCCGGTAAGCTCAATATGAATTCCACCGGGATGGGTTCCGAGTTTCTTATGCACTTCAAAGAATCCACGAACTTCATCAAGAACATCTTCAAATTGACGGGTCTTATAGCCATTCTTAGTTTCGAAGGTATTTCCGTGCATAGGATCGCATACCCACAAAACCTGTGCTCCGCTCTTTGTTACACCTTCAACGAGAGCAGGGAGGACTTCGCGAATCTTTCCAGCGCCCATCCGCGTAATAAAGGTAAGTCGACCTGGTTCACGATCGGGGTTCAAAGTATTTACGAGAGCTAACGCCTCTTCGACCGTTGTTTTAGGTCCAAGCTTCACTCCTATTGGATTTCGCACCTTTGATGCGAAGTCGACGTGCGCACCATCGAGTTGCCTGGTGCGCTCTCCAATCCAAATAAAGTGGCCCGAAACATCGTAAGGAAGTTGGGTGCGTGAATCAATACGTGTGAGCGCTTTCTCGTATTCAATAATGAGCGCTTCGTGGCTGGCAAAGAAATCAACCGCTTTAAATTGTTCCGGGTCGACTCCAGCAGATTCCATAAATGCTAAAGCGCGACCAATCTCATTCGCCATCTGCTCATATTTCTCACCAAATTGGGAATCTCGTATAAATCCCTTGTTCCATTCGTGGACGCGTCGCAAATCTGCAAAACCACCTTGCGTAAATGCACGGACTAAGTTGAGCGTTGCTGCAGATGTGTTGTAAACACGTACCAATCTATTGGGGTCAGGAGTGCGTGCGCTCTCAGTGAATTCAATGTCATTGACTGCATCGCCGCGATAAGCCGGTAATGTGACATCTCCGCGAGTCTCTGTGTCATTTGAACGTGGCTTGGCAAATTGTCCCGCCATACGTCCAACTTTTATTACGGGCAAACTCGAGTAGTACTGCAAAACAGCAGCCATTTGCAAAATTGTCTTAATGCGATTGCGAATGGAATCTGCTGTTGCCGATGCGAAAGTTTCAGCACAGTCTCCACCTTGCAACCAGAATGCGCGACCTGCTGCTGCCTCTGCAATTCTCGACTTGAGATCATCACACTCTCCTGCAAAGACAAGAGGTGGCAGAGCTTTAAGTTCGGCAACCGCCTTTGCTAATGGAGCACCATCTTTTCCACCTGGCCATTGAGGTTGTTGCGCAGCGACTAGCCCTTCATTAAAAAGGGAAGCAAGCGAAGGTGCCGATGAATTCATGGTCATAAGAGTAGAGAGTTCGCTATTAATCTCGCGATGAGATTAACCAAAGAACGAGGTGATCTCCTCGTAGCGCTCAACTGGCACGGTCTTTAAGACATCTGTCGCGGATGCCAAAGGCACACGGGCGATGGTGGTGCCATGCAGCGCCATCATCTTTCCGAAATCGCCTTCGTGAACCGCTGTGATTGCTTCAAGTCCAAAGCGTGAGCTAAGAACACGGTCGAAAGCAGATGGTGAACCACCGCGTTGAATATGACCGAGAACGGTGCAACGAGTTTGATAACCAGTCTTTGTTTCGATCTCTTTTGCTAACCAATCGCCAATTCCAGAGAGTTGTACGTGTCCAAAGGCATCGAGTGGCTGATCTTTGGTGACCATATCGCCATCTTGAGGAATAGCACCTTCTGCGATGACAATAATTGGTGCAGTACCAGTTTTAAAGCGTGACTTTACATAGTCACAAACTTTTTCAACAGAAAATTTTACTTCTGGAATCAAAATACAAGCAGCATCACCAGCAAGACCAGAGTGAAGTGCAATCCATCCAGCGTGACGCCCCATTACTTCGACAATGAGAGGACGGTGGTGAGATTCTGCAGTTGTGTGGAGGCGATCAATTGCTTCCATTGCAATATTTACAGCTGTATCAAATCCAAATGTGAAATCTGTGTTATTAAGGTCGTTATCGATTGTCTTTGGGACGCCTACAACTTTGACGCCAAGAGCATCTAATTTGGTTGCAACACCGAGGGTATCTTCGCCACCAATTGCAACAAGGACATCAATTCCCTGATCTGCGAGATTCTGCTTAATACGCTCTACGCCATTTTCAATCTTAAATGGGTTGGTGCGAGAAGAACCGAGAATGGTTCCGCCTTTGGCCAGAATTGGTTTCACTGTTGCCAAATCAAGCGGCATGGTGAGCGCCTCAAGCGGGCCCTTCCAACCATCACGGAAACCTACAAATTCATATCCGTATTCTTTGATTCCTTTTGTGACCACGCCACGAATGACTCCATTAAGTCCAGGGCAATCTCCGCCCCCAGTAAGAATTCCAATACGCATTACACCGCTCCAAAATAAAGAGAAATCAGGCAGATAAGCCCTGCTGTGGTCAACATTGACGAGCACAGTCTAGCCTTTGCGCATGGCTGCATCTGACATCCCGCTAGTTGCGGGCGTAGATTCATCAACGCAATCCGTAAAAGTTGTGATTCGTCGCGCAGATACTGGTGAGTTAATTCGCCAAGGGCGCGCACCACATCCTGACGGCACCGAGGTAGATCCAGTTCATTGGATATCCGCACTTGATTCTGCAATCGCTGCAGCAGGCGGATTAGCCGATGTTGCCGCCATCGCAATTGGTGGGCAGCAACACGGAATGGTGGCACTAGATAAGAACGGTGACGTAATTCGTCCCGCACTTCTCTGGAACGACACTCGCTCTGCGGAAAGCGCTACTGCTCTTAATCAAGAACTCGGAGGAGATGCAGCAACCGCACAACAAGTTGGATCGGTGCTTGTTGCTTCTTTTACTGCAACAAAATTGCGGTGGTTAGCAGATCACGAAAAAGCAAACGCCGAAAAGGTTACAGCAGTTGCCCTGCCTCACGATTATCTTTCCTGGAAATTGCAAGGCAGTTCAGATTTCTCTCAACTATTCACTGATAGATCTGATGCTTCTGGAACTGGCTATTTTGATCCGGTTGCTTCGCAGTATCGAAATGATATTTTGGCGAAAGCACTGCGTACTGATCGAACGATTTCAACTCCAACAATTATCGCTCCAAATAAATTTGGCGGAAGCACCAAGGCTGGTATTCCGATTGCAGCTGGGGCTGGCGATAATGCGGCAGCCGCTCTCGGAGTTCAGGCAGAGCCTGGAGATGTAGTTGTCTCGCTTGGGACAAGTGGTACTGCATTTGCAGTATCTGATTCACCAACCCATGATTCAAGTGGCGCCGTTGCAGGCTTTGCTGATGCAACGGGAAGATTTCTTCCACTTGTGTGCACACTTAATGCAGCCCGTATTCTCGATGCTGCGACCAGAATTCTTGGCAAAACTCATGATGAAGTTGGCGCGTTGGCGCTGCAAGCAAATCCTGGAGCGCATGGCTTAACTCTGCTTCCATATTTTGAAGGAGAACGAACTCCTAATCGTCCTCAAGCAACCGGAGTTTTCGCCGGCATGAATCTTAAAAATTCGAATCCTGAAGATATTGCGCGTGCCATGATTGAAGGAATGCTCTGTGGTTTAGTTGATGCAGTAGATGCGCTTGTTTCACTTGGAGTAAATGTGAAGCGAGTTCTACTCATTGGTGGTGCAGCAAAAAATCCTGCAATTGCACACATTGCATCTTCTCTCTTTGGACGAGAAGTATTGGTGCCACAACCTGGTGAATATGTTGCAGACGGCGCAGCACGACAAGCTGCGTGGGCGTTATCAGGTAACTCAACTCCTCCCCGATGGAATTTAGGAGAAGTAACTTCAACAATCGCTCCCGCTACTCCAGACGTTGTTGCTCACTACCGAGTACTGCGAGATCGCACTCAAACATGGTGAAAAACCAGCAGACAATTCTGCTGCTCAACGATCACCTGCATCGTGGCTATGGAGCGCTCAAAGGAGCTACACCACAAACGCACGCGATTCTCTTTATTGAAAGTGAACGCATGTTGACCACTCGTAAGTGGCATCTACAAAGACTTTTCTTCTTGATGTCCGCTCGGGATCACTTCCTTGCTGATTTAAAGAAAGAAGGTTTCACCGTTACCTTTATGCAGAGCGCGGATACTGCAACCGGCATAAAAGAGTACCGTTCAAAAAATCCGAAAGTAGAGATTGTTGCAACTGAACCATCTTCACATCAACAACTGCAGCAGTTTAAAGAGTTGGGAATATCACTGATACCCAATGACTTTTTCTTGACGAGTAGACCTCGCTTTGCAGAATGGGCGAGTTCTCAGAAAAGTCTGGTGATGGAAAATTTTTATCGAGCCCAACGCGTGCGTCTTAATGTATTGATGGAGGGCGCAGACCCTATTGGTGGCCGTTGGAATTATGATGCAGACAATAGATTGCCTCCGCCGAAAGGTCCTCATAAATGGCCGGCATATTGCATTCATGAACGAGATGAGATTGATGCTGCAGTTTTAGCGAACATCAAAAAACGCAAACTTCCTGTCTTCGGAGATGATCCCGATACCACGTGGGGAACCACTCGAGCAGCTGCGCTTAAGCAACTCGACCATTTTCTCAAGACCGCTTTTGATGAATTCGGTGCATATGAAGATGCGATGACGACTGAGAGTTGGGCCGTCAATCACTCTCTCTTAAGCCCCTATCTCAATGTGGGATTACTGCATCCTAGTGAAGTACTTACGCAAGCACTTGCCACATTTAAGAAAGGGAAAATTCCTTTGGCAGGCGCTGAAGGATTTGTTCGCCAGATCATTGGGTGGCGCGAATACATTAATGGTTTGTATTGGTTCTTTGGCGATCTTTATCGTGCCGAAAATGCGCTTGCAGCACATCGACCATTACTTCCTCTTTTTGAAGACTCCTCCAAAACTAAAATGAATTGCCTAGCAACAAATGTGCGCGATATAGAATCGCGTGCCTGGGTGCATCACATTCCACGATTGATGGTGTTAAGCAATTTGGCACTGATTACCGGAACTTCTCCTCAAGAATTTCTAGATTGGATGCGCCGGGCTTTTATTGATGCTGCAGATTGGGTCATGGTTCCCAATGTCATTGGTATGAGCCTTCATGCAGACGGTGGCAAATTAGCCACTAAACCTTATGCCGCAGGTGGCGCATATATCTCCAAGATGAGTAATTACTGCAAAACATGTCCATATGATCCGAAGAAGAGAGTAGGCGATGACGCTTGCCCGTTTACCACTCTCTATTGGGATTTCTTAGCGCGCAATCGAGAGCGTTTTGCAAAAAATCATCGAATGGCCCAACAACTTGCTGGAATCAATAGATTAAGTGACCTTCCGCAGTTACAAGAGCGAGCAGTAGAAGTTTTAGAACTTCTTTCTCTCGGGGAAATTTGATTTACTTTTCGCTATGACGCTTGCTCCTGAAATCAAGGCTTTTCTTGAAGCTAGCGCTGCCGCTGGTTTGCCACAGGTGTGGGAGGCGCCAGTTGAAGTGCTTCGCAGAAATACCCAAGGACGAGTTGCACTTGCTGGAAAAATTGAACCGCTTGCAGCTATCGAGAATCGTTTTATTCCTGGTCCCACGTGCGATTTACCCATTCGCATATACAGGCCAGCAACGAACAGTCAGCGCACCATCGTGTATTTCCACGGCGGTGGTTGGGTGCTTAACTTTCTTGATATCTATGATGCTTCTTTATCGCGTCTTGCAAACCAAAGTAACGCAACTATCGTCAGCGTTAATTATCAAAAAGCTCCAGAACATCCTTACCCCACCCCTTTTGATGATTGTTATTCGACTCTTGAATGGGTAATTTCTCACAAAAATGAATTAGCGCTGCCAAGTGCGATTGGAGTTGCAGGAGATAGCGCAGGCGCAAATTTAGCGGCAGCTGTTGCTCTGAAAGCTCGCGACCACCAGATTGAACTAGCTTTTCAATTCCTGATCTATCCATGCTTAGATCGAAATTTCTCCACAGATTCTTATCGCGCTAATGCCACTGGTTATGGTTTATCTACCCAAGCGATGCAATGGTTTTGGGAGCAATACTTGCAGGGAAATGCGCATGATGATGATCCCTACGCAGCGCCGCAACGCGCTCAATCATTTGCCGGACTTGCACCAGCAATCATTATCACAGCCCAATACGATCCACTTTTATCTGATGGTGAAAATTATTTAGCTGCCTTAAAAGATGCAGGAGTCTCGGTTTCTTACCGAAAATTTGACGGAATGATTCACGGATTCTTTACAAATTTAGCTGTGACACCCACCGCAACGAAAGCCATTGATTGGTCTGCGCAAGAAATAATCAAACTTACGCAGTAACTATTGCGCCCTTACCGACAACGACAATTCCACTTTCTGTCACTGTAAATCGCTCTCGATCTCGCTCAAGATCTACTCCAATTTGAGCTCCAGCTTCGACAACAACGTTCTTATCAATAATTGCCTTACGAACAACGGCGCGGTCACCAATTTTTACTCCGGGCATCAGCACCGCTCCATCAACAAAAGCGCCGGTACCCACATGTACATCAAAGGAGGTCACCGTGTGATTCACATGGCCACCAGCAATGATTGAACCTGCGCCAACAATTGAATCTTGCGCAATACCGTTTGCGCTGAATTTGGCTGGTGGAAGCGATGGTGGATTGGTAAGAAGCGGCCATTCACGGTTATACAAATTAAAAATCGGATGGATGGACACTAAATCCATATGCGCGTCGTAATAAGCATCAATCGAACCTACATCACGCCAATAACCCTTATCGCGATCCGTTTCTCCGGGAACCACGTTATTTGCAAAGTCATACACTTTTGCAACTCCTGCTTTTGTGAGCATTGGAATGATGTTGGTGCCAATGTCATGACGTGATTCCACATCTTCTGAATCCAGAATGAGCGCTTCTTCCATGACATCACGCTTGAAGATGTAATTTCCCATCGAAACCAGGCAGAGATCTGGGTGACCTGGCATTGCTGGCGGATTAGCCGGCTTTTCGTGAAAAGCTTTTATTGAAATTCCATCTTCAGCTAACTCGATTACTCCAAAATCATGCGCTTCAGAGCGCGGCATGCGGATAGCTGCAATTGTTATTCCTGCACCAGTTTCGCGATGTTGCTCAAACATCTGACTTGGATCCATCCGATAGACGTGGTCTGCACCAAATACCAAGACATGATTGGGATTTTCATCTTGAATGAGGTTGAAATTCTGCAAAATCGCATCTGCAGAACCGGTATACCAACGTGGACCAAGTCGCTGCTGAGCGGGTACTGGAGTGATGTAGTTTGAAGTTAAGGTCGACATGCGCCATGTAGTTGTAATGTGGCGGTCTAGTGAGTGAGATTTATATTGAGTCAGCACTGCAATTTTTAGCATTCGTGCATTTACCAAATTTGAGAGTACAAAATCGATCAATCGATAGGAGCCACCAAATGGCACTGCTGGCTTGGCGCGATCTGCAGTAAGTGGCATCAATCGCTTACCTTCGCCGCCCGCAAGAACAATTCCGAGAGGAGATTCAAAGCGTGCCATGCATGAAGGTTATCGGGGAAATTTCAAAGTATCTATAGCAACAGATACGCTTGGAGTGTGAGCGCACTCAATATTGGAATTGTGACGAAAGAGTGGCCTCCTGCAGTTTATGGTGGTGCAGGCGTGCACGTTGTTCAACTCACGCAAGCGCTTCGAAAGATCCCCCACATCAACGTGGATGTCCATTGCTTTGGCGGCAAGCGAAATGATGGCTCCTTTGGCTATGACACCCCTAGCGAATTTAAAGATGCAAATCCTGCGCTACAAGCTATCGCTACTGATTTAGCGATTGCTGAACAACTTCACGGTGTTGATGTGGTGCACACTCACACCTGGTATGCCAATATGGCAGGACATACCGCTTCATTGCTCTACGGAACGCCCCATATTGTGAGTGCGCATTCACTCGAGCCACTTCGCCCTTGGAAGGCAGAGCAACTTGGTGGTGGTTATCAGATTTCCTCTTGGGCAGAAAAAACTGCTTACGAGGCAGCAGCTGCAGTGATTGCAGTCAGTGATGGAATGCGAGCAGATGTCTTGCGCGCATACCCTGATGTTGATCCGGCCAAAGTTGTCACAATTAGAAATGGTGTGGACACCTCGAAATTTGCGCCAAACCCAAATCCATCCGTACTTGATGAATTTCGAATTACGGGCAGATACGCCCTCTTCGTCGGTCGTATCACGCGCCAGAAAGGGCTAGCGCATCTGCTTCGTGCCTGGAAGAACGTTCCATCTGAATATGGTTTAGTTCTTGCAGCTGGAAGTCCAGATGAACCGGGTGTTGGAAATGAAGTAGCAGAACTCATCGCGCAGTTACAAAGTGAGCGAAAAAATATCTGGTGGATCAAAGATATGTTGCCGCACGATAAGTTAACGGCAGTCCTTACTCAAGCAGACTTATTCCTATGTCCTTCCATTTACGAACCACTTGGTATTGTGAATTTGGAGGCGATGGGATGCGAAACTGCAGTGCTTGCATCGCGCGTCGGTGGAATTCCAGAAGTTGTCTCTGATGGCGAAACCGGAATTTTGGTCGACTATTCAGGTGATGCATCACAGTTTGAATCTGATCTTTCTGCAAAAATCAGCGAACTGATGGCAGATCCAGAACGACTCGTTCAATACGGAAAAGCTGGACGCCAACGAGCAGCAGAACACTTTGGATGGGATGCAATTGCTCAACAGACTATTGACTTGTATCGGAGCGTTATTCGCTAAATGTCGCGCCGCGGTTGGTTTCTCTTTATCTTGGTGGGTTTTCTTTGGGGTATCCCCTACCTATTTATCAAAGTTGCAGTTGATCCCGAAAATGGATTTTCTCCTGCGATAGTAGTGTGTCTTCGTACCGCCATCGGTGCCGCAATTTTGATTCCATTTGCCATTAAGCAGAAACAATTGATTCCTGCAATCCGTGGAATTAAATATGTGTCTCTCTATGCGCTCCTGGAAATGATAGGTCCCTGGATTCTGATCGGAACAGCAGAACAGAAAATATCTTCAGGGCTAGCTGGTTTATTAGTTGCATCAGTTCCAATCTGGGCCACCATCTTTGCTTCCATGCGTGGTGATAAATCTGTCTGGCATCACACCCGTTTAATTGGAATTATTGTTGGTTTTATCGGCCTTATCGCTGTGGTCGGCATTGAGAGCATCACTGGAAGTGCAGATCCTTTATCCATTGGCATGGTGCTCGTTGCGGCAATCGGTTACTCGTATGCAGTAATGATGGTGCAAACGGCTCTTCCAGATGTTTCGGGGATTGCCATTAATGCAGTTGCTATGGCGCTCACTGCAATTTTCTATCTCCCATGGACATTAATTCAATGGCCAGAACATCACATATCGATGAGCGCAATCAATGCTGTGATTGGGCTGGGAGTTCTATCAACGGGGGCTGCATTCGTTGCATTTTTTGCGCTGACTGCAATTATCGGTGTAGCACGCGGCTCACTTGTTACATATCTCAATACTGCATTTGCAGTAGTTCTAGGCGTAATAATTCTGAGCGAACCACTTACCTTTGGAATAATTATTGGATTGCCACTTGTATTAATCGGCTCCTACCTTGCGAGTCGTAAACCTGCATCCACACAGGCTTGAGATACTTGGCAGATGTTTGAAGCGCTCTTTCTCGGTGTAATCCAAGGGCTCACCGAATTTCTCCCAATCTCTTCAAGCGCACATATTCGAATTGCTGGTGAATTTTTACCGAATGCCAGCGATCCTGGTGCAGCATTTACTGCAATCACCCAAATCGGAACTGAGTTAGCGGTGTTGCTCTATTTCCGCAGAGATATCGCAGCCATTCTCAAAGCATGGTTCACACGTGATGGATCCGCCGAAGCGAAACTAGGAACACTCATTATTATCGGGTCGCTCCCAATCGTGGCGCTTGGTTATCTTGGTCAAGATTACATTCGCGATACTTTTAGATCGCTCTGGCTTGTTGCAATCATGCTGATTGTTTTTGGACTCATCCTCGGAATCGCAGATCGTTTTGGACGCAGCCAAAAAGTTTTAACTAACCTCAACGCGCGCGATGGAATTGCTTATGGCTTAGCGCAATCATTGGCACTCATCCCTGGAGTTTCTCGCTCGGGTGCAACAATCGCACTGGGTCGAGTTCTTGGATATCAACGTGAAGCTGCGCTGCGCTACTCGTTTTTACTTGCTCTTCCCGCAGTATTCGGAAGTGGGCTCTACGAACTCAAGAGTGCAATTGATGATTCCTCGGTATCCCCTTTTTCCATGCCAGAGATATTTGTGGCAACCATGACTGCATTTCTAGTGGGTTATGCAGTTATCGCTTGGTTGATGAAATTTATTACCACTAAAAGTTTTACGCCTTTTGTGATCTATCGGGTTGCATTAGGAAGTGCCTTACTTGTGGCGCTTGCTACCGGTTTGATTAGCGCTCAGTAAAACCTAATTTTTCAAGAAGCTTTGGATCACGTTGCCATTCCTTCGAAACCTTGACATGTAACCCAAGGAATACCCGTGCGCTTAACTCACGTTCGATATCGGCGCGCGCACGAACTCCGATCTCTTTCAATCGCTCCCCTTTATGGCCCAGAATGATGCCCGTCTGGGAATCTCGCTCAACATGAATAGTTGCGTGAATATCGAAGAAAGGTCGACTGCCTTTCTCTTCACGCTCGCTCATCTCGTCAATGGTCACCATGATGGAATGTGGAAGTTCTTCTCGCGCATCTTTCATGGCAGATTCTCGAATGAGTTCGCAAATCAACTGTTCAATATTTTGATCACTCTTGATATCTGTGGGATAGAAAGCAGGTCCAACTGGCAAATTCTTGCCAATTAATTCTGCAAGTAAATCAATCTGCCGATGAGTCGTTGCAGAGAGCGGGATAATTTCATCCCACGAAAAGCCCTGCGCCAAATCATTGATTGAGAGTAATCGCTCAGCCAACTTCTCTTTTGAGACGGTATCAGTCTTTGTCACCAATGCGAATTTCTTTGCCTTTGTGGACTTGGCTAATTCAGCAGCAATAAAGGTATCTCCTGCGCCCGATTTTTCATCAGCGGGCAAACACATCATGACAATATCAACAGCATCTAAATTTTCAGCAACGACAGCGTTGAGTCTCTGGCCAAGTAGCGTCTTTGGTTTATGCAATCCGGGTGTATCAACCAATACTGCTTGAAAATGAGGTTGATTAACGATTCCTCGGATGGCATGGCGCGTGGTATTGGGATGCGAAGATGTGATGGCAATCTTGCTACCAACCAAAGCATTAATAAGGGTTGATTTTCCGGTATTGGGACGTCCGACTATCGCAACGAAGCCAGATCGGAAATCACTCACATAGGTATTGTCTCATTGATTACTGAAAGTAATTCATATGCATCTGCTACAGATGTCACTAATTCAGCAGATCTTTCACCAATGAGGCGATGACAACCTTCAGAGGAAGGTGAATTGATGGGACCAGGTATTGCCATCACTGGCTTCATTAATTCAGCAGCATCTCGCGCTGTCCGAAGCGATCCGCTTCGAAATGCAGCTTCAACAACCAGAGTACTTTTTGAAAGCGCCGCGATTAATCGATTTCGTGTGAGAAAACGATGTGGTAGCGCCGGAACTCCCATCGAAACTTCACTCACAATCGCACCGTTTTCAACAATCTCAGAGAATAACTTTGCGTTTCCACTGGGATAGGGAGAATCTATTCCTGATGCGATAACTGCAATGGTGCACCCTTCGGCAACCAGCGCACCACGATGAGCAGCCGCATCGATTCCATATGCTCCCCCACTCACTATTGCCCATTCACGATCGACGAAGCCAGCAGCAAAATCACCCGCAATGCGGATTCCATACGGTGTCGGATTACGAGTGCCTACTATGGCAAGGGATGAATTGTTAAGAGCTTCAAGATTTCCTTTGACAATTAAAGCAAGTGGCGGGTTTTCGAGAAGATCCACTGTTATCGGCCACGCTGCATCTGCGGGAGTAATGCAATGAGCCCCGTAACGCGCAAGTTCTACTTCGAATTTTTCCAGATTGAAATTTTCTAGTTGCCTTATTGCTTGAGCAGATTTAATCGGGTCATAGCGCCGCTCGAGCAAACCAGCAAACACGTCCTCTACGCCAATGCGAGAAATTTCTCGAGCCCAAAATTGTGAACCCGGTTCAATCGCGTGAAAGAGAGCAATCCGACTAAATCGAGCACTCATAGCTCTGCCCCTTCTCGGAGTGCATATGCCGACTGCACTTCTTGCAAGGAAGGTTTGGGTCTGCCTGCCAGATCGGCAAGAGTCCAGGAAATTCGAATTACTTTGTGTAAGCCGCGTGCAGTAATACGTTCGCGATCCAACTCATCGTGGAGAAAGTTAAGCGCTGCACGTTCTGGAGCAAAAACTGTTCGTAATTCGCGAGCAGGAATTTGTGAATTCAATATCCATGAATAACCAGCAAATCTGGCGGCTGCTGCAGCGCGTGCTGCAATAACTCGAGCCCTAATGGCAGAACTTGTTTCACCAAGTTCTGTTTCTGCCATTTCGACGCGACTGACTGGCTCAACAGCGACTCGCATATCGATGCGATCCATGAGAGGTCCTGAGAGTTTTCCTAGATATCGTCGCACCTGCTGAGAAGTACACGTGCAACCACGTCCTTTACCGATGAACTTTCCACATGGGCAGGGATTTGCAGCAAGCACCAATAAGAAGCGTGCCGGAAAAGTTATATTTCCAACGCTACGTGTAATTGTTATCTTTCCAGTTTCGAGTGGTTGACGGAGCGAATCCAAAACACCAATTGCGCATTCAGGCGCTTCATCGATAAAGAGAACTCCGTGATGAGCCAAGCTGCATGCACCCGGTTTAATGATGTGAGAGCCTCCACCCACTATTGCAACACGTGATGCAGTGTGGTGTGGCGAAACAATCGGAGCCAAACGCGACATGGGTGAACGAGCGCTTAAACCACCTGTGATCGAATGAACTGCTGTAACTTCTAGCGCTTCTTCAGTATTGAGTGCGGGCAAGATTGTTGGAATTCGAGAAGCGATCATAGTTTTTCCCGCACCTGGCGGTCCGATAAGAAGAAGATGATGTCCACCCGATGCAGCAATTTCTGCAGCACGTCGTGCCTTTGCTTGTCCTGCTACATCTGCAAAATCAAGATTTTCATCATCGGGAGATACTTCTAAATCTAATTCTTCAACGTGAGGCACAATTCCATTTCTGGCCCACACAGTCACTTCTGCAAGTGTGCGTACTTCAATGATTTTCATATCAGGCAGCAACAACGCTTCAGCGCGATTGGCGAATGGAATAACGGCGCGCCGGATGCCGCGTTGAAATGCTTCAATCAATGCAGGAAGCACACCTTGAATAGGTCGTACTTTTCCATCTAGCGCCAATTCGCCCAGCACAATCGTGTGCAGAAATGGTTCTTGCGGGATCGATTGTTGTGCAATTAAAAGCGCTAGCGCAATAGACAAATCAAAACCAGAACCACTTTTAGGAAGCCATGCAGGTGATAGCGAAACTGTTACCTTTTTATTAGGCCAAGGTTCTTGGCAATTGATTAAGGCAGCCCGAACTCGATCACGTGATTCTGAAAGCGCCGCATCGGGAAGACCAAGTAATGAAAAACTGGGAATTCCGTCTGCAATATCTACTTCGACTTCAACCAAGCTTCCGGCTAATCCTTGCAGCGCCACTGAATGTGTACATCCGATGCTCATAAAATGGCTGCTCTATATTCGATTGAATGCGATCCATCTTGTGCAATAAGTACCGCCGCCACATCGATGGTGAATTCACAGCCAAGACACCCATGCGTAGCGAGCCAGGCCAGTGCCAGCCGCTGCATACGAAGCGCCTTTATGTGATTGATCGCTTCAAAGGGATGGCCAAAAGCCAACGAACTTCTAGTCTTCACTTCTACACAATGAAAGATTCCGTCTTTCCCGAGTGAAACAATATCTATTTCACCTTCGCGAATTCTCCAATTACGTTCGAGTATTTCATCTCCGCGAGCAATCAAGAAGGTGGAAATTACCTCTTCTCCGAATGCGCCTAAACGTTGCTTTTTATTGATACTTGCCACCATGGCGGCAGATTAAGTGGGTTAAAGAGTGCTCAAGAAGGTAGAAAAAGTTAGATGTGTATAACTAATGCAGGAGCGCTGCGATATTGGAAAAAGAAGTTCGATGTTCTACACACGGTCCATGCGCTTCAAGCGCTTTGGTATGTGCAGCCGTGATATAGCCCTTATGGCTTGCAAATCCATATTGTGGGTATTTTTTATCTAACTCAATCATGACGCGGTCTCGCGTTACCTTTGCGATGATGGAAGCTGCGCTTATTGCCGTCACCACTTGATCGCCTTTCCATACCGCTAAGTTGGCAATTCCAAGTCCTTCGATGGCATATCCATCGGTCAGCACGTATGCAGGCTTCACAGAAAGTCCCTGCACTGCACGGCGCATTCCTTCTAAATTTGCAGCATGTACTCCACGCTGATCAATTTCAGATACGGGAATAACAACTACTGAAACGCTCTCAGCAACTTCATAAATCAGATCAAAGAGAGTACCGCGCTCTTTCTCAGGTACTTCCTTGGAATCTCGTACCTGTGCAAGTTCTGGGATGAATGGATCTTTCAAAACTACTGCCGCGACAACAAGCGGGCCTGCACAAGGACCTCTGCCTGCTTCATCGACACCTGCGATGGGGGTAATACCAGCGTTCTGAAGAAGTTCTTCAATCGCTTTCATGGTGCGCTGAATATTACTTAATTGGATTGTGAGATTCGATGATTCCGAAATTCTTAACCGGCCAAATTACTGCAAAGGCGCGACCAGTAATTTTTGATACTGGAACAAAACCGTTGTTGACATCATCTTGGTGATAGCGCGAATCCGCGGAAGCTCCACGATGGTCACCCATGACCCAGACTTTTCCAGATGGCACAGTGACATTGAAATCCATCTCGCTTGGCTTATTGCCAGCAAATATGTAGGGCTCAGATGTAGTTTTACCGTTGATGGTAATTACGCCATCTTTTGCAACGATGTTATCGCCTGCAACTCCGATTACTCGTTTTACTAAATATTGCTTGGCTGGATTGGGGAGAATTCCAACGAGTACAAATCCTTCTTTTACCTTTTCAATAATGGAATTCTGACTCTGTGCGTAGGGCTCAGGTAACCAATTGGCAGGATCGCGAAAAACTACAACATCGCCGCGGTGGATTGATTGCGAGAGAAATGGAACTTTATTCACTGCTACGCGATCATTGATTTGAAGGGTGTTCTCCATCGAACCTGATGGAATATAGAAAAATTGGACAAGAAAAGTTTTGATAACAAGTGAAACGGCGAGCGCAACGATTACGAGAATCGGGAACTCACGAAGGACTGAGCCCTTACGTGCCATTATGCGGGAAAGTTACTTAG
>CALMJL010000087.1 GCA_937864425.1 uncultured Candidatus Planktophila sp.
ACGACGACGCTTTGGAGCTGCCTTCTTAGCAGCGGCCTTCTTACGACGACGCTTTGGAGCTGCCTTCTTAGCAGCGGCCTTCTTACGACGCTTTGGAGCTGCCTTCTTAGCAGCTGCCTTCTTGCGGCGCTTCTTTGGAGCAGATTTCTTAGCTGCAGCCATGTGTTTTTTCTCCTAATCGGAAGGGTTCGGATCCGTCACCCAAACCTGTTCGTGGATAAGTGTGACGGAATTTGTAGGAAATTGCCAACATATTGTGAGAAATATTTCAGTGCGTGTCGCTAAATATTTTTTGAAATTTTTTATGTATTTCGTAAATTTTTGATGGTTTTGCAACCAATATTTTCCAAAATTTCGGGTTGGAATCAGGAATTTTCCCGATTTTTGCGAATTTCTCGCTCTCTCACGGCAAATTCGTTGGTTGTGACGTCGTATTTCCACATTTTCGGCAAGAAAAGCGCCAAAATTCCGACCACAAAGAAGCATAAAAGCCCGCCAGAAGTTACCGAAATGGTCAATGTAGTAGCAGCTGCGACTGAAGCGGCCCGAAGTTGACCAAGAAGTGGTCCTACCGAATACGAGAGCAATTCAATTCCAGCAAGTCGACCCCGTAACTCGTCAGGGATGGTCTGGTTCCAAATATTTCCTCGGAATAGGGCGCTCACCATGTCGCAACTTCCGGCAACTGTGAGACAGAGCAACACCACAAAGATTGAGTTGCTAAGTCCTGACAATGCAATTGCCAGACCCCACCCCATAGCCGCCAGAATCACAGCGCGACCATGGAAGCGATAGGTGCGCGTCCACCCCGATGTCAAAGTGACGAAGACAGATCCAACAGTAATGGCGGCATAGAACATTCCGAGCGCCCATGGTGCATTTAATTCATCTGCCCAAAATGGATACAGTGCCATCGGCATTGCCAAAGTCATCGCAGCTAGATCGATTATGTAAGTTCCCAATAAATCTTGGCGGCTGAATGCATATTTGACCCCATCAAATAATGCAGCCAGAGATGGCTTTTCGGCCTCTTGTGAGGGAGCGATGGATCGCACCTTGGCAAGAAAAATAAGTGCAACGACATAGGTTGCAATATCAATGATGAAACCAACACTGACTGAAAAAGTGGCAAAAATTAATCCACCAATTGTCGGACCAACAATCACACCGAGTTGCCATCGCAAACTGAGGAGCGCACTTGCAGCCGGAAGATCTTCATGGCTGACCAATCGCGGCAACATGGCATCCATGCTGGGACGTTGTAAACCATCGACCACTGCAAAGAGCGCCGCCACAAGATAGATCGCAAGAATGGTGGGGTTTGCAAGGAGCGAATTCCCAAGAAGGATGACCACAAGGAGCATGGCACTCGCTTCGGTTGCCCAGACCATCTTCTTGCGGTTGACCGAGTCGGCCAGAACACCGCCATAGAGTCCAAAGATGATGAGCGGAACGAGTTCGACAACTCCCAATGCGCCGACTGCGAGGTAGGAACCAGTGAGTTCCTTTAATTGAAAGGGGAGTGCGACATAGGTGATCATCGAACCGAAGTAGGAGATCAATCCAGCTGCCCAGAGATTGCGGAAATCTCGATATTTTTTCAGCGGCGTCAGATCGATTGCGAACTTAGCCATTTGCACAGATTAGTGGAAAGTCTCTACCTCGGATGGAAACTTTCCGGTGCGCACTTCAGCTGCGAATTCTTCTGCAGCATCCATCAATTCTTTCCGTAAATTGCGATACACCTTGGCCAACTTTGGCGCTTTGGCATTCATTCCTGCCATATCTGCCCAGACCAACACTTGTGCATCGCAAGCTGACCCAGCACCGATGCCAATTGTTGGAATGGAAAGCGCAGCCGTGATTCGCTCCGCTAATTCAGCAGGAACGAGTTCAAGCACAATGGCAAAAGCCCCTGCCTTTTCAAGGGCGAGCGCCGCTTCCAGAATGGCATCGCCATCAGTGCGACCCTGTACGCGATAACCACCTAATTGATGCAGCGATTGCGGAGTGAGTCCGAGGTGGCCCATCACTGGGATTCCAGAAGAGGTGAGTTTTTCCACGGTTGCAATGTGGGCACCTTCTAACTTCACTGCCATTGCGCCCGCTTCTTTAAAGAATCGAGTCGAAGTTGCCAGCGCTTGTTCTGGAGAAGTTTCGTAAGAACCAAAAGGCAGATCTGCGACAACTAAAGCCCGCTGTGAACCGCGCACGACCGCGCGAGTAAGCATCAACATCTCTTCAACGGTAACGGGGATGGTGTTCTCTTCACCAAGAAAATTATTGCCAGCGCTATCGCCCACCAGAAGGACCGGGATCCCTGCTTCATCAAAGATGGAAGCGGTGAGTTGTTCGTAACTAGTCAGCATCGCCCATTTTTCGCGCCGCTCTTTGGCAGCACGTAAATCAAGAATGGTGACGCGACGATGCTGCGCACCGCCATAGAGCGTGGTGGAAGTTGCCATGGTGTTCTCCTGCCTCGAAGCCTCGTGTGAGGTCCCCGGGTCGAGGTAATCGTACTCCTCATACTCGAGACGGCGATAACCTTGAACTATGAAGCTACGTGTAGCGCTGGCACAGATCAACCCAACAGTGGGTGATCTATCAGGTAACGCTGCATTGATTGCGCAATCAACGGCGCAGGCAGTTGCCGCAGGTGCGCATCTGGTTGTCTTTCCTGAAATGGTGTTAACCGGTTATCCCGTTGAAGATTTAGCGCTTCGTCCTTCTTTTCAAATAGCAAGTAAAGAAGCGCTGGCCACCTTGGCGCAGAATGCAGATCCCGCCATCGTTTCGATCGTTGGTTATTTGGATCAAGTGCCTGGTGCTGACGGGGCGCTGAAACCACAAAATATGGTGGCAGTAATTGCAGGCGGTGAAGTCAAAGCCCGCTACGCCAAATGCCACCTACCTAATTACGGCGTCTTTGATGAATTCCGTAATTTTGTGGCAGGTGATGCAACGCTAGTGGTGCGCATTCATGGAGTCGATGTTGGAATCGCAATTTGTGAAGATCTCTGGATTGACGGCGGAATCACGGCGCAATTAGCGCGCCGTACACCAGGACTTGTGGTTGTGCCCAATGGATCTCCCTACGAACGCAATAAAGATGATGTGCGCCTTTCGCTTGTGACCAAGCGCGCCCGAGAAGCAGGAGCGCCACTTGTCTATGTCAATATGACCGGCGGACAAGATGATTTAGTTTTCGATGGAGACAGCATCGTTGTCGATGGCAAAGGTGCTGTAGTTGCACGTGCACCGCAATTTGAAGATGGCGTGATGATTGTTGATATCGATGTTGCTACCCATACCTCCAAGCCCGATGTTGTGATTTCAGATGGCGCAGTACAACTTGATCGAACTTTGGTACCTGGAATTGCTCACCGTCTCGGAGATGAAGAAGAAGTCTGGAACGCCATTGTTGTAGGGCTGCGCGATTATGTGGCGAAGAATGGATTCCAATCTGTTCTTGTTGGATTATCAGGTGGAATCGATTCTGCAGTGGTAGCAGCGCTCGCTGTTGATGCGCTCGGACCTGATCGCGTCCATGGCGTTGGTATGCCGAGCAAATACTCATCAGAGCATTCGGTAAGCGATGCCCACCAATTAGCTGCCAATACTGGACTTGGTTTTCGCGTTGTTCGAATTGAAAAAATGGTGGATGCCTACATCACCCAGTTACAATTGACCGGGCTCGCTGAAGAAAATGTGCAGGCGCGTGTTCGCGGAACAACGCTGATGGGGCTCTCTAATCAGTTTGGCCACTTAGTCCTAGCGACTGGAAATAAATCAGAATTGGCATGCGGATATTCGACGTTATATGGAGATGCAGTCGGTGGTTACGCGCCCATCAAAGATATTTATAAGACCGATGTCTGGGCGCTAGCGCGTTGGCGTAACCGAGTTGCTCGTGAGGCAGGTGAAGTTCCACCTATTCCAGAGAACTCGATTACCAAAGAGCCATCCGCAGAACTGCGTCCTGATCAGAAAGATTCAGATTCACTTCCTGAATATGAAATTTTGGATCAAGTTCTCAAAGCCTATGTTGATGATGATTTAGGACGCGATGCATTGATTGCGGCAGGCTTCGATAAGGATTTGGTGATGCGCGTTATTGGATTGGTAGATCGCGCCGAATATAAGCGCCGCCAATATCCACCCGGAACTAAGGTCTCCAAGCGTGCATTTGGTAAGGATCGCCGTCTGCCTATGACCAGTAAATGGCGGGAGAGCTAGTTTTGTAACACTGCCGTAACCTCGGTTTGGCACGATGTCGTCATGTCCCCACGCAATGGCAATAGTCAGCAAGACAATATGAGCAAGCAACAAGAGTTTGTGCTTCGCACCGTTGAAGAACGCGATATTCGATTTATCAGATTGTGGTTTACCGACATTGTTGGAACGCTGAAATCAGTAGCTATTGCACCTGCTGAATTAGAGAATGCTTTTGAAGAAGGAATTGGTTTTGATGGTTCTGCCATCGAAGGTTTTGCGCGCGAACTTGAATCAGATATGTTGGCAAAACCAGATCCTGCGACCTTCACTATTTTGCCGTGGCGCGCTGAAGCACAAGGTGCAGCACGTATGTTCTGCGATATCACCTTGCCCAATGGGCAACCATCACCTGCTGATCCGCGCAATGTGCTTCGCCGAATTCTAGAAAAAGCAGCCGGTATGGGTTACACCTGTTACACCCATCCTGAAATTGAATTCTTCCTCTTTAAATCTCAACCCGAAAAAGGCGTTGCACCCGTGCCAGTGGATCAAGGCGGATATTTCGACCACACTCCAGCAGTTGTTGGCCATGATTTCCGGCGCCAAGCAATTACCTTGCTTGAAGCAATGGGAGTCTCTGTTGAATTTAGCCATCATGAAGGTGCACCTGGCCAACAAGAGATTGATTTGCGATATGCAGATGCGCTCAGCACCGCAGATAACATCATGACTTTCCGCCATGTCATTAAAGAAGTCGCACTGAACCAAGGGTTCTATGCATCCTTTATGCCAAAGCCATTTACCGATCATCCTGGTTCTGGAATGCACACCCACTTATCGCTTTTTGAAGGCGAGAAGAATGCCTTCTTTGATGCCAGCGCAGAACTCAATCTCTCCAAGGTTGGACGCCAATTTATTGCCGGCATTTTGAAGCATGCTGCCGAAATCACCGCAGTAACTAATCAATGGGTGAACTCCTACAAACGTTTACAAGGTGGCGGTGAAGCCCCATCCATCATCAATTGGGGCCACAACGATCGTGGAGCACTCGTTCGTATTCCGATGTATAAACCGCAGAAAGAAAATTCAACCCGCATCGAATTTCGCTCACCCGATTCTGCCTGCAATCCCTATTTGGCATATGCAGTCACATTAGCTGCGGGCCTTAAAGGAATTGAGAATCAATACACCTTGGAGCCATCGAATAATTCAGAGCTACTTCCTTCCAATCTTGAAGAAGCCATCAATGTGATGGAGAAGAGTGAGTTGGTTCGTCAGACATTGGGTGAACATGTTTTCGAGTATTTCTTGCGTAACAAGCGCGCCGAGTGGCAGGACTATCGCCGGCAGGTAAGCGCCTACGAACTCGATCGCTATTTGCCGGTGCTGTAACGCGGCAAAGTTCAGCGCGCCAAGTAGCCTTGACCTATGGCTAAAGAGGTAAATGCACAGACCATTCGTCGTTACAACCTAATTGCTGGAGTTTTTCATCTGGCACAAATGGTTGCAGTCTTGGCGCTCGCCAATGACTTCACCCTTCCGATTGTTGCCCGGTATATGGCAGGACCTCCAGGAAGCGTCTTTGCAGATCCCATCACTTTGCTCAACGCCCCGGTTGGTTTAACTGTTGCGATATTTCTTGGTCTCTCTGCTTTCTTTCATTTCTTAGTGATTAGCCCCAAGTTCTTCCCACGCTATAGCGCAGGTCTTGCAGCAGAGCGCAATTATTTCCGCTGGGTTGAATACTCTCTCAGTTCATCTGTCATGATTGTTTTGATTGCAATGGTGACAGGTGTTTCCGATGTGGTTGCCTTGATTGCACTCTTTGGAGTCAACGCATCGATGATTCTCTTTGGCTGGTTACAAGAAAAATATGAGCAACCAGGAAATGGCGGATGGCTTCCTTACATCTTCGGTTGTATTGCCGGAGCAGTCCCATGGCTTGGACTGCTCTTTTATGTGCTGGCAATCGGAGGACCTGGCGATACCAAGGCTCCTGCATTTGTCTACGGAATCGTGATCTCTATCTTTATCTTTTTCAACACTTTTGCCATCGTGCAATATCTGCAATATAAGAAAGTTGGAAAGTGGTCTGAGTACATTCGTGGAGAAAAGACCTATATAACGCTCTCGCTCATTGCTAAATCCGCGCTCGCGTGGCAGATCTTTTCTGGCACCTTGATTCCTCAAT
>CALMJL010000088.1 GCA_937864425.1 uncultured Candidatus Planktophila sp.
AATTTTTCTATCCTGAACAAGAACCTTTGTTACCTTGGCATTTGATACAAATGCCCCTCCCCTCGCAACGACAGTTCTGATCACGTGTGCTGCTGCCAACATGGGTTGGCATTGGGCATCTTGCGGGTAGAAAACTCCGCTAGAAAAACTGGGATCTAAGAATGGTTCAAGATCACGAAGTTCTGCACCATTAACAACTCGCGCATCTACACCATGAGCTCTCTGATGTTCAGCGAGCTTAAGCAATTCCGAGTTGTCACCTCGCGCAACTACAACTCCCCCTTTTGCTTCTAACTCAAAGAAATCTCCAACATCAGCTTGCATCTCAAACCACAAATCGCGAGAGCGAAGCGCCAAAGTTAATTCTGGTCCGGGATCTTTATCCGAGACAAGTATGTTTCCCTCGCCTGCACCAGTGGTTCCACTCGAAACTGCACCGCGATCAATGACAAGTACCTTGAGCCCTGCATTAGTCAACGAAAGCGCACACGATGCACCCACGATTCCCGCACCTATAACGATCGCGTCTGGGTGTTTCATGGCAACAGTGTGAACTATTTTGTAATCTGTTGCAGCACTTGGTCTAGTTCGGCTTCATTTCCGGGAGCTATATCCCATGGCTTATGTAAACCATCGTTACTCCAACGTGGAATCACATGCATATGAAGATGGAAAACCGTCTGCCATCCAGCTTCACGACTCATCTGAAAGATGGTCGTTCCTTCAGAATTCAATTTACTTTGCAAAATATCCGCAACCTTCTTTGCGGTTGCGGCAACATCGGCATACGTGTCTGCATCTGCTTCATGAATATCAAGAACATGGCGCTTTGGAATAACGAGAGTATGTCCGCGATTTGCCGGGAAAATATCTAGAAAGGCAAGGCAAGAATCTGTTTCAAGAACTTTTCTTGAAGGGATTTCGCCACCAACTATTCCGCAGAAAATGCATTCGCTCATGGTGTAATGCTACAAGTAGTAAGTCCAGCTGCGCGGGTGATTGAATTAAGGGAGCCTCTTCTACCTAGCCTCATTTCACATAAGGTTATTGAAAAAACACAAATATGTGGACGGAACTTACCCGGATCGCTACTTATCACCAAAATTCAGGGCCGCGCAGGAATTTATGATATCTAGAAAAGTTACGAGTGCGCTTCAATAAATATTCTTGAATTTTCAAAGATAATTTCTTGATCGTAATCAAGCGTTGCAACGTGATAACTGTTCAGCAATTCAATTCTCTGCTTATCACGTGATCCAACGCCTTTCATGATGATTTCAGTATTGCTGACCGGCAGAGTGTGATCATCAACGCTATGAAAAAGTTGAAGTGGCGCCGTCACGTCATGCAAACGCGCCCTGGTGTAGTGCAACATCTTCAAAAGTTCATAGACGCCAACAGCTGGAAGTGCGTCATAACCCCACTCGGTAATTCCAGGACGCTTAATGTCATCACCGACTGATTCACGCATCTTTTGAAAGCGAGAGATGAACCAAGCCAATTGATGGGGAACAAACTTCACATGGATCATAGGGTTGACCAAAATGATCCCCGCTAAATTCTTCGAGTACTTGGTGGCGATATTAAGAGTTGTGCCACCACCCATTGATAACCCGCAGATAAATACCTTGTCGCATTTTTGTTGGAGCAGTTTCAACTCTGTCTCAACTTTTGCTGGCCATTCTTGCCACTTTACTCTGTTGAGATCGTGCGGGGTGGTGCCATGTCCCGGAAGTAGCGGAACTGTGACGGTGTAACCCCTTTGATGTAAATACTCGCCCCAAGGTCGCATTGATGCTGGTGATCCAGTAAATCCGTGCACGAGCAGGACGCCGATTCTTTTCTTGTCGCCGCTTCCATCAACGCGCCAATCATCCAATAAGCCTGCGGGAGCACCTTCAACTGCCATGCAAAAAGCGTATTACTACATTGAAGTCACAGCAATCATCTAAAGTTTTCTGCGTGGTGAGAAAAAGCGAAGATGAGGCATGGCAATCAACGCTGCAAGATTTCGGGAGATCCTTGCATGACACCACATTTGTCGTAGTCGATCTTGAAACTTCTGGTGGCGCACCTCATCTTGGCGCAGGAATTACTGAAATTGGTGCTGTAAAAGTACGAGGCGGAGAAGTACTCGGAGAGTTTCGCACTTTTGTTAATCCTGGCCATCCGATTCCTGCATACATCACTGCCCTCACCGGGATTACTGATGAGATGCTCTACCAAGAACCCGCGATATCCGAAATATTTCCCACCTTTTTTGAATTCCTAGGAAGCGACAAAGAGACGGTCTTGGTGGCGCAGAATGCGCCCTTTGATCTTTCATTCTTAACGCATGCCGCACGGGTTCATGGCTTTACCTGGCCCAAATATCCAGTGCTTGATACCGCCATTATTGCGCGCAAGGTGCTGACTCGAGATGAGGCGCCTAACTGTCGCCTAGCAACTTTGGCAGAGTTTTTTGGCGCAACAACTACGCCAAACCACCGTGCACTTGATGATGCCAAGGCAACCCTCGATGTCTTTCATGGATTGCTCGAAAGATTGGGTAGCTTTGATATTTACACTCTCGAGGAATTAATGAATTTTGGAAAGCGGATTAAGAAACCGAAAGTTCCTGCGACAACGCCGCCCACTTCTGCACAAGAGCCAGAGCCGCACCAGAATCAATAGCCGCCTTGGCTCTCTCTAATCCTGCATTGATGCGAGTTCGAATATCTACTTCAAGATTTCCCTCAAATGCTGCAATTGCTGCCGCGGCATTGAGAAGTACAGCATCACGTGGCGCACCACGTTCTCCCCTAAAAATTGACATGCTGATGTTCGCATTTTCTTGAGCATCTCCACCCACAATCGCTTCAATCGGCGCGCGATCAATTGCGAAGTCTGCAGGTTCGATTAACTCGCTCTTAATCTCATCAGCTCCGATCACAAGTACAGATGTCGTTGTTGCAAGGGTAATTTCATCTAATCCATCGTCGCCGCGAAAAACGAATCCATCGCAACCTTTATTGGCAAGTACTTGCGCCATCACTAAGTGCATGCGCTCATTGGCAACTCCAATTGCGGCAGCGTGTGGCTTGGCGGGATTCGCTAGTGGTCCCAAAATGTTAAAGACTGTCGGAACTCCTAGTTCTTTGCGCGCTGGTGCAGCATGCTTCATGGCAGGATGAAAGACGGGTGCAAAGCAAAAACCAATTCCCAGTTCTCGGACAGTTCGCTCTACACCTTTTCCATCAAGTCCCGGAAAAATTCCCAGCGCTTCTAAAAAGTCTGAGGCTCCCGACTTTGATGAGACAGCACGATTTCCATGCTTAACAACGCGCGCTCCTGCAGCCGCTGCAATAATCGCAGCAGTCGATGAGATGTTAATTGTGTGTGCGCCATCTCCACCAGTTCCAACGGTGTCAACTGCTCTCTCTTGAATTGAAATCGGTGCACAGTGTTCATACATCTCTGCAACCAATGCGCTCACTTCTTCTGCGCTCTCTCCCTTAGCTTTGAGAGCCAGCAGAAAAGTTTTTAGCTCTTCAGTATCTGCTTGGCCTTGCAGAATACTTCGCATGATTTCGCGAACAATTGTGGGTTCAAGATCTAAGCCAGAGTGAAGTGAGGCGAGCGCCTTTTCAAAGACGTTGGCCATGAAGAGAAATCCTTAATTAAGCGATTGCGCTGGTACGAGAACGCAGTAAATCGGCAACGGTGTGTGCCAAAGTAAATGGATCTACAGGGTGAAGTACGTTTGCATCTGCGCGAGACCAGGCAGCCAGCCATGCATCTTCTTTGCGACCTGTAATGACGAGAACGGGTGGGCAGTGAAAAACTTCATCTTTGAGCTGACGGGCCATTCCCATTCCACCTTCGGGAACTGCCTCCCCATCTAAAATGAAGAGATCAATCGGTGAATCTGTTCCGGGCTTCTTCGAGTCCACGAAAAGTCTGAGGGCGGCCCCTGTAGCAAATTGATGAATCACGTGTTCTGCCATATCTGGAGAAACCCGTCGTCCGAGTGCGGCAATAACTGCTTCGCGTACTGTCACATCATCTGAATACAGAACGATGGAGTACTTGCGCTCTCTACTTTCGGACATGGGCAGAGTCTAGCCATCGAATAATTCTCTGAAAGAATTTTGAGAAGTTGAGTGAGCCGTCTCACCTCGAATAGGCGGTAAATCACGCTTTTTGGAGTCTCCGGAATAGGCCGATACAGCGCCTTTCGGGAATAATGGCGCCCATGAGCAGCACCAGCGTCAGCGCGCACCACAAGATCACTCGCCCCAATATGGTGGCAGTGGGAACCATCGTCTGGCTCTCCAGTGAGTTGATGTTTTTTGCCGCGCTCTTCGCAATGTATTTCACAACTCGTGCAGTACAAGGACCAGAGATTTGGCTTGAATCTACTGAGAAGCTGAATATTCCATTTGCTGCGATCAATACAACGGTTCTGGTTCTCTCCTCTGTCACATGTCAGTTTGGAGTATTTGCCGCAGAGCGTTTCCAAGCTCGTCGCACTGGTTCACTTCTGAAAGTTTCTTCATGGGGAATGCGCGAATGGTTTGCGCTGACATTTCTTATGGGCGGATTCTTTATCGCTGGACAAATTTACGAGTATGCAGAATTGGTGCATGAAGGTCTCACGCTTTCATCAGTTGCATACGGTTCTGTCTTTTATCTTGCAACTGGCTTCCACGGGCTCCACGTCACAGGTGGCCTCATTGCATTTCTCATCGTCATGATCCGTGTTGCTAAAGCGCGTCGCTTTACTCAGGGACAAGCAACGACTGCCATCGTAGTTTCGTATTACTGGCACTTCGTTGACGTTGTCTGGATCGCACTCTTCTCAGCCATCTACCTCATCAAGTAAAGGAAACAAGTGAAGCGCCTCTCGCGACTACGCCGCCACAAAGCAGCTGGACCAATTCTTCTTATCTTCGCGCTCTTCACAATCGGAACAACTTTTCAAGTAGCAAGTGCAGTGGATCAAGGCACCACTACTGCAGCTTCGCGTTCTGCTCTCATTGAAGAAGGTAAACGACTCTTTCTCAAAGGGTGCTCTTCTTGCCACGGGCTCAATGCCGAAGGTCAAGATATTGCTCCATCGCTGATCGGTGTTGGTGCGGCATCTGTTGATTTTCAAGTAGGAACCGGTCGTATGCCGATGGCCGATATGAGCCAACAGGCAATGCGTAAGAAGCCGGTCTATTCACCAGCTGAAGTGAGTGCGCTCGCTGCCTATGTGGCATCGCTGGCGCCTGGACCTGCAATTCCATCAGAAGATATGTTGAATTACGAGCGAGATGGTTCTGTTGCAGAAGGTGGACAACTCTTCCGTACTAACTGCGCAATGTGCCATAACTTTGCAGCGCAAGGTGGTGCACTTACTCAAGGTAAATATGCGCCAACACTGATGGGCGTTGAACCAAAACATATTTATGAAGCGATGATCACTGGCCCACAATCAATGCCAGTATTTAGCGATAAGACGCTTACTGCAGCTGAAAAACTCTCGATCATTAAATGGATTAAGTCAGCTGAGTCTGAACCACAACTAGGTGGTGTTGCACTTGGACGTGTTGGTCCAGTCTCTGAAGGTTTATTGGTCTGGACACTTGGAATTGGTCTGCTCATTGGTGTAGCAGTCTGGCTAGCGATGAAGGCGAAGTAGAAAATGTCAGATTCACGCGATATTGAACTTATCAAAGATCCGGGGCTTCCAGAACATGTGCATCGCAGTACCGATATAGATCCAAAAGCTGCAAAGCGCGCCGAGCGCCAGATTGCAATTCTCTTTGCTCTGTCATGTATTGGCACTCTCCTCCTCATTTACTCGTACATTTTTATCAGCGACGAAACTTTTATCTTTATCCCAGTACTTGGTGAAACCAATGCCCACCAATTCGGACTCGGAATGGGAATGGCGATTGCGCTCTTCTGTATTGGTGCAGGAGCAATTCACTGGGCAAAAACTCTGATGCCTGATGAGGAAGTCATCGCACAACGACATGAATTCCGATCTCCCGATGAAGATCGCGCTGAATTTGTAAAGACTGTCAAAGAAGGTGCAGCTGGCGCAGGACTAGGTCGTCGCCCGCTCATCAAACGCACCTTGGGTGCAGCACTTGGACTTTCTGGCCTTACCCCTCTCCTCCTGCTTCGCGATCTTGGTCCACTGCCTAAGGATGAACTCACCAAAACTTCATGGAAGGCAGGCACTCGTCTTGTCACAGATCCCGGTGATCGTCCTATTCGCCCAGAAGATCTCGAAGTTGGCGCGGTAGCCCAGACACTTCCTGAGATTCCTGCAGGAGAACATCGCAAACTGAGCGACATTGGAAAAGATGCAGTTCTATTGATTCGTCTTCGCCCTGATGAATTTAATCTTGATGCCGAGAGATTTTCCTGGACTCA
>CALMJL010000089.1 GCA_937864425.1 uncultured Candidatus Planktophila sp.
CCTCCTAAGCGGTAGGTCGCAGGTTCAACTCCCGCCGGGGACACCAGAAAAATTATTGTAATTCTTCTCGTGCAACTTCAATTCGATCTGTGATGATTTCAAATTGAGGATGTGCTTTGAGTAAACGTAGTTTATTTCTTTCATTGACTGTCCAGAGCAGAACTCTTCTCGCATTAAGAGACTTTCTCATTAGATCACTTTTAAGTATCAGATCTTTGTTTACCGCAATCACAGGAGTTCGATTAAAAAGGAGCCCAATTCGGTATGCAATGACTTTCCCAACAAGTGGGTAAATTCGCCGAAGTCGCCACACCGCCATGTATGAAAATGACATAATGATGATTTCTATTCCTGAATTCTTTATATCGCTTGCTCTTCGAGACAATAAATCAACAACTAATTTTTCGATAGCACCACCACTCGCAACTGGATGCTTGGTTTCGATAAGCAGATCTTTACGATGCAATATGGCTATATCCAACAACTCGCTAAGAGTAAGAATCTCTGTCTGCTCTCTTATCTCTTCCAACGTTGCCCGGCTAATGACAGTTCCTTTGCCGGCAATTCGTCGCAGAGATCTATCGTGAAAGCAGACGATTTCACGATCTTTGGTCAGGCGCACATCGCACTCAAAGCCGTCTGCACCAGCTTTTACTGCCTCCAAGTAAGCGATTTTGCTACCTTCAGGAAATTTTTCGCTGTAGCCGCGATGGGCATAAATTTTCATCGTGCGAATACAAATTGCAAGGCTTTGGTGATCCCAACCTTGCCTTTGCGAGATTTGAGTAAGAAGAGCGCGCGAAAAATGGGCACAAAGATTCCACAGACTCTCGTAAAGACCACAGCACGTGCTTTCAAATCTTTTTCACTTCCCCATATGCTTCCTGAACTGTCCTTGGGGTGAGTGGCTAATCGAATTAGAAGACACATACCCCTTCTTAAAACGATCGATTAGTGTTGAATACCCAAAAATGAACTCAATATTACGTTTCATCATTATTTGTGACATTCTCAGAATTAAAACGGGCATATCGCATCAGCGATTGAGAGGCACTATTGATAACTGAGTTTTGTAAACGTGCCCCAAGGAAAATAACCAAAGTATTTGAGTGAGTGATGTCCCCATTAATACTCAGGTACAAGAGCGCTGCCATCAAAATTAACATTCCCGCACCAGAAGCGAGTCCACCCGTTTCTGCTGCACGAATTCGAGCGCCATGGCGTTGCCAAGGTTTTACTCCCTTTCCAGGCCCAGGTGTATTTAATTGGGCGTGCACTTCAAGTTGTTTGCGGAAAATCGAACTGAGAACCTGCAAGATGATAATCAAAATCAGTACATTTATTATTGCAATATAGGGATTCAGCAGAAGAAAAAACGCAAGAATTGCAATTAGCTGAGTGCCTTGACTGACAAAGTTTGTGAGCTCAAATGCCATCGCCCATTCGCGAGTTTCTTCTTTAGATGTTCGTTCTTTTCCAACCATTCGAAGTGCTCGAGCGAGTGCTTTTACTCGGTAATTTCGCTGAAGGAATTGACCAACGCGGGTAACAATAAAGAAGAGGAAGAATCCAACTATTGCCCAGATAAGTAGTGAGCGATCAAATTCACCTTCATGTAGCACGAGTGTGGTAAACAATTTCATTACCAATAACTCCGATACCGAAATAGCAGCACCAATAAGTGAAACTGCAATCAGAACCCAGCGAAATTTTCCGTGAGGAAAGAGGTGGCGAAAACGCGCTGTCATTTCGCGGGCCATAAAGATCATTTCTCTGTCCTACTTTGTCTCAAACTTACGTGAACCAAGTATTGCAACTAGGTGGCCTAATGTCACGAATAGAGCGATAAAAAGTGCTATCGAGATAAGCGCAGTACTAGCTCCAACAAGCGCAACCACGATTGTCATCTCTACAAAGTGATAAAGTTGTTGAACCGCCAGAATTATAAATATCGAAAAATACTGATGTACATTGGGGACATGTTCTCCCACAAATCGCGGTTAATCTTTCTAGCTGTTTCTATGTTTGGACTTCTGGGAAACTTTTCAGCGCGTGCGGAGATTCAAACTTCCGAACGCTCCTTGATTTTGGCAAAAACTATTTACGGAGATATTTCACCAAAATCGGTACGATCTTCGGGAACTGGGTTTGTTTCTGCCCACAACATGATGTATCGCCATTCAATTACTGTCTATGATGCAAATACACTTGAACTAATCGCAACTATCAAAGATTCAGTAAAACCTTCACAATTTGGATTTAGCGATTATTCAGGCACTTATCGCGGAGCTCCCGTGGAGGGAGCCTTTTCACCCGATGGAAAATTTCTCTATGTCACTAACTACTCGATGTATGGAAAAGGGTTGAATAAAGAAGGAACCGACATTTGCAGCCCTGCAGATAATTTTGATTCATCATTTCTGTATCGAGTAAGTACCGAAAATTGGAAAATAGATGCAATATATAAAGTTGGAACTGTCCCAAAAGTTGTGGCAGTCACACCAGATAATGGATACGTTCTGGTCTCACATTGGTGTTCTTATGATTTATACGTGATTTCAACCAAAACTCAGAATGTAGAAAAGATTCTGAAAATTGGTGCCTACCCACGCGGTATTACAGTTTCAGCTGATTCAAAGTACGCATTTGTTGCTCAAATGGGTGGATCAACCGTTCATAAAATTAATCTCGATACTTGGAAGCGTGAACAGCTGAGCGTTGGTGTAAATCCAAGAGCAATAGTGCTCTCACCTGACAACTCCACACTTTATGCAACACTCAATAAGTCAGGTCAAGTTGTCGCATATAACCTCAATGAAAAGAAAGTTATCCGGAAGATAAAAACAGGTGAAGCTGCAAGATCCCTTGATATTTCAAGCGACGGCTCTTCACTCTATGTTGTCAATTTCAAGAGTGGAACTCTTTCGAAAATACGGGTGAGCGATTTTCAGATTCTCCAAGAGATTAAAGTTTGCAAAGAGCCCATAGGAGTATCTTTTGAAGTACAGAATCAAAGGGTATGGGTAGCCTGTTATGGTGGTTCAATAAAAGTTTTTGACGAAGTCTGAGTGGAAAGTATTACGAAAATACAACGGTGCGTTGGCCAACAATAAAGATTCGATCCTCGGCATAAAGTTTTACTGCACGTGCTAATACGCGGCGTTCTATATCTCTGCCAAGAGCAATCATTTCTTCCGGTGTTGCAGTATGAGTTACGTGAGCAACATCTTGTTCGATAATGGGACCTTCATCTAAATCTGAAGTCACAAAGTGAGCAGTTGCTCCGATGATTTTTACTCCGCGCTCGTGAGCTTGGTGATAAGGCTTGGCACCTTTGAAGCCAGGTAAGAATGAGTGGTGAATATTAATAATTCGACCAGGGAGCGCTTTGCAGAAATCAGCAGAGAGAATTTGCATATAACGAGCAAGAACCACGAAATCAATATTTAACTCTGAAATTTTCTGCAGAATTACTTTCTCTTGTTCAGTCTTTGTGGAGGCAGTTACTGGCAGGTGGAGAAAAGGAATTCCATGTGATTCAACGAGTTGCTTGAGATCAGAGTGGTTTGAAATTACAAGTGGAATTTCAATCGGTAATTCACCTAATTCAAGTAGGTACATCAAATCTCTGAGGCAGTGGCTCTCGGTTGTCACCAAAACAAGCGCCTTTGGTTTTTCTGCAGTAGGTCGAATATGTAGTGCGGGGGAGAAGCGCCCAAGCCCTTCGCGCAAACTTTTCTCCGCATCTGCCAAACCCTGCTTTGTTTCAAAGCGGGTGCGCATCACAAAAGTGTTTGTAGGGTGATCAGTGAACTGCTGATTTTCAATAATGTTTCCATCGCATGCCAGTACAGCAGAAGTCATCGCATGCACGATGCCCGGTTGATCTGCACATTGCAGGGAAGCGATCAAATCCATTTGCGGATTCTAAAGCAGGCTAGTGCTTAAGCGTAAATCGCTGCAGAGATTTAGGTGCCCACCAGTTACGTTCACCAAATAAACGCATCAGTGCAGGAACAAGAAGCGCTCTAATCACAGTTGCATCAAGGATGACAGCGAGTGCGACACCAAAGCCCATTGTTTTAATGGATGTAACGCCACTTGTGACGAATGCTGCGAAGACGACAGCGAGCAACACAGCTGCTGCTGTAATGATACGTGCAGATCGTTGCAAGCCGGTAGCAACAGATTCAATATTAGATCGTCCTTGTAAATGTTCTTCGCGGATGCGAGATAACAAGAAGAGCTCATAGTCCATAGAAAGTCCAAAGACCACAACGACAATCAAGATAACAATGGAGGTATCAATACTTCCGGTGAGTGTGAATGATCCAACGAGCCATTGAAGGTGTCCGTCGATAAAGACCCACGTGAGAACACCCATGGTGGCAGCGAGAGAAAGTACATTGAGGAGCACTGCCTTAATAGGAAGGATGATGGAACCGGTAAAGATAAAGACCAGAATCAAAACGCTGAGTGCGATCCAACCAAGTGCCCAAGGAAGTGTCTTTGCAATTCCATCTTGTGAATCTGTGTAATCGGCTGCAACGCCACCAATCAGGGTTCCAGATGGAGCTTTAATCGCGCGAACATCGTGAATAAGTTGCTGCGATTCAGGCGTGCGCGGCAGCATTGATTGGTATGCAACAAGTCTTACATCTTTATTGATGACTTGCGGCGGTACAACGGCAACTATTCCAGGCACAGCTGCAACTTTGGCTGCATATTGTGCAATCTCTGCTGTCTTATCTGCACCGTCAAAAACTATTATTTCAATGGGATTTCCAGTTTGCCCAGGAAAACGTTCTGCTTGAACTTCAGTTGCGATGGCAGCTGGATTATTGGCAGGCAGCATTCGCGAATCACCTTGTGAGAATTTGATATTGCCAATGGGAGCTGCCATCACGCTGAGCGCAATGAGCGTCAGCAATACAACGGGAACTGGACGCTTCATAACAAAGCGTGCGGTATGTGCCCAACGACCATCTTCTTTTGGAGTAATTGCTGAACGTCGAACGACCCCTTTATCAACGCGCTTACCCATTAAGGCAAGAATTGGTGGAAGTCCGAAAATTGCACCAATCACTGCAAGTGCAACGACAGAGACTCCGGCGTATCCAAATGATTTAAGGAAAGGAAGTGGGAAAAAGGTGAGTGAAACCATCGTGACAAGAACTGTCATACCAGAATAAAAAACAGTCTTTCCAGCTGTAGCCATAGTGGTGACAACCGAATCTTCAACGCTCTTGCCATGATGAATCTCTTCGCGGAAGCGATTGACCATCAAGAGCGCATAATCAATGCCGAGTCCAAGTCCCATACCAGTGGTCAGGTTGAGCGCATAAACGCTGACATCGGTAAAGAGCGAGATCAAGAAGAGAATAAAGAACGCACCCAAAATTGCAGCAACACCAACAATGAGTGGCATTGCGGATGCGGCCAGCGCACCGAAAACAAAGGCTAAAAGAACGAAAGTCAACGGGATTGAGATTCCTTCAGCTAACTTCAAGTCATCTGCGATCTTTTCATTGATGGCATTACCTACAACTCCAACGCCACCTGCATACAAAGTAAAGCCAGCCACTTTGCCGTCATACTTAGTTTGAAAAATCTCGCCAAGTTTTTGATTTTCAGGGGAGAAGGCTTCGCCATTTCCAAATATCAAAATGTATGCAGCTTTACCGTCTGCGGACTTCAGAGTCTTTTCGCCACCGGAGCTCCAGTATGAAAGAGTCTTCGTGACGCCTTCTTCTTGACTCATCTTCTTCTCAAGCGCAAGCGCGCCACTAGCAACCGTCGGATCATCTACTGATCGATCTCCAGCATCGAGAACTACTGCAACAGAGGGATCTTGTACCTTCAAGACATCGCGCAGATATTCATACACTTTATAAGAATCGCTAGTTGGGTTTGAGTATCCGCCTGAATCTAGGCGGTTGAAGATGAGCGAGCCAAAACCACCTGCCACAAGGATTCCTACAACAAAGAGGATTACCGCGCTCTTGCGATGCTTAACGAGTACATGGCCAAGTGATTCAAACATGAGCCAAGTATGTAGGATGTTTACATTCGGTTCTAATTGGGGAGAGGAGATTGGTCGCATGAGTGATGTGTTTCCTGTTACAACAAATGACGAACGCGATCCCCGAGAAGATGAAAACGAAGAGAAGAGGCGTGAAGCTGAAATTAAGGGCGATAAACCGCCCCATCACGATTAATTAACTACTTTTACTTTCAGACTTTGTCTCTGTTTTTGCAGCTGGTTTTTCTGCAGGTTTTGCAACAGAGTCTGTCTTGTAGAACCCAGAACCTTTAAAAACCACACCGACTGTGGAATACACCTTGCGGATTTCGCCTTTACATTCAGGGCATTCGGTGAGTGCATCATCAGAGAATGATTGGAAGGCCTCAAAGGCATGGTCGCATGCGATGCATGCATATTGATATGTAGGCATAGTGTGTGACCTTTCTCGTGAGGGGTGTCTATGCCTAAGTCTAAAGAAGTGAGACGATTGGCGCGAATTTAAGCGGGAAGGTTAAGCATGAAGCGGTTCAAAGTCATTGCATTCATGATGGGAGCAATATTGCTTTCACCAAATGCTGCGATCGCAAATACTTTAGTGTCGACTTCACCTATTCCAGGAGCTGCTCTTGAAAGTGCTCCAAGTGCAATCACCATTACAACTGAAGTGCCACTCATGGGCGAAGGAAATGAAATCACGGTCACTGATCCAACCGGCGCTCGCGTCGATGATGGAGCGATTACCGTCGATGGGCCAAGTGCAGTAATTGGTTTAAAGCCGCTCGTTAAAGTTGGTGTGTATACCGTTAACTACTCGCTGCTTGGCGAAAATGATGTTCCGCTCGTTGGAAAATATAATTTTAGATTTGTCGAGCCAACTGTTGTCGCTTCAATTCCACCGAGTTCCAAACCTGCACCCACTCCATCAGGAAATAATTTTGGTACAACTCTCTTTGTCCTTGGATTATTGGCAGCTGCCATCATCGTGACAATTGCACTTTCACTCTACGCCAGGAAGCTCTATCGCGAACGATGAATCTCACGTCAGAATCTCTGACTGCCAACTCCCCACTTTTTAGCGCGTTCAGTACCTTTAACAAATCGCTCTCATTTCTGGCAGCAGTAGCCACAGTGGGCTTTTTGCTTTCCATTGCTTTCTTGCAGATTGAAAAGAATGGAAAATTGCAAAGTCGTGCCATCGAACTACGTAATCGGACTTTTTTAATCTGCCTCATATGGTTGATCACGAGCGCGCTACAGATTGTTATTACCCTGGCAAAAATTTTGGATGTTTCAATTGGGGCAGCCTTAAGTGGCGGCTCGCTCCGCTCTTTTCTCTTTCAAATTGAGCTGGGCCAATATTTACTGGCGCAGTTAATCTTGATTGCTTTGGCAACCATCATGGTTCGCATCGTTAAATCTGTATTAGCTGCAACGGTGACGCTGCTCATATCGCTTGCCGCACTTATTGCGCCAGTGTTTCAAAGTCACAGTGCATCAAGTGGTTCACACCAATTAGCGATTGGTTCACTAGTGGTGCATGTGGCAGCGCTTTCTCTCTGGGTAGGTGGAATTTTTGCTCTCATAGTTCTTAACGATGAAGACCGAAAAATAGCTTTACCTCGTTTTAGCCAGATGGCGCTCTGGGCAGCGATTGCAGTCGTCGTAAGTGGAGCAATAAATGCTTGGGTGAGACTTAATTTTCAGGCTGCATGGTCGCATGCATATGCGCGGATTGTGATGATCAAGATTGTGCTCACGCTTATTCTTATTTATCTAGGTTGGCGCAATCGTCGACAACTGGCTAACTCAGATACTTCGGGACTGAAGTTAATTACACGCATCGTTGCTGTAGAAGCAGTTCTGATGAGCGCAATAGTTATCTTGGGAAGTTGGCTATCACAACTAGATCCGCCGACACGTTCGACTGTAGATCTTTCAGCAGCGACAGCCATTGTTGGATTTCAAACTCCTGCAGCACCTGCCATCGGGCGCATTCTCTGGGCATATCAACCAGATGCATTGATACTCGGCATCTTGATTCTTCTTGTGGCTCTCTACATCAAGGGTGTCGTTGTCTTATCTAGACGCGGAGATAAGTGGCCAGTTGGACGCACTGTTTCGTTTGCATGTGCCATTGCTTCTGTCGATTTTGCCACAAGTGGTGGACTTGGTGTTTATGCAATGTTTTCATTTCAATATCACATGATTGCTCACATGGTGCTAGGAATGATTGCTCCAATATTCTTTGTATTAAGCGCCCCGATTACTTTAGCGCTTCGATCTCTGCCACAAGGAAGAACTCCCGAAGAAGGTGGCGTTCGAGCCATGTTGATTTCATTTCTTCACTCACGTTATTCAGCGGTGCTGACGAACCCACTCACTGCGCTAGCACTTTTTGATGGGTCTCTCTTCGTTCTCTACTTCACGGATTTGTTCGGAAATTTGATGTCGTCACATGCCGGTCATCTCTTCATGAATATACATTTTCTCTTAGTTGGCTTCCTGTTTTTCCATATCATTATTGGCATCGATCCAAATCCACGAAAGGTTCCGCACATTGTTCGAATTGTGATGCTTTTTGCGGCGATGAGCATTCATGCTTTCTTTTCGATTGCACTTATTTCATCCACAACTCTTATTGATGGCGGATTTTATGCATCGTTAAAGACTCCATGGCTTACCGATTTACTCGCTGACCAGAATGCTGCGGGATCAATTGGATGGGCAATGGGTGAGATTCCAATTATTTTGGCGCTGATTGCAACGTTTATTCAGTGGATGCGAGCGGATAAACGTGAGACCAAGCGGATAGATCGGAACGAAGCACGCTTAGCAGCGATGGGTGAGCCAGATGAACTCGCGCAATACAATAACTATCTGGCACAGTTGCAACGTAGAACTGAAAAGGAGGGTAGCTAATGAGTGTAGAAAATCTCTTTACTCTGCCTTCTGAATATAACGATTTACGGGACAGTGTTCGTGCACTTTGTGAAAAAGAAATTGCGCCTCATGCACATGCAGTAGATGCTGATCATCGATATCCGCAAGAAGCTCATGATGCGCTGACTAAAGCTGGGCTCTTTGCAGCACATGTACCAACTGAATTTGGTGGCGATGGCGCAGATGCACTTGCAGCATGTTTGATAATCGAAGAAGTGGCGCGAGTATGTGCATCTTCATCGCTTATTCCAGCAGTTAATAAATTGGGCTCACTTCCACTTATTTTGAGTGGCAATAAAGAGCAGAAAGAGCGCTGGCTCAGACCGCTAGCAAAAGGAAAAGGATTCTCATATTGTCTTTCAGAATCTGAAGCCGGTTCTGATGCATCTGCTTTGAAAACTAAAGCAGAGCGCAAAGGCGATGGCTGGGTTATCAATGGCAGTAAGAAGTGGATCTCTAACGCTGGAGTCTCTGAGTTCTACACAGTAATTGCCCAAACAGATCCATCACTTGGTTCTAAAGGAATCACCGCTTTTGTTATTGAAAAATCTGATCCTGGTGTCTCCTTTGGTGCACCTGAAAAGAAGATGGGTTTCCGGGGATCTCCAACGCGCGAGGTCTACTTTGACAATGTGGAAATCGGAGACGATCGCCGTATCAGCGAAGTTGGCAAGGGCTTTGCGCTTGCGATGGATACTTTGGATCACACCAGAATCACTATTGCTGCACAAGCTCTTGGGATTGCACAAGGTGCCCTTGATACAGCTAAAAAATATTCTCACGAGAGAAAACAATTCGGCAAAGAGATTTTTGATTTTCAAGGTGTGCAATTTATGTTGGCCGACATGGCAATTGCTGTCGAAACTGCTCGCCAGATTACTTATGCTGCTGCAGCTAAAAGTGAGCGCATGGATAAGGATCTCAAATTCTTCTCTGCTGCCAGCAAGACCTATGCCACAGATGTAGCCATGAAAGTCACGACTGATGCCGTGCAGATTTTGGGTGGATATGGATACGTTTCAGACTATCCAGTCGAACGAATGATGCGGGATGCCAAGTTAACTCAGATTTATGAAGGTACCAATCAAATTCAACGAATCGTGATTGCGCGCAATCTTCCTTAGTTTTTTTCAAAAGCGCGTGACTAAATCAGGCGTTGCTGCAGCACGAAGTGGGATATCCCAAGGTTCGCGCGGTAAATCCTCGCCGGAAATTTCATCTGGATGAATGAGGCCAATGGTAAATGCACTGGTCTTTGCCAGAGCTCGATCGTAATATCCGCCACCTTGTCCTAGACGATAACCACTTCGGTCAATACGCAATGCAGGAACCACAATCACTTCAATTGCATCAAGGTCGCTAAACGAATCACCAATGGGTTCTTCAATATTTTTATTTCGAGAAAATGCGGATTCGTCACCATTCCATTGGACCCACTCAATGGAATCGCCAGACATTCGAGGAAGCAATAAAGTTTTTCCATCCAGAATTAGTTTTTGGTTGAGCGCTTGTGTATCTGGTTCGACTCCGTATGACCGATAACTAGCAATGACGGAGGCACTCTCCAACTCTTTTGTTGTTGCCAAAAATTCAAAGCTGTGTTCGATGTAACGCGCATTACGTTCGCGACGATAGCGGGTACGAAGCGCTGTTTTTTCTTCGCTGATACCCATGTAAATCCCCTCGAAGTGCACGCTCTGCAAGTAAGGTTAGAGATTATGTCAGAACGTGCACGCGTCGATGAAGTATTGACTGCTTTACTCGAGCTTTGTAAACCACTCGAGCATTTTGATATGCCTTTGCTCGATGCGCATGATGCCACTCTCGCCGAAGACATCTATGCGGGTGAGCGGTTGGTAATGAAAGCCGGAACTCGTATCCGAGCAACGCAAATTGGTTTAGCTGCATCGATTGGTCTTGATCATCTACCTACTAGACCGCATCCACGCGTTGTCGTGATTTCAGCTGGGCCGGATTTAGTTGAGCCTGGTTTGCCACTCAAATCCGATGAAGAGTATGAAACAAATTCGTGGCTACTTACTACCGCTGTGCGAGAAGTTGGCGCTGTGGCTTATCGAGTTCATTCAATTCCAGATGATGAAGATGAACTGCAGGGAGTGATTGAGGATCAACTCGTTCGCGCCGATCTCATCATTATTAGCGGAGAACGCCACGATGATTCCTTTGATTTGATTACTCGTACTTTGCAGCGAATCGGCGAGATCAGCACAGTTGAAATCGCTATCGAATCTAGTGGTCGCCACAATTATGGGGTTATCGGCCCAGATAAAACTCCTGTCGTTACTTTGCCAGGAGATCCCATCGCTGCTTACATTTCTTTTGAGTTACTTATTCGCCCCATGATTCGAACCATGCTTGGAACTGCCAATATTCACCGGCCATCGGTCAAAGCAAAATTAGAGAAAGCACTTTCTTCATCAGGTGGAATGCGTTCATATGTGCGTGCAGTATTAAGTGCAGATGGAAAATCTGTGTCACCGTTAAGTTCACAGGATGAACAAGCAACGTTATCGGATGCAAATTGCTTCATTGCAGTGCCTGAGGGTGAAACTAAATTGGTAGCTGGTACTGAAGTCACCGTCGTTGTACTTGAACGCCGATATCTCTAGCTATGTGGCCGGTCGTGCTTCACGGTGACGAAATAATTCTTCGTCCGGCACGATTACGTGACCAGAGAAAATGGGCTCAGGTTCGATCAGAGAATAAGGAGTGGCTCACTCCTTGGGAGGCAACGCTTCCTCATGTTCCAGCAGGATCTCCAGCAAGCGAATTTATTTCCAAGCGCCCATCATTTTTCGCAATGGTGGGAGCGCTTAATCGTGAAGCAAGAGCAGGGCGTTCCTATTCATTCCTCATCTGGCATGGAAAGAACCTCATTGGGCAAATCACTATGGGGGGAGTTATTTACGGCGCACTGCGCGGTGCGCATATTGGATATTGGATTGATCGCAATTATGCAAACCGCGGATTTACAACCCAATCAGTTGTCCTAGTAACAGATTTCGGTTTTGCTCAACTTGGGCTACATAGAATTGAAATCAATCTGCGCCCTGAAAATGGTGCATCGCGTAGGGTGGCAGAAAAAGCTGGTTATTCATTTGAAGGTGAGCGAAAGGCTTATTTACATATAGATGGGGGATGGCGCGACCATCTCTGCTTCGTTAAGTACAACCATTTGATTCAGTAAACCCCTTGGAAATCCCCTGAATTTATGGGGGGCTCCCTTAACCTTTACCCACCATGGCAACGGGAATAATTTATTTGGCAATCGCTGGAATGTGGGTTGCCTATTTCCTTCCCCGTTGGCTTCATAACAAAAATGAATTTTCTGGCAAGAGTGTTGAACGTTATAAGAGTGCGTTGCGCGTTGTTGCAAGTACAAATACATCTAATCCCTCTCATGCTGATGAGATTTTCACCGACGTAAATCGGATGGGTCGTGTTGCTCAACAAATTTTGAGACGCAGAATTATTTTTTCTCTCATTATTCTCACATTGATACTCACAACGGTAGGTGCAATCATGAAAACATTTGCTTACATTGCTACAGCAATCCCAGCGACAGCACTTCTTATATATGTTGCCTACGTTCGTCGCCATATCAATCACGAAAAGATTCAGCGCCGCCGCATGGATCAACTCCATCGCACAACAGAGGGAGTTTCACATACTAATTTGGCAGATGTGGTTGGATCACACGCTCACCATGATCCCGTGGTAAATCAAGAACATTGGGTTCCGCTTTCTGAACGCGAACTTTCAGGGGTTACGCTCCTTCCAAAAGGAACTGCAGAATCTCGTGCGCAGTGGCAACCAAATGATGTACCACTTCCTACCTACGTCAATGCGCCGAAGGCAGTTCCAGCCAAACGCATTATTGATCTGACTGAACCTGGTAAATGGACGGAAGAACAACAACGTCTTGAACGCGAAGCGCTTGCAGCAGCTGCTCCTTCCAAGGATGAAATCTTTGATCAGCAGTTAGCTGAAGAAGCGGTTAAGCGTCTGCGCGAATCACGTGCAGCTAACGAATAAACCCTTTAGTTTTCAAATCCATTGCGGGAACCACATCCGTGCTTTCCATGCGTCATACGTGATGACATCTCCCAAATAAATCGGCAAAAAGTAGAGAAAATTCAGGAATATTAAGGATAGGCAAGTAATCACAATGATTTTGCCCGCTATCTGATACCGCGCTAACAATAAGTGCGAGCAGTACACCAGCGCCAAAATAAGGAAAGGTTCAAAGGCAATTGCATAAAAAGTGAAGACAGTGCGATTTTGAAAGAAGAACCAAGGTAGATAGCCAGCAATCATGCCCGTGACAATGATTGTTAAAGCAGGATCAAATTGGCGCTTTCGCGCTCCATTGATCCACATTCCAAAGGAAACTGCGAGTGCTGCAACTCCTAACCACCATAAGAGTGGAGTTCCAAGAGCAAGAATTTCTTGCGAACATTGAGATGCACCGCACGTTTTAGGAGTTTCATAAAAGAATGAAGTTGGCCTGCCCATGATGAGCCAACTCCATGGGTTCGCTTCGTAAGGATGCTTCTCAGTCAGAGTCGTATGAAAGTTAAGAATTTGTTGGTGGTAATAAATAAGTGAGGAAAATGGATTCGTTGAATAATCTCGATCCCAACCACGATCTGATGCAAACCAACCAATCCACGAAGTTATATAAGTGATAACAGGAATGATCAGGAATTGAATCACGCGGTGCAGAGTTGGTTTGATGAGTGCAGTTCCACTGTGATGAGTAAAGGCTCGATAGAGCGCAATAACACCGAACGCTACGAGAAAGTAAAGACCGCTCCATTTCGTGCCAATTGCTAGACCGAGTGCAATTCCAACCCACCAATATTGCTTTCTAATAAAGAAGTATGTTGCTACCAAGATAAAAAATGTAAGAAAGTTATCGAGCAGCGCCGTACGCGAATGAACAAGTGCCAGACCATCAAGTGCCATCAAGCCACTAGCAAGAGCTGCAAGTAAAGGAGACCGGAAAAGCCGCTTGGCAATCATGCCAATGAGGAGAATTGATAGAGAGCCAATAACTGCAGTAGCAATACGCCATCCAAAGCCAGAGTCTCCAAATAACTTGATTCCACTGGCAATGAGCCACTTTCCAACTGGAGGATGCACCACAAATTCAGCTTTTGCTCCAGAGATTTCAACTCCGTGATTTAGATAATCACGTGCACCATCGACGTAATACACCTCATCAAAAATTAACGATTGGATTTTTCCAAGATCAAATAAGCGAAGTAATAGCGCGGCTAGAGCGATGAGTATCGGAGCGATACCAGCAATCATGTGCACAGAGTATGGGAAGATTTGCATATGGCACTAGTACTCGCAGCGACTCCACTCGGAAATCCGCTCGATGCGAGTGAAAGATTGAAACAAGCAATTGCATCAGCTGAAATCATCGCAGCTGAAGATTCGCGTCGTTTTCATCGATTGGCATCTGATCTTGGCGTTACATTTACTGCAAAAGTAATTTCATTCTTTGAAGGCAATGAAAGTGACCGCACCGTAGAAATTCTCGAACTCTTGCGTTCAGGTAAAGAAGTCTTAGTCGTCACTGATGCCGGCATGCCCACAATTAGTGATCCAGGATTTCGATTATTGCGCGATGCGATTGCGCAAAATATTGAAACTACTGTAATTCCTGGACCAAGTGCTCCCACCATGGCGATTGCACTATCAGGTTTACCCACTGATCGATTTACCTTTGAAGGTTTTGCACCACGCGCTCAAGGTGCACGAAAAAGTTTCTATGAAAAATTACGATTTGAAGAGCGCACTATGGTCTTGTTTGAAGCGCCACATCGCTTGGCAGAATCTTTAGCTGATGCGTTGGCAGTATTCGGCGCAGATCGAAGCGCAGCAATCTGTCGCGAAATGACCAAGACGTACGAAGAAGTTGTACGAGGTTCGCTCGAAGAGCTATTGCAATGGTCGATGAGCAAAGAAATTCTCGGTGAAATCACACTCGTAATCGCGGGAAGTGCCGCTGGAAGCGAAATTACTTCAGCAGCTGATGCCGTTTCCCGAGTCAAGGATTATGAGGCTGCGGGGATGGATCGCAAAGAAGCGATTGCAACTGTGGCAGATGAATCAGGATTACCGAAGAAAATCGTTTATGCCGCAGTCGTTGATGCGAATAAGATGAGCAAATGAAATCCTTCTATCTCACTACGCCCATTTACTATGTAAATGATGCGCCACATATTGGCCATGCGTATACGACGGTAGCGGGAGATGTCCTTACACGGTGGCATCGCCAACGCGGCGAATCGGTTTGGTTCTTAACGGGCACCGATGAACACGGTCAAAAAGTTATGCGTACTGCTGAGCAAAATAACTCAGCACCACAAGCGTGGGTCGATAAATTAGTAAAAGAAGCGTGGCTTCCTAATTGGCGCGCGCTGAATATAGCTAACGATGATTTCATTCGCACTACAGAGAGCCGCCACACAGAACGAGTTCAGCGATTTTTACAATCGCTCAAAGATTCAGGACATATTTACGCTGGAAAATACGAAGGACCTTATTGCGTAGGGTGTGAAGAATTTAAATTACCTGGCGATCTCATCGATGCAGATGGCGAAAAGCTCTGCCCGATACATAGCAAGCCAGTCGAATTAGTGAATGAAAACAATTGGTTCTTTAAACTCTCAGAGTTTGCACCATTATTACTTGAGCACTACAAGAAAAATCCTCAAGCTTGTCAGCCAGAGAGTGCACGCAATGAAGTTATTGCCTTTCTTGAAGGTGGAGTCTCAGATCTTTCAATATCTCGTTCAACATTTAATTGGGGAATACCTGTTCCATGGGATACCGATCAAGTTGTCTATGTCTGGTTTGATGCCCTTTTAAATTATGCAACTGCAGTAGGTTTGACTGATGCACCCGATTCAGCAGGAGGCAAGAAGTTTGCAGCCACATGGCCTGCTGATGTGCATCTGGTTGGAAAAGATATTTTGCGTTTCCATGCTGTCATTTGGCCAGCGATGTTAATGGCAGCAGGTGTTGATATTCCTAAGAAAGTATTTGCTCACGGATGGTTATTGGTGGGCGGTGAGAAGATGAGCAAATCAAAACTTACTGGAATTGCACCATCTGATATCACTGATCATTTCGGTGTAGATGCATTCCGTTATTACTTCTTACGCGCAATTCCTTTTGGTTCAGATGGATCATTTTCTTGGGAAGATATGAGCGCGCGTTACACATCTGAACTCGCAAATGATTTTGGAAACTTAGCCTCGCGCCTTGCTGCCATGATTGAAAAGTATTGTGACGGAAAAGTGCCGGCGGTCGCTCAGGATGCAGCACTTGCAGAGGCGCTTTCAACAACTGTCACTCAAGCCGATGAAGCTATGGTGGCGCTTGATTTCCAAGGTGGAATCAATGCAGCGATGGATTTCTGTAAGCGCGTCAATGGATATGTGACCGAGAAAGAGCCCTGGATATTGGCAAAAGATCCTGCCAATCAAAAAGTATTAGAAGAAGTTCTCTACAACACCGCCGAATCAATCAGAGCACTTGCGGTGTTACTGCATCCAGTAATGCCACAGACAACTGAAATTTTGTGGGAATCATTGGGAGTGAAAGAATCTTTAGGTCCCATCGGTTCACAAAAAATTAGTGAGATAGCGCGATGGGGTCAATTGCCAGCAGGTTCTGTTATCACTAAAACACCTGTTCTCTTTCCGCGATTAGAGACAAAGGCTTAGATTTATATGGCAGATCGCCACAATCGCGATATTGATCGTGAATTAGCTCCACTCCCAGAACCGCTTCCCGTTCCTACAGTTGATGCACATGCCCATCTGGAAATAGTGACAAACGACGAACCAGATTCTGCGGCAGTTCGAAAAGTATTAGATGATGCCAAGTCAGTGAATGTGGATCGAATCGTGCAAGTCGGTTACTCAGCTGAACAATCGCAATGGTGCGTTGATATGGCAAATGCTTTTCCAGGAAGAGTGCTTGCAGCAGTAGCACTTCATCCCAATGAAGCTCCCGTGACAGATGATTTAGAGCGCGATTGGAAAATTATTGAAAAGTTGGCGGCTGAACCGCGAGTGCGAGCTATTGGTGAAACTGGACTAGATTATTTTCGAACTCCTCCAGAACTGCGCACACGCCAACAAGATTCTTTTAAGTGGCACATTGATTTAGCTAAGCGCACCAATAAAGCGCTAGTCATTCATGATCGCGATTCACATGATGACGTGCTCTCCATCTTGCTGGAAGTAGGAGCGCCAGAAAAAACAGTTTTTCACTGCTTCTCGGGAGACCTTGCCATGGCAGAAAAGTGTGTTGAACGCGGATACATCATCTCCTTTGCAGGAACTCTCACTTTTAAGAATGCTCCCGCATTACGTGATGCGGTAAAGATTGTTCCGCGCGAGCAGTTGTTGGTAGAGACCGACTCTCCGTTTTTAGCGCCAACTCCTCATCGCGGTGCGCTCAATACTCCAGCACAAATTGCCAATATTGTCCGTGCGATGGCGCAAGAGCGGGGCGAAGATGTTGCTGAATTAGCAACTGCTCTATCAAATAATGCAGAACGTATCTTTGGATCTTTTGTATGAGTTTGCTCGGTGCTGCAGAAATCCGTGAGCTAGCCGCGCAATTAGATCTAAGACCAGCTAAATCGTTAGGGCAGAACTTTGTTCATGATGGCAATGTCTGTCGAAAAATTGTGCGCACTGCTGATGTTGTTGAATCAGATATAGCGCTCGAAATTGGACCAGGACTTGGTTCACTCACACTTGCTTTGCTCGAGGTTGCGCGAGAAGTTATTGCCGTAGAAATAGATAGCCGCCTTGCTCAACAATTGCCTTTGACGGTTGCACAGCATTCAGATAAGTCAGATGCGCTGCATGTACTTAACCTCGATGCGCTTCAATTGCAATCACTTGAAAAAGATCCAACGGTCTTGGTTGCAAATTTGCCTTACAACGTATCTGTTCCAGTTCTTTTACATCTCCTGGAAACTTTGCCATCACTGCAACGTGGAGTTGTGATGGTTCAGGCAGAAGTTGCAGATCGGTTAGCCGCCAAACCACACTCAAAGGAGTATGGAGTTCCTAGTGTGAAGGCTGCGTGGTGGGCAGATGTGACAGGAGCTGGTTCGGTATCACGCACTATTTTTTGGCCACAACCAAATGTGGATTCAAAGTTGGTTGCATTTAAACGCCGCACACCTCCTGGTGATGAGGCTATGCGTAAGAAAGTATTTATGGTGATTGATTTAGCTTTTGCACAACGTCGCAAAATGTTACGCGCTGCGTTGTCCTCGCTCTTTGGAAGTTCGGCAGCAGCAGAAAGCGCCTTGCAATCAGTGGGTATAGATCCCACATTGCGAGGAGAGGCTCTGCATATCCAAGACTTCTGCACAATTGCAAAATGTGTGTAGAGTTTTAGCGTGCCCAGTAATTCAGTAACTGTACGAGTACCTGCCAAGGTCAATTTGCAGTTATCAGTAGGCCCGCGCGAAGCAGATGGTTTTCACAATCTGGTTTCGGTATTTCAAGCAATCTCAATCTTTGATGATGTCACAGTAAGTCGAGGTGCACCCGGATCAGGAATTTCTATTTCAGTTTCAGGCGAACAAACCCATGGAGTCCCTGCTGATACTTCAAATTTAGCTGTGAAAGCTGCACAGTTGATGATTGATCGCTTTGATATAGATGCTGATTTGCAGATTGATGTAAAAAAATCGATTCCAGTTGCAGGAGGAATGGCTGGAGGAAGTGCAGATGCTGCTGCGACTCTGGTAGCGCTAGATGCGCTCTTTCAACTTGAACTATCACGCGAAGAACTTCATCGTTTAGGTTCTGAATTAGGAAGTGATGTTCCATTCATGATCTCTGGTGGAACAGCTGTAGGTCAAGGACGTGGAGATCAACTCACAGCAGCGCTTTCGCGCGGTACTTATCACTGGGTATTGGCTCTTTCTAGCGTTGGGCTTTCCACACCTGCTGTATATGCAGAGTGCGATCGCATGCGTGCAGAGTTAGAGATTGCGCCACCACAAGTTTCGGATGCCTTGATGCAATCTTTATTGGCAGCAGATGCTCAAGCAGTGGGGCGTGCGCTCACAAATGATTTACAAAGCGCAGCTTGTTCATTGCGCCCTGCGCTCTCTCTCGTATTAGAAGTAGGTAGAGATTATGGAGCGCTAGGTGCGATTGTTTCAGGGTCAGGTCCCACGGTTGCTTTTCTTGTCGCAGATGAAGAGGCGGGATTAGATCTAGCGGTGGCGCTTACTGCTAGTGGTGTTGTCGGAAGCGTTGCACGTGCACTTGGACCAGTTGCAGGTGCGAAAGTTATTTAATTCTCGTCAAATTCGGTGACTAATTTGCTGAGCAAATCTGCCAAAATTTCGCGATCTTTAGCGCTGAGATTTTGAAGTAATTCACGTTCATTTTCTAATAAGTCTTCCATTGCGCTATCGACTGCACGCATTCCAGCTTTTGTGAGAGTGACCAGTGAGCCGCGTCCATCGCTTGGATCAGATTCGCGAGTTATTAATTGCAACTCTTCTAATCGATCAAGTCGATTAGTCATAGTGCCGCTTGTCACCATGGTCTCTTGCATGAGTTGTCCAGGAGATAGTTGATGGGGTGCACCAGCTCTACGCAACGCAGCAAGAACATCGAATCCCCAATTTTCTAGATCACCGAATGCATCGCGACGTGCAATATCAAGATGGCGTGCAATGCGGGTAATGCGACTGAGGACGGCAAGAGGAGAGAGGTCTAAATCGGGGCGTTCGCGCTTCCATGCCGCGATGAGTCGGTCAACTTCATCACGGTCTTGTGAAAGGTGTGCCATAAGAAATGAGTTTAGTGGTCGCGAGCACTAGTGAAGATAAGGGAGAATATAGGTTCCGCCATTGTGTAGTGGCTAGCACATGGGCCTTTGAAGCCCAGGGTCCAGGATCGATACCTGGTGGCGGAGCAACGAAGTGAATCCGCCAGT
>CALMJL010000090.1 GCA_937864425.1 uncultured Candidatus Planktophila sp.
ACTGGTGCAACAGCAGGCATTGGCGAGAGTTTCTCGCGGCTACTTGCATCAAAAGGATTTAACGTTGCCCTCGTTGCACGAGATGAAGCCCGCCTACATGAGCGCGCTGCGGGATTGCGCGAAAAGTATGGAGTGCAGACATTTGTGCTCCCTGCAGATCTTTCAACGGATGCAGGCTGCGCACTTGTTGAAGATTACATTCGCAGCTATCCGATGGAAGTCCTCATCAATAATGCTGGTTTTGGCATCAAAGCCGCCTTCACATCAAGTGAATTAACGCTCGAACAACAGATGCTCGATGTTTTGGTGCGCACGCCGATGCGCTTGATGCATGTGATTATTCCTGGAATGAAAGAGCGAAATTCTGGAACCATCATCAATGTTTCATCAGTTGCATCTTTTATCGCTGGCGGCACATACAGCGCATCTAAGTCCTATCTCACTGTTTTATCTGAAGCGCTTAACACTGAGTTATCTGCAACAAACATTAAGGTCTCTGCGCTCTGCCCCGGATTTACTCGTACTGAATTTCATCAGCGCGGAAAAATGCGCATGACTGGTCTGCCAAATTTCATGTGGCTGGATGCCGATACATTAGTTGCACAATCTTGGAAAGATGCGCAAGCTAACAAACCTGTCAGTATTCCAGGATGGCAGTACAAATTACTGGTGGCGATTATTTCGACTGCGCCACGTAGCTTTGTCAGAAAAATCGGAATGAACGTTCGCCGTAAACAGCGAACTTAACGTCCGTATCGTCTGCGCTTACCTGCATATTTAGGACGGTTCGCAGCTACAACTGGAGCAACATAGGGAACGCCAGATGGTTCTTGTGCACCGGTTAACACCATCAACTTCTTATCAAGTGGTTTCACATCATGAATTTGTGGTGTGACTCCTGCGCGCGAAAGTAAACCGGTCACTGCACGCTGATGTTTGCTCGAGCTGAGCGTCACAACAGTTCCTGACTCTCCAGCACGTGCAGTTCGTCCTGAACGATGGAGATAATCTTTATGATCTTGCGGCAAATCAACATGTACAACGAGCGAAATTCCATCTACGTGAATTCCGCGCGCTGCCACATCGGTTGCGACAAGCGCTGAATTCTCTTGCTCCTTAAAGAGCGCCAAAGTGCGAGTACGGACTGCTTGTGATTTTCCACCATGCAGCGCACCTACTGCAACGCCAGCATGAGCCAACTTATCGGCTAAACGATCTGCTCCGCGTTGAGTTTTAACAAAGAGAATAGTTTTGCCTCTACGCGCTGCGATTTGTGATGTGATGTCATCTTTATCGCCTGGGTGCATCTGCAATACATGGTGCTCCATAGTGGTTACTGATGCTTGATCGCTCTGCAGCGAATGAGTCTTTGGATTTTTCAAGTATTTGCGCACAAGCGCATCAACTCCACGATCCAGAGTTGCAGAGAAAAGTAGGCGCTGCCCATTGGGATCTGATTGATCAAGAATCTCTTTTACTACTGGCAAAAATCCCATATCCGCCATTTGATCGGCTTCATCAAGAACTGCAATCTGTAAGTGATCGAGTTGCACTTCATTTCGATTGAGTAAATCAATGAGGCGACCAGGAGTTGCAACCACAATTGCGGTTGCCTTGCGAAGAGCGGTAATTTGTTTTGGATAAGGCATTCCACCTGCAATCACAATTGATTCATGTCCCACTGCGCGAGCAAGTGGGCGAATAACGTGATCAATTTGCTGAGCTAGCTCACGAGTGGGAGTCAGGATAAGCGCTAAAGGTTTATGGGGTTTAGCAACTTTCTTTGAGATATTGGTAAGAAGCGATAGCGAGAATGCAAGTGTTTTTCCAGAACCAGTTTGTCCGCGTCCCAAAATGTCACTGCCTGCAATCGCATCTGGAATTGTGGCGATTTGAATAGGGAATGGCTCTGTTATTCCTTGTGCACTCAGCGCATTGGCAAGTGCAGGAGTAATTCCTAAATCTCTAAATGAATGGGTACCTTCGGCGCGGAGCGGCTTAACTTCGCGAATGTGTGGCGATGAAGGAGTTGCCTTCTTTGTACGAGCTTGAAAACGCTGTGCGCGCTCTTTAGAGCGAGCATCAAGGCGCTCTGCCTTGCGCTTAGATTTTTGAACCTGGCTGTGGCGCGGTTTCCCGGCTTTTGCACGGCGGGCTTTTCCGGGCGCGGTTGAGCGCTGGGTTGTAGACATAGAAATAGATACCAATCGAGACGACAAGCGCGTCTCGGGAAAATGATCTGAGCCACTAGTGGCCCGTTCACTTAAGTCGAAATAAGACTCGCATGTAAGTGGCCAAGTGGCTCACTCTGGGGAAATTACATCGAAGCGGGTGCGTCGATAGGTAAATCATACAGGGGTAAATAACATCTCGTTACCACCTCATTTTTCAATCATTTATCGCCAATATTCACATGAAATTCAATGACGCTCTGACCATATTGCCGAAGTTTTTCAATAGTGGCTCGGTACGATAGCCCCATCTTTAGTGGAGGTTTTTCATGTTTCGCAAAGTAGCAATTACTGCTCTTTCTGCCGTTGTTATCGCAACTTCGTTTACAGCCCCTGGTGCTGTTGCCGCTACAAAGAAAATTAGCAATGGGGTTGCATGTACAAA
>CALMJL010000091.1 GCA_937864425.1 uncultured Candidatus Planktophila sp.
AATTCCAGATTGCGCACCGTCGCACGTGATCGCTGCGAAAAAGCTGGCGTTGAACTTCGTATTCCTGATGCGCACCTTTGCACCGATAACGGTGCGATGGTGGCATCCCTCGGCAGCCTGATGATGGCCGCCGGCCGGCCGGCCACCGTGGGCGGCTTCGATGCAGACTCCAGCCTCGCCGTTGAGCAGGTCGGGCTCTAACGCCCACCACCCATTCGATGCAGACTCCAATTTGCTGGTGGGAATAACCACCCCTAGGCTTGGCGTTAGCACTCTCGGGTCGACACTGCTAATCGCAGAGCGTCCCCAATAGTGGAATTACCCCCCACAAAAAAATCAAAAACAGTCAGAACAAAGATAGTTAAGAGCTAAAGGAGTATCACCATGGCAGTTGCCATTAAGCCGCTTGAAGATCGCATCGTTGTTAAGGCAAATGAAGCCGAGACAACAACTGCATCAGGTCTTGTTATTCCAGATACTGCGAAGGAGAAGCCACAGGAAGGCACCGTTGTCGCAGTCGGTCCAGGTCGCTTTGATGACGGCGTTCGCGTTCCAATGGATGTGAAGGTTGGCGATGTTGTTCTCTACAGCAAGTACGGCGGAACCGAAGTCAAGTACAACAACGATGAGTACCTCGTTCTCTCTGCACGCGACATTCTCGCGATAATCGAGAAGTAACCTATGGGAAAGATGTTGGAATTCGACGAGCACGCTCGTCGCGCGATGGAACGTGGTGTCAATCAACTCGCAGACACCGTCAAGGTAACGCTCGGCCCTAAAGGTCGCAATGTTGTTATCTCAAAATCTTTTGGTGCGCCAACTATCACCAATGATGGTGTGACGATTGCCAAAGAGATTGAACTCTCTGATCCCGTAGAAAATATGGGAGCTCAGCTCGTTAAGGAAGTTGCTACTAAGACCAACGATGTTGCAGGTGATGGAACCACCACCGCAACTGTGCTTGCCCAAGCAATGGTGAAAGAAGGACTTCGCAACTTAGCAGCTGGTGCACAACCAATGGATCTCAAAGCTGGAATCGAAGCAGCAGTTGCAGCGGTCTCAGACCGTCTGCGTGCTAATGCAACCGCCGTTAAAGATAAGGCGCAGATTGCAGACGTTGCCACAATTTCTGCGCAAGATCCCGCAATTGGTGCGCTCATTGCAGAAGCAATGGACAAAGTTGGAAAAGATGGCGTAATCACCGTCGAAGAAGCATCTACGACAGCACTCGAACTCGAGTTCACCGAAGGTATGCAATTCGATAAGGGCTACATCTCTCCATACTTCGTCACTGACCAAGATCGCATGGAAGCAGTGCTAGAAGATGCTTTTGTATTGCTCGTCAGCAACAAGGTCTCAGCGCTCGGTGAACTCTTGCCAGTACTTGAAAAGGTTTCACAGGCAGGTAAGCCACTTTTGATCATCGCAGAAGATGTCGAAGGTGAAGCGCTTTCTACACTCGTTGTAAACCGGATGCGCGGAATCTTTAGCTCTGCAGCGGTAAAGGCTCCAGCATTTGGAGATCGCCGCAAAGCAATCTTGCAAGATATTGCAATTTTGACTGGCGGAACTGTGATCTCTGAAGAAGTAGGTATGAAGCTCGAAGCTGTCACACTTGCTGAACTTGGTCGCGCTCGCCGCATCGTTATCACTAAGGATGCAACCACCATCGTGGATGGCGCTGGCGATAAAGCTGCTGTCGCAGGTCGTATCGGCGAACTTCGCGCAGAGCATTCTCAATCTGATTCAGATTGGGATCGCGAGAAGTTACAAGAACGTATTGCCAAGCTTTCTGGTGGCGTCTGCGTTATCAAGGTCGGAGCACATACTGAAGTTGAGTTGAAAGAGAAGAAGCACCGTCTTGAAGATGCTATCTCTGCAACTCGCGCTGCAGTGGAAGAAGGAATAGTTATCGGTGGCGGTGCAGCACTTGTGCATGCAGCCGATGCACTGAACGAAAACCTCGGCTTCACCGGCGATAAGGCAGTAGGCGTTGCGCTCGTTCGCAAAGCCTGCGATGAACCACTTCGTTGGATTGCAGAGAACGCTGGTCTTGAAGGCTATGTCGTCGTATCAAAGGTGCGCGCATTGAAAGCTAACGAAGGTTTCAATGCTGCTACCGATGTCTATGGCGATCTTGCAAAGGATGGCGTTATCGATCCAGTGAAGGTAACTCGTTCAGCGCTTGCTAACGCTGCATCAATCGCAGCGATGTTTATTACAACAGAAGCTGTTGTCTTCGAACGTCCAGCAGATGCAGAACCTGCAGCAGCTGGCCACGGCCACTCACA
>CALMJL010000092.1 GCA_937864425.1 uncultured Candidatus Planktophila sp.
GAGGATGTTATGAAGGTTGGAGACAAGATTCAGGTAGAGATTGGCGAGATTGACCCTAAGGGCAAACTCTCACTTGTTCCTGTACTTGAAGATGGTTCAACGCCAGCAGCTGAATAAATGTCAGTAAAGCGTTCGGTCCATAGCAGCGGGCTGCGTATTGTGACGGAAGAAGTTCCGTCGGTGCGCAGCGCCGCAATTGGAATTTGGGTCAACGTTGGTTCACGTGATGAAGCACCAGCAACTGCTGGTGCTTCTCACTTTTTAGAGCACTTACTATTCAAAGGAACTACACGACGCACTGCGCTACAAATATCTGCAGCGGTTGAATCCGTGGGCGGCGAGATGAATGCCTTCACGTCCAAGGAATACACCTGCTTTTGGGCGCGCGTGATTGACACAGATCTTCCGATGGCAATTGATGTGGTCAGCGATCTGATTACATCATCAGTCGTTACTGTGCAAGATGTGGACGCTGAACGCAAAGTTGTACTCGAAGAAATCGCAATGCGTGATGATGACCCCAGCGATCTAGTCCATGATTTATTTAGCGATACTTATTACGGAGATACTGCGATAGGCCGTCCCATTTTAGGAACCGTTAAATCTATCTCTGATATGTCTCGTGCTACGGTCTTTAACTACTATAAGAAGAAGTATCTTCCACAAGATTTAGTTGTAGCTGTTTCTGGCAATATCAAGCATAAGCGCGTGGTTGCCATGGTTGAAGATGCGCTTTCGCGCGATAACTTCCTCCAGCAATCTGCAACTCCAGCAATTCGTCCAAGCACGCCAATCAAAAATTCCAAACAACAATCAGTTGGGTTGTTGCATAAAAAGAGCGAGCAGGCACATATGTTCTACGGCCTCGAAGGAGTAGCGCGTGCTGACCAACGACGTTTTGCTATGGGAGTTCTCTCGGCTGCACTCGGTGGAGGAATGTCTTCTCGCCTCTTCCAAGAGATTCGAGAAAAACGGGGATTGGCATATTCGGTCTATTCCTACGCCCAACAATTTGCAGGTTCAGGAACTCTCGGCTTCTATGCTGGATGTAATCCTGCCAAAGCGCTAGAGGTAGTTTCAATCATGAGAGATGTACTCGCTGACGTCGTTGCACATGGTTTGACTCACGAAGAGATCGAACGCGCTAAAGGCGCAGTTCGCGGTTCATTAGTTTTGAGCCAAGAGGACACCGGTTCACGTATGAGTCGAATTGGAAAAAATGAGATTGTGTATGGCCAAGTCATGGATTTTGATGACATTTTGAAGGAGATTTCTCGCGTATCTGCCGCAGACATCAGCGAAATTGCTAGCGAGTTTCTCGTAAAAACGCCTACGCTTGCACTCGTTGGACCATTTAAGAGTGAATCAAAGTTTGAGAAGGTGTTAGCGAAATGATTAAGGTCGGTGTGCTGGGAGCCCGCGGACGCATGGGCGCTGAAGTGGTGAAAGCGGTTGAGGCAGCCACAGATCTACAACTTGTAGCGGCGCTTGATTTAGGGGATTCCATTGAATCCTTACTTTCAGCAGGAGCCCAAGTGGTCGTTGATTTCACGACTCCAGATTCAGTCATGCAAAATCTTAAATTCCTCATCGCTAACAATATTCATGCCGTTGTCGGCACTACTGGTTTTGATGATTCACGTATTGCAGAGATCAAGACTTGGTTAAAAACTTCAAAATCTGGCGTCCTTATCGCTCCAAATTTTGCAATCGGTGCAGTTCTCATGATGGAGTTTGCAACCAAAGCTGCTAAATACTTTGAATCTGCAGAAATTATTGAATTACACCATCCCAATAAAGTTGATGCTCCCTCCGGAACTGCAGCTCGCACCGCTGATTTAATGTCACAAGCGCGTAAGTCTGCAGGTTTGGGTGCAATGCCTGATGCAACTTCCTCATCGCTCGACGGTGCACGTGGTGCCAACGTGGGTGATATTCCTGTGCATTCAGTTCGTCTTCGAGGGCTAGTAGCTCATCAAGAAGTTCTTTTAGGTGGAATCGGTGAAACTCTTTCAATTCGCCATGATTCATTGGATCGCGTTGGCTTTATGCCTGGCGTTCTTATTGGAATTCGAAATGTTGTGAGCCACCCTGGCCTCACCTTTGGATTAGAACATTTCTTAGCAAACTGAAATAAGGAGTAAAAAATGGCACAAGCAGATATCACTATGTATGGGGCAGATTGGTGCGGAGATTGCCGACGCTCAAAGCGAGTCTTCGAAGAGTTAGATATTCAGGTAAATCATATTGATGTCGATGCAGATTTATCTGCTGCTGAGAAGGTAATCGA
>CALMJL010000093.1 GCA_937864425.1 uncultured Candidatus Planktophila sp.
AAGTAACGCTGCAATGAGAAGAAGACGATCAAAGGAATAATGATCGAGAACAACGCAGCTGGTGCGACGTTCTCCCACTTTGAACCAAGTGATCCACCAAGATTTGAAAGATGAAGCGTTAGCGGTGCAACGTCATCAGTGCCGCCTGCAAAGACCAGACCGACGAGCAAGTCATTCCAAATCCATAAGAACTGGAAGATAGAAATTGATGCAATTGCAGGAAGAGAAAGTGGAAGCACGATACGTCTAAATACTTCGAAGTGGTTAGCGCCATCAACGCGCGCTGCCTCCATTAATTCGCGTGGAATTGCAGAGACAAAGTTGTGGAGCAAATAGGTAACAAGTGGCATACCGAACATCACGTGTGGGAACCAGACAGCAGCAAGTGTTCCAACGATGCCAAGTGGCGGAATGATGGTGTGGCCAAAGAGCTGCACACCGTTGGAAAAGAAGGTGAGCAACGGTAGAAGCGATAGCTGAAGCGGCACACCTTGCAGCGCAAAGAGTGCATAGAAAATATGATCGCTAAAGCGGAATGGAATCCACGCCAGTGCGTAGGCTGCCATCAAACCAAAACCAACAGAGAGAACAACTGCTGGAATTGTGATGGCAAGTGAGTTCACTGCAAATGGAATCATTCCTTGAGTTCCGAGTGATCCACCACCAGTGACCAGAACTTCGCGGAAGTTAGCCAGAGTAAATGTTGGATTGGAAAATGATGTCCACCAACCGCTAGAGAGAATTGCTTCTTTATCGCGGAATGATGTGACGACTAATCCAAAAGTTGGGATTGTCCACAAAATTGCAATGAAGGTAACCACTGCCGATGCAATCGGTGAGGTAAATGGGCGGCTGTTATGCGCGACGAGTTCTTTTGTCTTTGCCATATTAGTGGTGCCGTTCTGCGCGCAGTGAGCGGATGTTGTAGATGATGATTGGTAGTACGCCCAAGAAGATAAACATGGCAAGCGTTGCCCCGCGGCCATTATTGAAATAGACAAAGTATTCATCGAACATGCGGTTAGAGAGCACGTCGGTCTTGAAGTTTCCACCGGTCATCGTGCGCACCACGTCAAAGAGTTTGAGGGTTCCAACCATCGAGGTAGTGAGCACCACAATGATGGTGGTTTTTACCATCGGCACGGTAACTGAGCGGAATAAGCGGAATCCTGATGCGCCATCGAGCTGGGCTGCTTCTTCGATATCTTGCGGAATGTTTTTGATTGCAGCAGACAAGATCACCATAGCAAAACCAGTTGTGCCCCAGATATACACGGCGATCAAAAATAAGTTATTCCATGGAGACCAGAGCAGTAAATGTTGCAATGGAATGCCAAGTGATTTCATGATTTGGCCAATGAGACCGGTTTGGGCAACGGTTGGCTCTTGATATTGATACATCAACTTCCAAATCAATGATCCGCCCACAAATGAGATTGCCATCGGCATAAAGATGAGTGATTTAGGGATTGATTCGCGCTTCATTTTATTGAGCATGGTGGCGAGCGCTAAACCAAGAATCGTCACAATCACTGGGCCGATGATCACCCACGTCATGGTGTTGTAAAACGCTAAACGCAGATCTGGATCTGCAATTGCCTTTGTGTAGTTGCTAAACCCAACCCACTTGGATGAATTTGCGTTTTTAAATGATTCGAGAAAAGTTTGAAAAGCTGGAATACCAAGACCGGTGAGAGCGAGAATGACACCCGGTGCTAAAAAGAGTGCGAGCGCCCAACCATTTTGTTGCTTACCTTTAATACGCGCACCTGCTGCAAAGGCAAGTGCATAGAAACCAAAGAAGATAGCGAGCGCTGCAAAAATCTGTGTGAACTTTGGAAGAGAAGATTCGAGCAAACTAGACCATGTCATAGTTGCGATCTCCTCTCGTAGTGTTGTTACGTTTTAGAAAGAGCGATTATCTAAGAAGATGCCGGGACCCACAAGAGTGAGCCCCGGCATCTGAGTTACTTAGTTATTACAGGATTTACCAGTTTGCATCGATTGCAGCTGCTACATCCTTCATTGACTTACCTTCTGCGTAGTACTTAGTGATTTCCTTCCAGAAAGCACCGTTAACAGCAGTTGGCATCAAGTCTGATGCGTCGAACACGATCGCACCCTGCTTAGCCTGAAGTGATTGTGCTACAACCTTAAGCACTGGATCCTTGTATGAAGATAGAGGGATTCCGCTGTTTGCAGATGTCCATCCACCCATTTCAGCGCGCATGGTTCCGTATACAGGTGATGATAGGTAATCCTGTACGAATCCAACTTCCTTGCGCTTTGAGAATGAAACTGGGAATTCACCAGCACCCATGATTGGCTTACCAAACTTGGTGTTTGTTGGTGGGAGGTAGAACGCATCAGCATCCTGGCCAGGACCGAATGTGGTGCCTGCTGGGAACATTGATGAGTAGAAAGATGCCTGCTGCAACATGCCGCAAGTACCGTTCTTAAGTCCTGGAACTCCTGCATCCTGGAACTTACGTGTTGCTACAGACTTAAGGTCACCGACCTGGTCCTTAGTTCCAAGCCAAGCTGCAACTTTGTTCATTGCACCAAGAATTTCTGGTGATGAGAACTTGAGCTTGCCTTGCCACCACTGGTTGTACTTCTTTGGTCCAACTTCGCGAAGAACCATCTGTTCGATCCAGTCAGTTGCTGGCCAACCAGTTGCTGCACCAGATTCAATACCTGCGCACCATGGGTTTGCACCTGCAGCCTTGAACTTCGCTGCAATTGCATCCATTTCTGCCCAAGTTGTTGGAATTGAAACGCCAAGCTTCTTGAACTGTGCTGGTGAGTACCAAACGAGTGACTTAGATGAAGCACCAAATGGTGCGCCGTAAACACGACCGTTAACAGTTGTGAATGCACGCCATGCTGGGTTGTAGTAAGCGTTGATATTTGCAAGTGTTGCTGCAGATACTGGAACTGCCTTACCGGTTTCAACCATTGTTGTTACCAAACCTGGCTGTGGAATGATCGCGAGATCAGGTGCGTTTCCGCCCTTTACGCGAACTGGAAGAAGAGTTTCGAACTGGTCAGTGCCTTCGTAAGCAATCTTGATGCCTGTGCACTTTGTGAACTCAGCGAAAACTTTCTCCATTACTGAAGCTTCAGGATCGCGGATACCAGCAAAAATCTTTACTGTTCCAGTTCCCTTCCACTTTGCATAAGCAGCACAATCAGCAGCTGATGCTGAAGTTGCTGTGAAAGTTGTTGCTACGAGTGAGAGAGCTGCAATTGCTGCTCCTACAAGTAGACCCTTTTTCTTTAGCATGTAGTTACCTTTTCTTTGTGAGGGTTGTGTGCGACTAAACGCCGCAAACGTGAGAGAACGGTATTGCGAGCAATTCGCTGAAGCCAACTTCATGCGCGCTTGCTCACGAGAAGGTAATAAAAATGTTATTTCTGAAAAATCACCCGCTTCTTCATGCGTAAATAGACCCCGCCGGGTGGCTGAAAAGGGCTGCTAGGAGTACCTTCAG
>CALMJL010000094.1 GCA_937864425.1 uncultured Candidatus Planktophila sp.
ATAATCTTGGTAGCGGGGGCAGGATTTGAACCTACGACCTCTGGGTTATGAGCCCAGCGAGCTACCGAGCTGCTCCACCCCGCGTCGGAAGTACCAATACTAGTGAGGTATTACCGGTTCACCAAATCCACGCAATGCAAGTAACTGAAGTTAAGAATTCAGTTAATTACTTACGAGATTCTGCAGCGATTGCAGCAGCGATTGCAGATTTAAGTCGATCCTGCGCACGTCCATACGCTGCAAAATCTCCCTTAGCAAGCGCTGCTTGTCCATCTGCAATTGCTTGTTTTGCACTACGTAGCGCAGATGCAAGATCAGATGATGCAGATGATGTATTGCTTGATGTTGACGGCGTAACACCAGCACCAGTTCCAGAGTTTCCTCCAAATACTTGATCCAGTGCGCCCTTCAGTGAATTATCAAAACCAATCACATCACCAAATGAGACGAGAACTTTCTGTAGCAATGGATAGGCAGCAGCATTTGCAGTTGCTCGAACATAGACAGGTTGCACGTAGAGAAGCCCATTACCTACTGGAAGCGTTAATAGGTTTCCGAGAACTACATCAGAACCACCTTGGCGCAGCAATGAGAGCGCATTTGCAACATCTGGCTTTGCTTCAAAGTTAGAGGCAACCTGTGAAGGACCTGCGATGTTGGTACTGCGCGGCAATTGCAAAACAGTGATCTTGCCGTAATTTGGACCGGCAGTTGCATCCACTGCTGCAAATGCAGAAAGGTTTTCACGACCTCCACGTGGCACAAATGGAGTGGTGAGCGAGAATGTTGGTTTCTCAGCACCTGGCATTTGAAGCGTCATGTAATACGGTGGCTGTGCACCTGCATTAGCGCCAAATGTTGAAGGATCTCGAGGAACGCGCCAGAAATCCTGTCCACCGTAAAACGCAGCTGCGCTCTTGACGTGATACGAACTTAAAATATCGCGCTGTACTCGGAACATATCTTCTGGATAACGGACGTGATCAAGTAATCCCTTAGAAATCGCACTCTTCGCTTTAACGGTACCTGGGAAGACCTTCATCCATGTTTTTAATACAGGATCTTTCTCATCCCATTGATACAAAGTCACAGTTCCGTCATAGGCATCCACCGTTGCTTTAACAGAGTTACGGATGTAATTAACCGAACGATTGGCCTGGGCAGTAACAGAGGTTGAATTTGCTGTCAGCGCATCTTCGGTGGCAGCTGCAAGTGAGGTAGATCGTGAATATGGATATCCCGCACTTGTTGTGTAACCATCAATAATCCACAAGATCTTTCCATCGACAACCGTTGGATATGGATCGCCATCGAGCGTGAGCCACGGTGCAACCTTGGCAACTCGCTCGCGTGGATTTCGGTTATAAAGAATCTTTGAATCAGCATTGATCAAATTGGAAAGCACAATGCGTTGTTCGCCGTAACGAACCGCAAAGAGCAACTTATTGAAGAGCCC
>CALMJL010000095.1 GCA_937864425.1 uncultured Candidatus Planktophila sp.
GCAGATTTTGCAGAAATTTGCAGAAGGGCGCCATGAGCGGAATCGTCGAAATCGCAGAGCGGGCAGGGGTTTCACCTGCCACGGTTTCGCGTGCGCTGCGCGGATTGCATCATGTCAACGAACGCACCCGATCAAAGATTGTTACTGCTGCAATGGAACTTAACTATCCGTTGCGCCCTGATTTATTGCCAGCAAGTGCGAAGAAGAAAACAAATCGCATTGGTGTGATCTCTCCATATTTATCGCGCTGGTTTTTTACGCAAGCAATTAACGGAGTTGAACAGAGTTTACGAGAAGCTGGCCTAGATTTATTGCTCTATAACTTTTCACAAGTTGATGCACGTCAACGCATCTTTCAGCAACGTCAATTGCGTGGGAAAGTGGATGCGCTGATTGTTATTAGTTTGCCGCCCACCGATGAAGAATTTGATTCGCTGATGAGCCTTGGTATTCCCATCACCACAATTGGATTCACTCACGAAGGCTGCAGCAGTATTTGTATTGATGATGTTGAAGGCGGACGAATTGCCACACAACATCTGATTGATTTAGGCCATCGTGAAATTGCTCTGTTATCTGGCCCGCGCGAGACCGCGATGAAGTTTGACGTTTCAGATAATCGCACCAAGGGATACACCGAAGTTATTAATAGCGTTGGCGTTGAATACAACCCAGATCTTGATATTCGTGGTGACTTTAATATCTATACAGCAGAACTTGCGATGCAATCATTTTTGCGCCGCAAGAAGTTGCCAACTGCAATCTTTTGTCACTCTGATGAAATGGCATTCGGTGCGATTAAGGCAATACGTGAACGCGGCATGCGTATTCCTGAAGATATCTCTGTGATTGGCTTTGATGATCACGAATTAGCAACCTATGTGGGGCTCACAACAGTTGCACAACCGCCACAATTTGAAGGACAGATGGCTGCAGCTGCTGCAATTGCCGAAGTTTCCAATCCATCGGCAGAGCGGAAAAACATCAATATTCCCGTTAATTTAGTGGTTCGCTCAACAACCGCTGCTCTTTGATTCGGTAGCGTATCCTCAACGTTATGAACACTCTGGCAAATTTATTTGACGCACATTCCATTGTTGGCGATCTCGGTCTTATTGGTGTTCTTGCCATTATCTTTGCTGAAACTGGCTTGTTGGTTGGATTGGCCTTTCCGGGTGATTCGCTCCTTTTTATTGCAGGGGTGGCAGCATCGGGATCAGGTGCAGCGATTCTAGGTGGTGCATCACTTAATCCCACTGCGCTCTTTATTGGCGCACCACTTGCTGCAATTATCGGCGCGCAAGTTGGCCATTGGTTTGGTGCAACATATGGAAAGAAATTATTTGATCGCCCCGATGGCAGAGTCTTTAATCAAGC
>CALMJL010000096.1 GCA_937864425.1 uncultured Candidatus Planktophila sp.
GTAAAGGTATTAAGTGTTAACACCATGAACCGTGAGGGTAAGCGCAAGCGAACTGCTATCGGTTTTGGAAAGCGTAAAGATACAAAGCGTGCAATTGTGCATGTGGCAGCCGGACAACGGATCGACATCTTTGGAGGACCGGTCTCCTAAGCGGAGATTGGGACTTAATTAGGAATAGGGAGAAGATAAATGGCACTGCGTAATCTGAGGCCGACCACACCTGGTCAGCGCGGAGCAAGCGTTCCTGATTTTGAAGAGATCACTCGTCAAAAGCCAGAGAAATCTTTAGTTCGCCCAATTAATTCCAAGGGTGGCCGTAACGCAACTGGTCGGGTAACTATGCGCCATCAAGGTGGCGGACATAAGCGCGCCTATCGTTTAATTGATTTTGTTCGTAATGATAAAGATGGCATTCCAGCAAAGGTTGCCCAAATTGAATACGATCCAAATCGCACTGCAAATATTGCATTACTTCACTTTGCTGATGGCGAGAAGCGTTACATCATTGCACCAGATGGTTTAACTCAAGGATCCCCAATTGAAAATGGCGCATCTGCTGATATTAAGCCTGGCAATAACTTGCCACTTCGTAATATTCCAGTTGGAACAATGATTCATGCAATTGAACTTCGTCCAGGTGGTGGCGCCAAGATTGGCCGCTCTGCTGGATCTGCAGTTCAATTAGTTGCAAAAGATGGACCATACGCTCAACTTCGTATGCCATCAGGTGAAATTAGAAATGTTGATGTTCGTTGCCGTGCCACTGTTGGCACAGTTGGTAATGCTGAACAATCAAATAGAAATTATGGAAAAGCTGGACGTATGCGATGGAAGGGCAAGCGCCCATCTGTTCGTGGTGTTGTTATGAACCCAGTTGATCACCCACATGGTGGTGGTGAAGGTAAAACCTCTGGTGGTCGTCATCCAGTTTCACCTTGGGGTCTACCTGAAAAGCGCACCCGCAAAAAGAAAAGTAGTGATTCTTTAATTATCCGTCGACGCAAGTCCAACAAGAAGAGATAAGGGGGGATCTTAAGATGCCACGTAGTTTAAAGAAGGGTCCTTTCGTTGATCTTCATCTATCTAAAAAGGTAGCCGAACAAAATG
>CALMJL010000097.1 GCA_937864425.1 uncultured Candidatus Planktophila sp.
TCACGGAAGTTTGACTTAATTGGGCGAGGAATAATTTCACCCTTTGGATTCGCTACAAGACCACGCATACCAGCGATCTGACGAATCTGCATCATGTTTCCACGTGCACCTGAATAGACCATCATCCAGACTGGGTTGATGCGAGGGAAGTTTTCTTCCATCTCTTTACCAACTTCAGCAGTTGCCTTTGTCCAGATTTCGATCAATTCTTGACGGCGCTCGTCATCAGTGATGAGTCCCTTTTCATATTGTGATTGAACCTTGTCTGCCTGTGTTTCGTAGCTTTCAAGGATTTCACGCTTACGTGGTGGGGTAACAACATCTTCAATACCGATAGTTGCACCAGCACGAGTTGCCCACTGGAAACCAAGTGCCTTCAGCGCATCAAGCGTTGCTGACACAGTTACCTTTGGATAGAACTCAGCGAGTTTGTCGACGATTGCACCAAGTGCTTTCTTAGTGACATCGTGATCAACAAATGGGAAATCAGTAGGTAGAGCTTCGTTAAAGATTGCGCGACCAATTGTGGTTTCAACTGTCTCGCCCTTAATACGAATCTTTACCTTTGCCTGCAATGAGACTGAGTGCTGATCATGAGCCATGATCGCTTCAGCAACTGATGAGAAGGCGCGGCCTTCTCCGAGTTCGCCGGCACGTTCCATTGTTAAGTAATAGAGACCAAGAACCATGTCCTGTGTAGGAGATGTAATTGGACGACCATTTGCTGGAGACAAGATGTTATTTGAAGATAACATCAAGATGCGTGCTTCAGCTTGCGCTTCTGCAGACAATGGAAGGTGTACTGCCATCTGGTCACCGTCGAAGTCTGCGTTAAATGCAGTACATACGAGTGGGTGGATCTGAATAGCCTTACCTTCAACCAACTGTGGTTCGAATGCTTGGATACCTAAGCGGTGCAGAGTTGGTGCGCGGTTCAGTAGTACTGGATGTTCTGCAATAACTTCTTCAAGAACATCCCACACAACTGGACGTGCACGCTCAACCATACGCTTTGCAGATTTAATGTTCTGCGCGTGGTTAAGGTCAACAAGACGCTTCATTACAAATGGCTTAAAGAGTTCAAGCGCCATCTGCTTTGGAAGACCGCACTGGTGCAACTTCAACTGTGGTCCAACCACAATTACTGAACGACCAGAGTAATCAACGCGCTTTCCGAGCAAGTTCTGACGGAAACGTCCTTGCTTACCCTTCAGCATGTCTGACAATGACTTCAGCGCACGGTTACC
>CALMJL010000098.1 GCA_937864425.1 uncultured Candidatus Planktophila sp.
GTGCCCCCGGTCGGACTCGAACCGACACTGGAAGGATTTTAAGTCCTCTGTCTCTGCCATTGGACTACGGGGGCCAATAGAAGGCGAATACTACTGTGTTAAGAGTTCTGGGAGAAAAGTTAGAGAATTCCCGCGAAGGTTGCACCCTTTTTTAGTACTGAATCCAACATTGGCTTGGTGAGTTTTCCAGTAAATGTATTCTGTTGGCTTGGGTGATAACTACCGAGAATTAAATATTTGATTCCATCATGAGTGTAAGAAACTTTTGCACCATGGCCGAATTTTCCTGCAGGTACCGGATGACCTAAATTCTTCAGAGCTTTGATTAATACCTGCCAACCAAAGTTGCCTAGCGCAACAAAAGATCTCACCGTAGGAAGAATGAGTTGTAACTCATTTTCAAAGAATGGCGCACATGTATCGCGCTCTTCAGTAGTGGGTTTATTTTCTGGAGGTGCACAGCGAACTGCCATAGAGATTCGTGTATCGCGTAACTCTTGACCATCGTCTCGTGATGTCGAAGTTGGAATTTTGGCAATGCCGATGCGATGCAGTGAGCCGTAGAGCCAATCCCCTGAAGAATCTCCTGTGAAAATTCGTCCGGTGCGGTTTGCACCGTGCGCTCCTGGTGCAAGACCGACAATCAGCATTTTTGGTGCTGTTGCACCAAAGCCAGTGACAGGTTTGCCCCAATATTTTTCGTTTTCATAGGCTTTGCGTTTTGTTATTGCTACTTCTTCACGCCATTCGACCAGGCGTGGACATTTATGACAAGAGACGATTGCTTTATCAAGGAGCTGAATCGATTTATACAAGCGACCAAGCCATTCCATCGAGGATATCTGATTCGGAAGCAACAAATTCTGATGCACCAGTTGCATACATAATGCGAGAGAGAACGAGAGCGCCGGCACCAATCACATCTACGCGACCAGGGTGCATATAACCGAGCGCAGCACGTGCATCGCGCGACATGGCGAGAAATTGCTTGGAGATAGCGTGAGTTTTCTCCGCTGAAATGCGCGATAGATGAATGGAGTAACGATCGTATTCAGGAAGATCGAGCGCTGCCGCAGCAACAGTGGTGGCGGTTCCTGCCACAGCAATCAAAGTTTTTGCATCTTTAATGGGAACAATCTTGGCAGCTTGTGCAATTGCTTCATCGATATCTGCAGTCGCTGCGGCAATCTGACCCGGCTCTGCTTCGCCTCCAGTGAAGTGGCGCTCTGACATACGCACACAACCGATATTCATGCTCTTAGCAAACTCGACTTTGTCGGTGCCAAAAACAAATTCAGTGGAGCCTCCACCAATATCGATGACAAGAAAGGGGCCTTCAACCTTATTGAAATCTTTTGTTGCACCCTGAAAAGAGAGCGCTGCTTCGACTTCGCCTGGAATAACTTCTGGTTCAATCCCTAGTCGCTCTTTAACACCGTTAATAAAAAGGTCGCGGTTTGTCGCATCACGAGTAGCGCTCGTTGCACAGAATCTGATTTTCTCAACACCTTTAGCCGCAATAGTGCGCGCATACGAATCTACCGCCGCCAGAGTGCGAGTAATTGCATCGGGATGAAACTGTCCGGTTTTATCGACGCCTTGACCAAGTCTTACGATCTCCATTTCGCGCACAATTTCGCGAAAGTTGGTCCCATCAACATCGGCAATCAGTAAGCGAATTGAATTAGTACCGCAATCAATTGCTGCTACTCGCATGACAGGTGCTTCCACCATTGCGGTAGTTCGGCGAGCGCTTCATCTCCGAGCGGATTAACTCCAGGTCCAGCAGAGAGCGAATGTGCAATGAGTGCGTGCAAACACTTCACTCGGTTGGGCATGCCACCTGCTGAAATATTCTCAATCTCGGGAACATCAATCTGCAATGCAGATCGCGCTGCAATGTAATCATCATGCGCTGCGGCATAAGCTCCAGCAAGTTCGGCATCGGTCTCAAGGCGCTTAGACATTTCTTCCATCATGCCGGTTGTTTCAAGCGTTGAAATTGCTGCCGTTAATCGCGGGCAAGTTGCATAGTAAAAGGTTGGAAAAGGTTCTCCATCAGAAAGGCGTGGTGGGGTCTCTACAACAGCAGGCTTTCCGCAAGGACAGCGATAAGAGATTGCATGCACATCACGGGGTGAGCGCCCTAATTGTTTTTCAACTGTCGCAAGATCAGCATCGGTTGCAACGCGACTTTCTTGGTTCACTGCTTACCTGCTTCAGTAATGGAGGCAATCATGCGCATATACCAAGGTTGACCTTCTGGAAGATTCTTCACAACATCATTAGTGATTTCGCCAGAATCATTATTTCCTTCATCACCAGTGACGATGTATTGACGTTCACCCGGCATCACAAAATGAAGACGTTCTCTCGCTTGAGATTTAATATATTCAGGATCCTGCCAGAGCAATAACTCGCGGCGAGCAGCGGCAAGAGCAGAACGGTCGCTATCAAGTTGCGATTGAAGAGCGTTGATTTGAGCACGTTGTACAAAATAGCTCTTAATTGGAGGCGCCAGAAAGAGCGCCAAGAGAAAGAAGGTTGCAGCAACTGCAAAGACGCGACCAGATCCCTGATTACGATTGAAGTTGAGATTGCGCGAGCGATATCTCTTACTTCTCTTGCGACTCGGGGATCTGCGCACCATGAGAAAGTATCGGTTGCTTATCCGTTAAAGCGAGGAAATGCCTGACGACCTGCATACTCTGCGCCGTCAGCAAGTTCTTCTTCAATACGAAGCAATTGATTGTATTTTGCAACGCGCTCAGTACGGGAAGGTGCGCCGGTCTTGATTTGGCCGCAGTTCGTTGCAACAGCGAGATCTGCGATGGTGGTGTCTTCGGTCTCACCTGAACGATGCGACATCATGCTGCGGTAATTAGCACGGTGTGCCAAATCAACAGCATCGAGAGTCTCGGTCAAAGTACCGATCTGATTTACCTTTACCAATAGCGCATTCGCAGTTGCTGTTTCGATGCCCTTTGCAAGACGCACTGGATTGGTAACAAATAGATCATCGCCCACAATCTGAATCTTTGAGCCAAGTGAAGAAGTCATGGACTTCCAGCCTGCCCAATCTTCTTCATTAAGTGGGTCCTCGATAGAAACGATTGGATAGGCATTTACGAGCTCTGAATAGTAAGCAATCATTTCATCAGAAGTACGAACTGAGCCTTCAAAGTTGTACTTACCATTTTCATGAAATTCTGTTGCAGCAACATCCATGGCAAGTGCAACCTGGTTGCCTGGTTTAAACCCGGCAGCAGTAATTGCTTCAATAATGAGATCAAGTGCGGCGCGGTTGCTCTCGAGATTAGGTGCAAAACCACCTTCATCACCAACAGAAGTAGCGAGGCCGCGCTTTTTCAAGACAGCTTTGAGAGCGTGATAAATCTCTGCACCCCAGCGAAGTGATTCACGGAATGAATCTGCACCAATCGGAGCAATCATAAATTCTTGGATATCAACGTTGGTATCTGCGTGTGCACCACCATTGAGAATATTCATCATCGGCACTGGAAGAACATGTGCATTGGGTCCACCGACATAGCGGAAGAGTGAAAGATCAGCGGATTCTGCTGAGGCCTTTGCAACAGCAAGTGAAACTCCGAGGATGGCATTTGCGCCTAAACGTGATTTGTTTGGTGTGCCATCAAGCTTGATCATCTCTTCATCAATCAAACGTTGATCTTGTGAATCAAAACCTTCAATGACGGGGGCAATATCGTTATTAACAAATGCAACAGCCTTTTGAACGCCTTTGCCTAAGTAGCGACCTTTATCACCATCGCGGAGTTCGGAAGCTTCAAATGCGCCAGTTGATGCACCGCTTGGAACTGCAGCGCGTGCCTGAGTACCGTCTTCAAGTTGCACTTCAACTTCTACAGTTGGATTTCCGCGTGAATCAAGAATTTCGCGAGCGTAGAGTGCATCAATAATTGCCATGAAGGGTCTCCTTGAATAAGAAATCTGTGATCAGTGCGCTCAACGCTGAACGTCAGGTGCTTATCTTATCGCGTAATTAGGAGTGCTTTTCTTTTGCTGCAATCTCACGCATCATCTCGCGCGCCTTTGCTCGCAGGGCACTTTCAGGGTCAATGCCATTGTGATGCGCCCAAGCGATGATTGAAGCAAGTGCAGAACCAACCGATTCTTCAGTTGCCACTTCGTTGCGCTCGTGCGGTTCAAGATTGAGCGGAACGTTGTACTTCTCTGCACGATAAATAATTTTTGATACAAGTGGAAGCGCTGGCTGTGACATTGCAATGCCATCTACTGCCGAAGTTCGACCTTTTTCACGAGCTTTAATGGCCTCCCAATTTTCAATAATTTCATCAGTTCCACTCACTTCAAGATTTTCAAAGACATGAGGATGGCGACTGATTAATTTATCTGCGATTGCACCAGCGACATCATCAATAGTGAATGGATCTGTTGGATGCTCCTCGGCAATTCGCGAATGGAAGTACACCTGCAATAAAACATCACCTAATTCTTCGCGCATTCCAGCGCGGTCTTCGGTCTCTATCGCATCGATGAATTCATATGACTCTTCGAGTAAATATTTAATCAGCGATTGATGAGTCTGCTCGGCATCCCATGGACATCCTCCGGGAGAACGGAGTCGATCCATCACCTCAACGAGGCGAAGAAGTTCTGAACCTGCCATCGCAAGAATTACTTACCGGATGGAACAACTGCAGATCCTGCAGAATCCTTTGCAACGATGTCACCTTGTTCAAGATCCCAGACTCCGTAGCGTGGATTTACTGTGACCTTTAACTGCTTTGCCTTTGCAGTGACCAACTGGCCGATGCGGCCTGACACTTCATCTTCAGCAACTCCAGAATCTTTCAGGGCTTGTCAAATCTTTTCAGAGGTAAGAATTGCTTTGACATACTTTTCAAAGTTTGAAGAAGCGATATTTGCACCTACTAATCCTTGAAGTAATTCTTTTTCTCCGCCCACTTGTGCGATGAGTTCAGATTTCCTCTGTTCAATTTCGGTTGGAGTGACTTCAATCTTGAGCTCTTTTGCAATCTTTTCGAAGAGCACAGTAATGATGGTGAAGCGAAGTTCGCCGCGATTGAGTTCTTCGCCGGTAGAAAGCTGCATTCCGGTGGTATCAACCTTTGTGCGCTCTTCCAAAATTTGATCGACTACCGCTTGCGCTTGAGCTTGTGTCACGGTGACATCACCGATCGTGGCAGCGCTATCCATACGCCCGCAACCAGTGAGTGCCAACAACGAAATTGCACCTAAGAGTGCTACAAACTTCTTCACATCAAGCTCACTTTCATCAGTGGTGCAACGTTAGGCGGTCAACTCGTGCAATGAGGTACTCGCCCATTCCAGGAGAGAAGTATCCCCTAAAAGTTTGGAACCGTCGGCAGTCGGAGTCCACGCAGCCGCACGGGGAATTGCAATCATCACAGTATTGGTGGCCGATTTATAGAGCGATCCAGGAAATAGTCGATTGAGTCGCAGCTGCTTTGATTCAGGTAGTTGTAGCGGTGAGATGCGCAGGAACTTTCCAGCAGCTACAACATCGCTAATTCCCAGCGACTTAGCAAAGGCTCGTAATTCGGCCACTTTGAGAAGTGACTCTGCCTCTGCGGGTAATTCACCAAATCTATCAATCAACTCATCTTTAATCGCAGCTACATCCGCACTTGATCCAACATCTGCCAACCTACGATAGAGATCAAGTCGCAATCTTTCACCTGGAACATATTCTTCTGAAAGATGGGCATTGACTGGCAATTCAACTTTGCAGTCGCGATTCTTTTCTTCGGTTTCAATGATTCCTGCTTTGTAATCATGGACCGCTTCTCCCACCATGCGCATATAAAGATCAAAGCCCACATCTGCAATATGGCCAGATTGTTCGCCGCCCAGCAAATTACCGGCGCCGCGAATTTCTAAATCCTTAAGCGCAACGCGCATTCCCGAACCTAAATCTGTATTTGTGGCAATCGTCTTTAAGCGATCCAGTGCAACTTCAGTTAACGGTTGTTCTGCTGGGTATAGGAAATATGCATATGCCCGTTCACGTCCGCGGCCAACGCGACCGCGCAATTGATGCAACTGCGATAAACCAAAGTTATCGGCACGTTCGACAATGAGCGTATTTGCATTTGCAATATCTAATCCGCTTTCAACAATGGTGGTGCATACCAAAACATCGAACTCGCGATTCCAAAATGCCAAGATGACATCTTCGAGGGCGCTCTCGCCCATCTGTCCATGGGCAATTCGGATACGTGCTTCAGGAACTAGCTCTTGAATTTTTGCAGCAGCGCGATCAATCGACTCCACTCGATTGTGAAGATAGAAAATCTGTCCATCGCGCAATAACTCGCGATGAATAGCAGCTTTAATCTGCGCATCATCGGATGGTCCAACATAAGTGAGAATCGGATGTCGCTCTTCGGGTGGAGTCGTAATCGTGGACATTTCACGAATTCCAGTGACCGCCATCTCCAATGTGCGTGGAATTGGGGTTGCAGACATCGCTAGCACATCCACCGTTGTTCGTAGTTTCTTTAAAGATTCTTTCTGCTCAACTCCAAATCTTTGCTCCTCATCAACAATTACCAAACCCAAATCCTTAAAAGCGACATCGTTTGAGAGCAGGCGATGTGTGCCAACAACGACATCGATAGAACCTTCGGTTAATCCCTGCACAATCTCTTTACTCTCTTTTGCGCTATTGAAGCGAGAGAGGCCTGCGACCTTGATGGGAAATCCTGCATATCTTTCGGCAAAAGTCTTGCTGTGCTGTTGCACCAGAAGCGTTGTTGGAACCAGTACTGCAACTTGCTTGCCATCTTGAACAGCTTTGAAAGCTGCGCGAATTGCAATTTCAGTTTTTCCATAACCTACATCGCCACAAATAATGCGATCCATGGGATATGGGCGCTCCATATCTCGCTTTACTTCTTCGATTGTCGAAAGTTGATCAGGCGTTTCAATATAAGAAAATGCATCTTCTAATTCACGTTGCCATGGAGTATCAGGTGAGAATGCAAATCCTGGAGCGCTAGTTCGAGCGGCATAGAGGCGAATTAATTCACCAGCTATTTGCCGAACAGCTTTACGTGCTCGACCTTTTGCTTTCTGCCAATCACCACTTCCAATTCGGTGCACAGTTGGCGTTTCACCACCAACATATTTACTGACTTGTTCGAGGGTATCCGTAGGCACAAAAACCCGATCGCTGGGTTGTCCGCGCTTTGCAGGTGCGTATTCAATGACTAAATATTCGCGCGTGATGCCACCGACAGTGCGTTGAATGAGCTCAACATATCGACCGATTCCATGTTGTTCGTGAACAACAAAATCTCCGGTTTTGAGTTCTAATGGATCAATTGCTTGTTTGCGCTTTGAAGGCATGCGCGCATCTTTTGGTGAAGTTTTACTACCGGATAAATCTCGTTCGCAGACAAACAAAATTTCTGCATGGTCACTCGAAAATCCATAATGCAAAGAAGATTGCACTATATGTATCGCACCTTTGGTGGGCTTTGCAGCAAGCGTTGTAGCCATCTGCACAGGTAGGTCCGCATCACGAAAGATTCCAGCAAAACGTTCGGCCATTCCATGACCACTGGTGGAGTAAATGACAGTTTTATGCGCTTCTAGCCCACTCTTGAGTAATTCAGAGAGCGCATCGAGATTTCCGCGCATCGGATCTATTGCTGAGACATCAAGAAAGATTGCATTCTCATCAAGATCGCTTCCAAAGGGATTAAGTGCAGATTGTGCTGCCGCAGCAACTTCTATCTCACGCTGCAATTGATCCCACGATAAGTAGGTGTCAGGTACCACTGGAAGCGGTGCATCCGCACCTAACGCTGCATGTGACCACGCCGCCTCTAAAAATTCAGCATTGGTCTCGAGCAAATCTGAAGTGCGCGACTTAATACGTTCTTCATCAATAAAAATGACTTCAGTGCCTTGTGGCATGCGTGCAACGATGGATTCAAATTGATCAGTTAAGAGTGGGATCAGAGATTCCATGCCATCAACGCTGATTCCTTGTGAAATTTTCGTCAACAGCTCTAACGCTTGCGGATACTGCTGTGCCAGGCGCCCTGCACGCGCTGATATTTCTGGAGTTAATAAGAATTCTCGACAAGGAAGAATAGATAGTGCACCTACTACCGCTTCGCGCGTTCGTTGGTCTGAAATATCAAAATACTGTAACTCTTCGATTTCATCTCCAAAGAAATCAATGCGAATGGGGTGATGTGCAAGAGGAAGAAAAACATCGACTATTCCACCGCGCACAGCAAACTCACCGCGCTTTTCAACGAGATCCGTTCGTGTAAAAGATAACTGAGCTAAATGTTCCACTAACTTCGTCAGACTTATCTCTTGCCCAATTTCTAGCGTCCATAATGGTGTATCGGCAAGCGATGCTATGAAGCGATGAATAACAGCACGAACTGGTGCAACCACAATTGGATTAACCGCATGCGCTTGCCGTAATGCATGCAATGTCGCGATACGTTGCGCAACAGTGTCACTTCGGGGACTTAATCGTTCATGTGGAAGTGTTTCCCAAGCGGGAAATTCAAGGACGTGTGAATGTAAATCCCGCAGCGAATCTGCTAAATCTTCGGCGCCACGTGAAGAACTAGTCACCGCAAGTACAGGATTTTTGAGAGCTTTGAGAGATACCAAAAATGGATAACTGGGAGATGGTGCGATGATCTTTGAATCTGCGCTATCGAGAGCAGTCGTTATTTCGCTATCGCTCTGCAACAGTGCAAGCAATCCACGCATAACAATCACCTCCAAACGACTCTAAGCCCCGCTTCAAAAAGAAGGGGGGCGAATAATCACAGTCTATCGACCTGCTTCAACCTGCGATAATTCGCGGGTGACTTCGGCCAACGCACAGAACAATCAAGCCAAAAGCATCGTTGAATCAGACGATGCCACTTTGCGCAGCGATGTGCGCCGCCTTGGCGATCTACTCGGTCAATCTCTCGTTCGCCAAGAAGGACAAGAGCTGCTTGATCTCGTTGAAAATGTACGACACGGTGTGCGCGAAGGTCGCGGAATTGAAATTTTGGATTCGCTCAGCGCCGAAGAAGCAGTGCAGTTAGTACGTGCATTTAGTACATATTTCCATCTAGCAAATGTGGCAGAACAAGTTCACCGCTCTCGCGTTCTTGCTGAAGTGCGTAGCCAGGGTGGTTCATGGATTACTCGAGTCGTCGACAAAATTGAAGATGCAATGAAAAATCCAGTAGCAGGCCATGAGATCACTCACGATCAATTACGTACATGGATTAACGAACTCAATATCAGACCAGTCTTTACGGCACACCCCACTGAAGCTGCACGTCGCTCGGTTCTTAATAAGTTAGGCGAAATTGCATCCTTACTCGATTCTCCAAAATCTGTTACGCAAGAGGAGCGATTAGCAGAAACGGTAGATTTATTGTGGCAAACCGATGAGTTGCGCCTTGATCGGCCAGAACCGCTTGATGAAGCGCTCAATGCACTCTATTACCTCGATGATTTAGCAACCAACACTGTGCCAGAAGTTCTCAATGATTTCGTGCGTGAATTAAAGCGCTTACAGATTGAATTACCCGTCACCGCACGTCCGCTTAATTTTGGTACTTGGATCGGCGGAGACCGTGATGGAAATCCAAATGTCACTCCTGAAATCACCGAAGAAGCAGTTGTGCTCCAAGCAGGTCATGCCATCCGCACGACCATTGCAGCGATGAACCGGCTTCGCCAGATGCTCTCTGTTTCAACTCGTATTGCTGGAGCTACTCCCGAACTCAGCGCATCCGTTGAAAATGATTTAAAAAATATTCCTGAATTTGAAGGCAGGTTCTTGCGTCTGAATGCACAAGAGCCATATCGATTAAAAGCAACTGCGATTGTGCATCGCCTTGCCTTTACCCGTGATCGCCATGCAGCTCGTGGCCCACATGTTCCAGGTCGTGATTACAAAAATACCGCCGAACTCTTGGCAGATCTCACATTAATGCGGGATTCGCTCTTTGCTCATCGCGGTGAATTACTGGCAACCGGATTGCTCGAGCGCACTATTCGATCGGTGGCCGCATTTGGTTTAACTCATGCAACTCTTGATGTCCGCGAACACTCTGATGCCCATCACAACGCGCTCCAGCAATTAATCGGCGGGAATTATCGCGACCTTTCGCATGACGAAAAATTTGACCTGCTCATCAAGCATCTTGAATCAGATAAAACCTTTGATGCATCTGAACTTGATGCAGCTGGCGCCAAAACCCTCAATACCTTTATCTCCATCGATAACTTAATTGAGCGCTTTGGCCCTGAAGTTATTGAAACCTACATAGTTTCCATGACAAAAGGCGCAGATGACCTTATCGCTGCCACCGTCTTAGGTAAGCAAGCGGGTCTCGTCGATCTCAAAAAGGGCGTTGCCAAAATTGGTTTTGCTCCATTACTTGAAACTGTGGCTGAACTTCGCGCCGCTGGAGAAATTCTCGAAAAATTATTGAGTAATCCAACATATCGCGCCCTCGTGAAATTACGCGGTGATATTCAAGAGGTCATGCTGGGATACTCTGATTCAAATAAGGATGCAGGTATTGCAACCTCACAATGGGAAATCCATCGTGCGCAACGCATTCTTCGAGATGTTGCTATGAAACATGGCGTAAGACTTCGTTTATTCCACGGTCGCGGTGGTTCGGTTGGTCGCGGTGGTGGACCAACGTATGACGCACTTATCGCACTGCCATGGGGATCTGTTGATGGAAACATCAAAATGACTGAGCAAGGTGAAGTTATTTCAGATAAGTACGCACTTCCTGCACTTGCTCGAGAGAATGTTGAGCTTACTTTGGCAGCTTCGCTCGAAGCGACTGTCCTTAATCGAGGGCCGCGTCAAAGTTCTGAAGATTTACAAAAATGGAATGACTGCATGAATGCGGTCAGTGATGCCGCATTTTCCAGATATCGCTCCCTCGTTGATCACCCAGATTTACCTGCATATTTCTATGCATCAACTCCGGTTGAACAATTAGGAAATCTCTTCTTAGGTTCTCGCCCATCACGCCGCCCGGATGCATCCGGTGGATTGGCATCACTTCGTGCGATTCCATGGGTGTTTGGATGGACTCAGTCTCGCCAAATTGTGCCGGGCTGGTTTGGTGTGGGATCTGGTCTTAAGGCTGCACGCGAATCTGGAAAGAGCGATGTACTACAACAGATGTTGCGTGAGTGGCACTTCTTTGCAACGTTTATCAGCAATGTGGAGATGACACTGGCAAAGACTGATTTAAAGACTGCTCAGCGTTATGTAGAGACTCTCGTTCCCGCTGAATTGCGCCATTTCTTTGACACTATCTCTGCAGAATTTGAATTAACGGTCTCCGAAATTCTTACGTTAACGGGTAAGAGTTCGCTTTTGGGTGATCAGGCTGTCTTGGCTCGCACTTTGCAAGTGCGCGATACTTATTTGGCACCATTGCAGTTATTACAGGTGAAGTTATTGCAACGTGTGCGCGACGAAGGCGAAAGTGCAGATTCAACGCTTGTGCGTGCGCTGCTCCTGACGATTAACGGCGTTGCAGCTGGATTGAGAAATACCGGCTGATTTTATTCCTTATTCACCAGAATTTCACATAGATGAAAGATGAAAGCTCTTTAAAGGAAGTTTCTACTTATCTAGATTGCGGGTATGACTCATACACGTAATTCTGCATTCAATGATGTAAATCAAAAAGTGCGCCAAGCAAGCGAATTCCTTGAATTAAAAAAGGGTGTGGTGTCAGCGCTCACGAATTGTGAACGTGAAGTAGTTATTTCAATCCCACTGCGTCGAGGTGATGATGTCGAAGTCCTTACAGGCTATCGCGTCCAACATTCGAGTGCCCGTGGACCGAGAAAAGGTGGTATTCGGTTTCACCAAGATGTAGATCTAGATGAAGTTCGCGCACTTGCCTCTTTGATGACATGGAAAACAGCTCTTATTGATGTTCCTTTTGGTGGCGCAAAAGGTGGTGTTTGTGTAGATGCATCCACTCTAGATGCAATTGAAAAGGAAGAAATCATTAGACGTTGGACTCGTTCACTAGTACATGTGCTCGGACATCACCGTGACATACCAGCACCAGATATGGGAACAGATGCTCAAACTATGGCTTGGTTAATGGATGAGTTTCATCGCCTTGAGGGTTTTCAACCAGCTTGTGTCACAGGTAAACCGGTAGATCTCTTCGGAGCTGCGGGCCGTGAAGAAGCAACTGGGCGGGGAGTTGCCATGATTGCTGCAGAGACTTTGAAACAACACAACGTCAAGGTAAAGGGAGCAACGGTTGCAATCCAAGGTTTTGGAAATGTGGGGAGATATGCGGCACTTGTCTGTCAAGAGTTGGGCATGAAAGTTATCGCGATTTCCGATGTCACTGGTGGCACTATAAATTTAGATGGAATCAATATCAATTCGATATTTCAAGAGAAAACATTGCAAAACTTGACCGTTGGGGATCAAATCGGATCTGCAGAAGTCTTAGAAGTTGATTGTGATTTGCTTATACCTGCAGCACTTGGTGGAGTAATTAATGGTAGTAATTTTGAAAAAATTAAATCAGAATTTATTGTCGAAGGGGCAAATCAACCCATTACCTTTGATGCAGATGCTGAGCTCCGTGCCCAAGGAGTTGTAATTGTCCCTGATATTTTGGCCAATTCTGGCGGCGTTATGGGCTCATATTTTGAATGGACCCAAAATATCCAAGAGTTTAGTTGGCCTCAAGAAAAATTCCGACGCGAGCTTGATGCGAGAATGGAAAAAGCTCTTGGAAATGTCGTCAAGACTGCCAAAAAATATTCCGTTGATTTGCGAACCGCGGCCTTCATAGTGTCAGTTGAGCGAGTTGCTAAAGCATTTACTATGAGAGGTTCCTTGGTGTGATGGCATTAATTAAAAGAGTGTTACAACGCCTTCAACGATTTCGCGAAGCGAGAAGGTTTGAGCATAACCGCTTTAAGCGGGGGCGCGGTGAAGATTTTCACCACGAATAAATTAAATTAACTAGCGATGGTTTGTATGATTACAGGCGAAATATCCTCAAATGTAGAGATGCGGCTGTATCCACATTCTCCACATAAGGTCATTGGCCCAAAATCAACATTGCTTACGATTTCCAGCTCTTGTGATTGGCACACCGAGCAAATTGGGTTTTTTAGAAATGTAGACATGGCAACCTCCTCTCACGTTGGGTAATCGTTTGGGGAAGTAGGTTCATAATGAGTGTTTACTGGTGGGTAGAGCCGCTCAAATGAGTTAAAGCCCGTTTAATATTTGGTAAATCGAAAGTTAAGCATCCAATATGTATTGAGATTTCCGGTACATGGCTGACTTCATGAAGCCTCACAAAGGAAGTTCGCTTAGCTGTTAAATCGAGACTGGGTTAAATCAAGACCTTTATCGATCAAATACTCGACACAATCAGCGCCGCGATCGATAAATTCGCCTAGGTTTTGCTTCTCTTCTTTACTAAATTGTTTCAAGACAAAATCCCCTGGATCTTGCTGGCCCATGGGGCGACCGATTCCAAGACGGACTCTGAAATAGTCGGCTGTACCAAAAGCAGAAGTAAGTGATTTCAAACCATTATGTCCATTGTCGCCACCGGCCACCTTTGCGCGAATCGCTGCATAGGGAATATCTAATTCATCGTGGAGAACAATGATCTGCGAAGGATCAACTGAATAAAAAGTTGCTAAAGCTTTGATGGGGCCACCAGATTCATTCATATAACTTTTTGATTTAGCCAGTATGACTGAATGAGCATCTGCACCGACGCCTAGTTTGTAGGCAGCAATATCGGTGCGAGATTTATGAGAAGTTAATGTGAGATTGTGACGTGAGACCAGATGATCAATAACCATCTGACCTACATTGTGTCGGGTGGCAGCGTATTGATCGCCTGGATTACCAAGCCCTACTACCAACCATGTCATGGCAGGGGCCGAAACTACTCGTCCTTCTTCTCTGCTTCAGGAGCCGCTGCAGCATCTGCAGGAGCATCTGTTGCTGCTACAACTGGTGCTTCTTCAACAATTGCAGAACGCTCAGATAAGTGAACAATCACAGTATTGGCTGGGCTGATCAAAGTGATGCCTGCTGGAAGAACAACATCTGATGCAAATCGTGAAGTTCCGGCAGTCATGCCTTCAATATCAATCACCAAGAACTTAGGAATAGAAGTTGCTTCGCACTCAACTTCAACAGTGTTGTGCTGGTGCTCGAGGATTCCATCTGGATCGTGCTTTCCTTCAGTGTGAACAGGAACAGCAACCACAACTTTCTCACCACGACGCACAAGTACGAGGTCAATGTGCTCGAGGTTCTGCTTAATTGGGTGGCGAACTACTGACTTAGGAAGTGTGAGTTCTGCCTTTCCATCAATATCAATATTAAGAAGTACGTTTGACTCTTTAAGAGCAACACCAAGTTCGCGAGCTGGCAATGTGATGTGTACTGGCTTTTCACCGTGACCATAAATGACTGCAGGAACTTGACCGGCAACACGTGCGCGACGAGATGCACCCTTACCAAATTCGGTGCGAGTTGCGCCCTTGATTGAAACTTCTGCCATTTTTCAAACTCCTTCAGTGCCTTAGATCGAACTTCTTTGTGTTGCGAAGTTCCAGCAGGAGTTACTTCCTACGCCGTCGATTACGGATATTTTCACCCTCGCCGGAACTAGGGGTGAAGGTTAGCCTGCTTTAGCTGTGTCCGTCAAAAAGACTTGTGACTGAGCCATCTTCGAAGACTTCTCGGATAGCCCGCGCCAAAAGTGGAGCGATAGTCAGCACGGTCAATTTATCGAAGCGCTTCTCTTCTTCAATCGGTAATGAATTGGTGACCACGACTTCAACTGCAAGCGATGCTTTGAGGCGATCGACAGCAGGTCCTGAGAAAACTGCATGGGTTGCGGCGACAATCACATCTTTGGCGCCCGCATCAAAGAGCGCATCCACTGCTTTGGTAATGGTTCCTGCAGTATCAATCATGTCATCGATAACAACGCAGGTGCGCCCAGTTACTTCACCAACAACGCGTCCAGTTACTGCTTCGTTGGGAACAAGTGGATCGCGTGTTTTGTGAATAAATGCAATCGGACATCCACCTAAAAGTTCAGACCAACGTTCTGCCACACGGACTCGACCTGAATCTGGAGAGACGATGGTGAGCGCCTTGCGATCAACTTTGCTTCCAACATAATTTGCCAGCATGGGAAGTGCGAAGAGATGATCTACTGGACCGTCGAAGAAACCTTGAATCTGAGACGTATGTAAATCAACAACCATTAAACGATCTGCGCCTGCAGTCTTATAAAGATCTGCCATGAGACGTGCAGAAATTGGTTCACGTCCGCGATGTTTTTTATCTTGGCGGGCATATCCATAAAAAGGTGCAACAACTGTGATGCGCTTTGCTGATGCGCGCTTGAGCGCATCAACCATGATGAGCTGTTCCATGATTTGTTTATTCACTGGCGCTGCATGAGATTGCAGAACGAATGCATCGCAACCGCGAACTGATTCTTCAAAGCGTACAAAGATTTCGCCATTGGCAAAGTCATATGCCGATGTTGGAGTTATTGGAATACCGAGCTCGGTTGCAACTTCATCTGCTAACTCTGGAAATCCGCGCCCAGAAAAAAGTCGCAATCTTTTCTCTGACGATAACCGAATCTCGCTCAAGGAAGTTAGCCCTTCTGCTCGTCGTTGCTATGTCGCGCTGCGGCTTCAGCAGATTTAGTGCCAGCTCGCTTGCGCAGAACCCAACCTATTACATTTCTCTGTTTTGCCCTACCCACTCCGATTGCTCCGGGCGGAACATCTTCGGTAATCACTGAACCAGCAGCGGTATATGCGCCATCGCCGATAGTCACGGGTGCAACCAACATCGAATCGCTGCCAATCCGCACATGATCACCAACGACGGTGTAATGCTTTTCAACTCCGTCGTAGTTAACAAAAATTGTGGCTGCCCCGATATTGGTTCCTTCGCCAATCACTGCATCACCAACATAAGACAGGTGTGGCACTTTGGATTCATTACCCAAGGTTGCATTTTTCATCTCAACAAATGCTCCAACTTTTGAATGTGGCAGCAGCTTTGTTCCCGGGCGCAAAAAGGTGAATGGACCAACGGCAACATCATTTCCAATCACCGCTTCTTGGCAGCGAGATTCAAAAACATGTGCGGATGCACCGACAGTGCAATCAATTAATGTGGTTCGCGGTCCAATGACTGCGCCACTTTCAATTGTGGTGGTTCCGCTAATCGCAGAACCGGGCAAGACAACGACATCAGCTGCAACTGTGGCGGTGGCATCAATCCAGGTATTGAGTGGATCGACGATGCTTACGCCAGCGCGCATCAAATCTTCATTAATCCGATCCCGCAGAAGCGCGGCAGATTCAGCCAACTGCACCCGGTCATTAACACCTAAAATTTCAATGAAGTCTTCAATGAGGACGGCAGCGATTGTGCCGCCTTCATTGCGCAAGATTTCAATCACATCGGTGAGATAGAGCTCGCCTTGCGAATTATCGCTCTTTAATTTGCCGATAGCGCCGGCAAGTTTGGCGGCATCAAAGGCATAGACACCTGAATTCACTTCAATTATGTCGCGGGTGATCTCATCTGCATCGCGTTCTTCAACGATGCGCACAAGTGAGCCATCATCGGCGCGCACTATTCGTCCATATCCCGTTGGATCTGGGTGCTCTGCAGTCATGACGGAGGCGGTAAATCCACCATCATGGTGATGCTGCAAAAGTTTTTGGAGAGAATCTCCGGTCAACATCGGAGTATCGCCTGCTACGACCAAAATCGTGCCTGATGGCGAAAGACCAGCGAGCGCCAACTGCGTTGCATGTCCCGTGCCGCCGCGTTTTTCCTGAAAGACGGTGACAGCATGTGGCGCAATCTCGGCAATATGTGCTTCTACTTCTTCGCGACCAGCACCAACCACAATTCTGACGTTCTTAGGTTGAAGAGATGTCACTGCATGAACAACATGGCCAACTAATGTGCGACCAGCGACAGTATGCAAAACTTTTGGCTTACTCGACTTCATGCGAGTTCCTTCACCAGCAGCGAGAATCACTACGGTTTCAAGGACCATAAATGAAGTCTACTTGCTCCGCCATTTAATACTG
>CALMJL010000099.1 GCA_937864425.1 uncultured Candidatus Planktophila sp.
TTGCTCACATCGGAGTCCAACTACCAGTCATGAAACCTGAGAGCGGATTGCTTTTTCACTTTCGTGCAAAGTAGGAGTAGCATCAAGTAAGTACAGTCAACGTCGACTATAGGAGCTTATTGTGCTTGTCGGTATACCCAAAGAAGTTAAAAACAACGAATTTAGAGTTTCAACAACACCGGCAGGAGTTCACTCACTTGTCATTGCAGGACATACAGTCTTTGTAGAGAAAAACGCTGGTCTAGGATCTGCAATCTCCGATGCTGATTATGTAAAAGCTGGCGCAACTATTCTTGATACAGCAGATGAAGTCTGGGCAAAGTCCGAGATGATCATTAAGGTGAAAGAACCTATCGCAGAGGAATATCCACGTATGCGTCGTGGGCAAATACTCTTTACCTACCTGCACTTAGCAGCGTCACGCGAATGTACTGATGCAATTGTTAAATCTGGAATCACTGCTATTGCATATGAAACTGTTGAAGTAAATCGCTTCCTTCCATTGCTTGCACCGATGTCTGAAGTTGCCGGTCGTATGTCAATTCAAGTTGGAGCAGCTGCGCTACAGCGCCCAAACGGTGGCCGTGGTGTTTTGCTCGGTGGAGTGCCCGGAGTTGCACCTGGCAAAGTAGTCATTCTTGGTGGAGGCAGCGTGGGAGTTTCTGCAGCTGCCATGGCGCTTGGACTGCGCGCTGATGTCACATTGCTTGATATTAATCTCAAACGCCTTGGCGAAATCGATGAGATGTTCCACGGTCAAGTGAAGACAATTGCTTCCTCTCCTTATTCAATTGAAGAACAATGCTTACAAGCAGATTTAGTAGTTGGTGGAGTTCTTATTCCTGGTGCTGCTGCTCCAAAACTTGTCACAGATGCCATGGTTGCCAAGATGAAGCCCGGCTCAGTGCTGGTTGACGTAGCAATTGATCAGGGTGGTTGTTTTGAAGGTTCGAAACCAACCACACATGCTGATCCAACCTTTAAGGTGCATAACTCGCTCTACTACTGCGTTGCAAATATGCCAGGGGCGGTTCCAGCAACTTCAACTGCGGCGTTATCCAATGCAACATTGAAGTATTCACTTGCAATTGCAAATAAAGGTTGGCAGAAAGCTCTAGAAGATGATGCAGGACTAGCTGCAGGACTTAATGTGCATGAAGGAAAAATCATGTATGCCGCAGTTGCTGCGGCGCACGGTTACTGAGGTTTGTGGCGCTGGAATCCTTTACGTCCCCAGACTTCCCATAACCCCATCACACTGAGCAACAGCGCAAAACCAAAGAGCACATCTTCTGCAGGCGCAGAGAAGAAGCGCACGCCGATAATCGCATTGGGGTCATACATCACAATGTTGCGCGATGTCAGCCACCAGTTAGTCAGGAACTGAAAGGGCAAAATAATTGCGTATGAAGTCCAGAATGCTGGCCTTGTCAGCATCGATGTTTTAAAGATAAAGAGGTCGACCATAACTGCAATGGAAAATGCGATGATGGCAATATCTGAATAAATCATTCGCCGAATTCATCCTTTCGCCAATGAGGTTTGACGGTTGTTACTCCTTCAATCGTAAAGATCGCCGCCATCGGAATGACCATAAAGAAGAGATACTCTTCAAGAGGAATATTGAAGGGTCCATAAATTCCCAAAATCTGTTCGCGATCAAAGAACCAATGGCCTTGTGCAATGGCATAGGCATCCCACGCCAAGAAGAAGACGCTGATCGGAAGAACGCTGAGTGCAACGCGCTTAATGCGGCGAAGGACTCCGGTCTTGAGAAAAATCTCGAGCCACGCTGACCCACAAAAGGTAAATATCAGCATCGCCATATATGACCACTGCTTCATATCGGAATTTTGGCATAGAGATGAGCGAAACTTGCTACTGTGGCGTTTGTGGACACGGCACATCTGCGCGTTTTCTCTGCAGTGCGCACATTCTCAAGTAGCGCAGTAGCGCTTGCTATCGTGCTCTCAATTCTTTTTTCTTCTTGGCTTGGATCTGATTCGCTCAATTGGCAAGTAGCGCTCGCAGTGATTGCACTAGCTATTGGCATACCTCATGGTGCACTCGACCACTTAGTGACGCTGCCAAAAGCTCAGCCCATCAAAATGGCGCTTTTTATTGCGCTTTATGTAGCAGTTGCGCTGGCAGCGATTTGGGCGATTCTGCGCTGGAATGTGTGGGGTTTTATTGCAGTAGTTGTCATGAGCGCAACTCATTTTGGAATCGGCGATAGCGCATTTATCTCAGAATTAAATCGCTTACAAAAATCTACCGCAAAGCCAATACCGGTGTGGGCATATGCCAGTGCTGCGGGAGCGTTGCCTGTCGTTATTCCGCTCGTTAATTCTAAAAGCACTGCAGCACTTGAAAAAGTTAATGAGAACTTGATTGATTGGCACCACGGATTTACCGCTGAGTTGCAAATGTTGGTCGCGGCAATTACAACGCTTTCAATTCTGGTACTTGTTTCTCGTAAGCGGTATAGAGATGTACTTGATCTTGCACTGCTTGCTGCGCTCGCATCTGTAGCACCTCCGCTCGTTGCTTTTGCGGTGTATTTCGGATGTTGGCACGCCATGCGCCATACCGCTCGACTTTCATCACTCCTTCCTTCTTCTCGTGCAGCATATGAAGCAAATAAACCGTGGCGTGCATTTCAGAAAGCCGTCATCCCAGGGCTCCCTGCTCTCTTTGGAACCTTGATCTTTGTTCTACTTCTCGCTGGATTTTCACGAGATAACATCTCAGATTCATTCTTGTGGTTGACCTTAGTCACAATCTGGGCCCTTACAGTTCCTCACATGATTGTCACAGCGAAACTCGACCGCGCGGCTCTGCGCAGTTAACTTCCTGTCCGTTTAGGCTCTCTTCATGTTTCGCAAAGTATTAATTCTGATTGTGCTCGCTGCGACAATGCCAAGCGCCCAAGCTGCACCAATCTACGTATTTCCGGTAGCAAACTGCGAAGTCAATTATGCCCGGGCACATCATGATTATCCGGCGACCGATATTTTGGCGAAAGCTGGATGTAAATTTGTAGCGCCGATTAATGGTGTAGTTAACGAAGTTAATCGTGTCGATAGATGGAGTGGAAAAACTAATTTAGGAATAGATCGCGGTGGACTTTATGTATCCATCATTGGTGAAGATGGAGTTCGGTATTACGGTTCACATTTGCGCAGTATCCCCGCAACAATCGTGCCCGGTTTAAATGTCCTAGCCGGGCAGGAGCTAGGTTCTATTGGAAGCACAGGAAGCGCGCGAGGAACCGCACCGCATCTTCATTTCGGAATTTCTTGGCCAACACCTGAAAACATTTGGTGGGTGCGACGTGGCGCTGTATTGCCGTGGAAATACTTAGATGCATGGAAAAAAGGAAAAGATTTGTCGCCAGTAAAAGCGGTTAATGCTGCTCTTGCTAAAGCCGGGGAAATTCCACCAGTTCCCAAGAAGTAAAAAGAAAAAATAAGGCCCACTCAATTTCTTGAGCGGGCCTTATTTATAAGTGTTGATTAGTTAGCAGTTACTGCGTCAGCCTGTGGGCCCTTTGGACCTTGGACGACTTCAAATGAAACTGACTGACCCTCTTCAAGAGACTTGTATCCGTTTCCTTGGATAGCTGAGTAGTGAACGAATACATCTTGTCCGCCACCATCAACTGCAATGAAACCGAAACCCTTTTCAGAGTTGAACCACTTAACTGTGCCTGTTGCCATATTTTTTTACTATTCCTTCGATATGTGGGGAGTTCGAGAATTCCTCGGACCCCAGTCTTCGTCTTGCATTCAGCCATACCGAGTAAAGATGTAGATCTAACAACGGGTACTGATAAAGCGTCCGACTAGGGCCAAGCGTACCTGCTACCACCGCGTACTCCTATTTCAAGAAGTGTTACATCGAGCCAAATCACGCTCAAAATATCTCCAAATATGAGGTGAAAACTCTCGGATTCCAAAAGTTCGCCAAAAGTTGTATAAATAAGGCACTCACTAGCAGTTGCAGTTGTGGATCGGGGAAGGTCGCACAAAACGCACCTTGCTAGGAGCTCTACATGAAACACCTTCAGATGAAGGGCCACGTTGCCATTCATTCGGCACCGTCTGCCCTGCGCCAACATATTGAATGGGGACTGAACACAATTCTCGGTTCGCCGCAGAATTTCAGTTGGCGTGAACAACCACTTGCTGCCGGCACATCACGTACTGCCATAGATTTTCATGCACCACTTGGAACAGCAGCAAAGATTGCAACAGCGCTAAAAAATTGGCACTACTTACGTTTTGAAGTACACGAACTCGGAGCAAGTGGCGGCGAAATGTATCGCGGCACACCAGAACTCGGAATTCACCGGGCATCACTCGATGGAGCTGGAAATATCGTGATTAATGAGAATCAAATTAACAAAGCGCTGGCAGCTTTTGATGAAGCAGAAGTCCGTGAAAATTTTGATTATGTACTAGGTAAGCCGTGGGATGTTGCGCTTGAACCATTTCGTGGAGTGGATTTGCAGGAAGTTGCCAAATTTAGAATTACAGCGATTTAAAGGCGAGAACTACGTTGTGACCACCGAAGCCGAAAGAATCATTGAGCGCCGCAATATCTCCTTGCGGTAATTCACGCGGTGTATCGCGCACAACATCAATGGTGACTGCAGGATCAAGATTTTCAATGTTGATAGTGGGTGGAGCTAAGCGATCGTGAAGTGCTTTCACAATAAAGACAGATTCAATTGCACCTGCACCACCTAAAAGGTGCCCAGTCATCGATTTGGTTGCTGAGACTGCAACATGGTCAGCATCAGTACCTAGCGCCTTTCGCAGCGCATTTGCCTCTGCAACATCGCCAGCGGGAGTTGATGTTGCATGGGCATTCAGATGCACAATGTCTTTTGTTGATAATCCAGCAGCAGCGAGTGCGAATTTAATTGCGCGTTGCACACCTTCACCATCTGGATCAGGTGCTGCAATGTGATAGCCATCAGAGGTAAGCCCTTGACCGCCAACTTCACAATAAATTTTGGCGCCACGTGCTTTTGCAGATTCATATTCTTCAAGGACTAAAACTCCGCCACCTTCACCAAGTACAAAGCCATCGCGATCTAGATCATATGGACGAGATGCTCTTTCAGGCGCATCGTTTCGCGTGGAGAGCGCTTTCATAGATGCAAAAGCAGCCATCGGAAGTTGATGAATCGCAGCCTCAACGCCGCCGGTGACAATAATGTCCGCGCGATTATTTTTAATCATCTCGTAGGCATAACCAATTGCTTCAGCGCCAGATGCGCAGGCACTTACTGGAGTGTGCACACCGGCCTTCGCTTTAAGTTCGAGCCCGACATTTGCTGCAGGTCCGTTAGGCATCAACATCGGAACTGTGTGTGGGCTAACGCTACGAGCGCCCTTTTCTTTCAAGATATCAAATTGATCTAAGAGAGTGATGACGCCGCCGATTCCGGATGCAATCACAACTCCCAAACGATCTTTTGGAATGTCATCGGGAGATCCGGCGTCTTTCCACGCCTCACGAGATGCAATCAGTGCAAATTGTTCTGAACGATCGAGTCTGCGCATTTCAACGCGCTCCATCTGATCGCCAGGTTCAACTGCCACACGGGCAGCAAAATGCACGGGAAGATTTTCACGCCAATCTTCGGTAAGTAAGCGGACTCCACTTTTTCCAGCAAGGAGCGCACTCCATGTTGTGGGCACGTCACCACCGATTGGAGTTGTGGCTCCTAATCCGGTGACTACAACACGACGAGCGGTCATAGGTAAAAGTGGGTGAAGTTAAGCGGCAGCGTTAACGATGAAATTCACTGCATCTTCAACGGTTGCAAGATCAGTTACTTTGTCATCAGGAATTTTGACTCCAAAACGCTCTTCGCATGCGACGACGACTTCAACCATGCTCAATGAATCGACTTCAAGATCATCTGTGAAGTTCTTATTGAGTTCGATGGATGCAGCTGGAATACCTGCAACTTCTTCAACGATTTCTTTGATTCCTGCAAGTACATCTGCTTGTGACAGCGCCATTGTGTTTCCTTTTCTTGATTTATTGCTTACCCACGCAGTTCTGCGCGTAGAGCGTAATTGTCTATGAGATATGACCTTACTTTCCAGTAAACGGGGGAGTAACTCGAAAAAATTTAGGCTTTTTCGGGCAATCTCACAACTTGCCCCGCATAAACGAGACCTGCGCCATACCCAATGAGCAAGGCTAGTTTGCCGTGCAATTGCGGGTGCTGGGCAAGGAGCGCATCCATTGCAAGTGGAATCGATGCAGCAGATGTATTTCCATTTGTGCGAATGTCATCTGCAATGATCACTGAATCAGGCATCTTCATCTCTTTTGCCATAGTTTCAATAATGCGCATATTTGCTTGGTGCGGAATGAATGCATCGATGTCGTTGACTGTTAATCCTGCGGAATCAAGTGCTTTCAGTGCAGCCTTCCCCATAGAAAATACCGCCCAGCGAAATACTTTCTGACCTTCTTGATAAATATTGGGCCACTTTCCGCCAGCCTTTGTTAATTGTGTTTCAGTATCGCGAATATCAACCCATGAAGGGTTCATCAAAATTGCATCGCGGCTATCTGCATCTGAACCCCACTCAACTGGGCCAATACCTGCTTCAGCAGATGGACCAATCACCACTGCGCCAGCACCATCTGCAAAGATAAAAGCAGTAGCGCGATCATTGGGATCTGTGAAATCTGAAATCTTTTCTGCGCCGATAACGAGAACGTGTGTGGAGCTACCTGACTTAATGAAGTCATGGGCCATTGCAACGCCATATGAAAATCCAGCGCATGCTGCATTGATATCAAAGGCGGCTGCTTTGGGGTGTCCGAGTCGCTGCAGCAGCGCGGTTGCTGCAGAAGGCGCCTGGAACGGAAAGGTAATTGTTGCAACGATGACTGTGTCGATATCGGTAATAGCTAATTTCGCTTTTTTTAGCGCATCCTCTGCTGCAGCAGTTGCCATATCCAGAACTGATTCATCAGGCTCAGCTACGCGTCGTGTTTCAATTCCGGTGCGCTGTTGAATCCATTCGTCGCTTGAATCAATTCGATCGACAATCTCTGAATTAGGAACAATTTTTTGTGGGCGATAAGAACCAACTGCGAGGATCCGACTTTCGCTTCCTGCTTTTGTGCCGATGACTTTAGCCACTACGCGCCTCCATGCTCTTTCGCAAATTCACGTGCTGCATCTAGATCAGCAGGAGATTTGAAAGCAAACTGCGCAATTGTAGGAACTGCACGTTTGATTAATCCAGCAAGCGTGCCGGCAGGCGCAACTTCAATAACGCCCGTGACTCCACTTTTTTGTAACTGCTCCATACATAGATCCCACCGCACTGGATTAGCTATCTGATTCACGATCAGATCAAGTGTTTCGCGGCCATCGTTGACGATATTGCCCGCCTTGTTGGAAATGATGGGAGAGCGCGGAGTGTGAACTTCGAGCGCAGCCGCGATTTCACGGAGCGGTGCAACAGCAGGTTCCATTTGCGATGTATGAAATGCACCAGCCACAGCGAGTGGGCGCACACGAGCACCTTCGGGAGCTAATTGTGAAAGCGCGGCTAAAGAGCCTGCTGCAACGATTTGCCCGCCGCCATTGTCATTGGCAGCAACTAAATCTAAATCTGAAATTGCTTTCAATACAGTTTCGCGATCGCCACCTAAAACAGCAGCCATGCCACCTTCTGTGAGAGCAGCAGCTTTCGCCATTTCACGCCCGCGCGCTCGTACTAATTTCATGGCATCGATATCTGAAATAACTCCAGCAATGGCAGCAGCAGAAATTTCTCCAACAGAGTGTCCTGCAACAAAGGCAGCGCTTTTAATCGATAAAGCGCGTGCACTTAGCAAACTTGTGGCGACGATGAGTGGTTGGGCATAGGCCGTATCTTTAATTTCTTCAGCATCAGCGCTGACTCCTAAATGCTCAAGATCTAAATCAATCGCAGCAGAGTAAGAATCAAGTAACTTCTTTAATTCAGGGTCTGCTAGCCACGGAGTAAGCATCCCAGGAGTCTGTGAACCTTGGCCAGGGGCAAGAAGAGCGAGCATGGTTTTTACTATATGGGATTACGAACGAGTAACTAGCCACACCTGCGCGCAGTGAGGCGGTACATTTACCTTACTTTCTGGCAATAACATGATTGATTCGTGGGCATCTACAGGTTGAGATGCATCAAAAATACGGCGAAAGTTTGAGCCCCACTTCTTAGTTGGCAAAGTCATATTTTCGGAATGTCGCTCTGAATTGAGCAAAAGTAGCAATCCTTGAAATGGTCCAGCATCAATGAAAACTGTCAATGTTCGTCGGGCGCCATCCTCCCAACGGTCTTCGGTCATCTCATTACCGTTGATACTGAACCAGGCGATATCTTTTCGCTGAGTTCCTAAATCTATTCGTCCAGTAAAGAACTCCGCGGCGATATCAGTGAGGTAGGTCTTTCTGATTTTTATTAACTCAATAACAGCAGCGTGCATATCTTTTTGCATGTCGCTGTATTGCCAAGCAAGTGCCCATCCACCCATAAAAGTGGCTGGCGAATCTTCAATATCTACGCGCATATTTACCGGCATTGAGAAGGCGTTATTCGAGCCATTCTGGCTGCGCTGTACTTCATCACCCATAAGGATCATGGGAACTCCAGCCGACAAAAGCAGGGTGGCCATCATAGATTTTTGGAGGCAGTGGCGAATATTCTGGATGTTCGTATCTTCGGTAGGGCCTTCGATACCGACATTCCACGAGCGGTTATCGTCAGACCCATCGCGATTATTCTCTTCATTCGGTTCGTTTCGCTTTTTTGAGTATGTCACCAAATCTGACAAGGTAAAACCATCATGGGCTGTGAGAAAATTAATGGATGAGGTAGGTCCGCGATGATAAAAAATGTCGGAAGACCCACTAATACCGGAGGCGATATCAGAGACGCCCTCACCGTATCCGCGCGCAAGGTCGGCCAACCAGAATTGGCGTACTGAATCTCGGTAGTGATCGTTCCACTCACGCCAAGGATGTGGAAAATCTCCAAGAGAGTAACGGGTGACATCCCACGGCTCTGCAATCATTTTGAAATTCCGTAAAACAGCGTCAGATTCGATTGCTGTGAGAAGTGATGACTCACTCGCAGAATTATTGGGATAGAGAGCCGTGGCTAAATCGAAGCGAAATCCATCTACTCCAATAACCTCAACCCACCAACGAAGTGAATCAACTATGTGCCGTACTGCGTGAGGCTTGGAAGCAGAAACAGTGTTCCCACATCCAGTGACATCGATATAGCCGCCTTTACCATCTCCACGATACCAAGCACGATTATCAATACCTTTGAAGGAGAGCGTAGGTCCTCCTACTCCACCCTCTGCGGTGTGGTTATAAACAACATCGAGAAATACCTCAATTCCAGCTTCATGGAGTCGATCAATCGACCATTGCAATTCCGCAATCGGATTCTCCGTCGCAGCATATTCAGGATGGGGCGCAGAGTAAGCAATCGTGTTGTAACCCCAGTGATTTTTTCGACCACGAGTATGGATTCCCGGTTCATCAAGGTATGCATGAATGGGGAGCAATTCGAGTGCGGTAATGCCGAGTTCTGTAAGGTAGTGAATCGTACTGGGGTGGCCAAGCGCTTTATAAGTCCCGCGTTCTTCTAGTGGTATCTCTGGATTTTTGGCAGTTAATCCTTGAACATGAGCTTCATAAATAATCTCTTCGGCCCAAGGGTGAATTGGTCGAGATATTTCTCGTGGTGCAGAGGGAACGACTACTGAAAGTGGAACAAACTCCGCGCTATCGCGTTCATCACGGGTATTTGTATCACCTTGGCCCAAACCATCGGTAGCAACATGTCCATAAATTTCGGGCACATAATGGAGTTGGCCAAATAGTTGATGGGCATAGGGATCAATCAGTAACTTGGCAGCGTTAAATCGTGCGCCTTGCGTTGGATTCCATGGACCATAAATTCGGTAGCCATAACGTTGTCCCGCACGTACCCCAGCGAGATAGCCATGCCAAATTGGGCCGTAACGGTGCGAGAGAGCAAAACGAGTTTCAATCAATTTTCCATTTACATCATTGAAAAGACATAGTTCAACAGCATCTGCAGCATTACTCCAAATAGCAAAGTTACACCCACCTTCAGTGAGTGTTGCGCCAAGGATTCTGGGATCGGCTGGATGCACAGGGACAGTGTGCCCTTAGATTGTTTCAATAGGATTAAGAGACGCGCTCATTTTCCAGAAGAGCAGGGAAATTCAGTGAATCTTGATTGAAATGTGGGTAGTGAATACTTGCATACTCAGAATTTCTACCGAATCTGGCCATGTGGAAAAGTTCAACGAGAGATAAAAATGCAATTGCGGGCAGCAAATCCAGACTCCTTTTGAGAAACCATGGAGTTCCATTTCTGAGCATCCACAGAATGGAATCTCGCGTACTTCGGTTATTCTTAGTTGAATATTTCATCTCACCCACGTCAAATCCACGTTTTCGTAGTAAATGCCCAAAACTGTCTGCTATGAATTGATGTCCAATTCGACTTGGATGCATACGGTCAACATGCCATTTATTTCGATCATAGATATCAGGAAGTGATCGAGTTTCAAGAAGAATGCAACTGTAGCGATGGGCCAACTTTCGCGTGATGTGATTGACGGCGTTCACCCGTCTACGGCAAACGCGAGCGACTATACGCGGCATGGGTACAATTTTTGTTGGATCATGTAATTCAAGAAGCATTGAAGTGGCACCATTAGATTCAATCTGAGCGAGAGTTTCATTGAGATTCTCTTCAAAGACTTGAGGCGAAAAACCATTCCGCAATAGGTCATTTCCACCAACAATGACAGCTACGAGTTCGGGATCATGAATGAGAATTTTCGGAAGTTGCTCTTCACGAACTTCCTTAGATTGGGCACCAGGTCGCGCGGCATTGATATAGACCAAAGGTTCATTAAATGCTTGGGCTAAGTGATAACCCCAACCAAAATGGTTTCCGCTTGCATCAGAATCGCCAACACCTGATGCAGCGCTATCTCCGATAATTGCGAAAGTTAGCGGTTTCATCATTTCATGCCGCTTTCACTTGTGCGCTATGAAGTTGGTGAAGATCGGAAATGGTTTTTGACCAAGGAAAATTTTCTGCCTGTGTTCGACAATCACCTTTCAGGGACGGCTCTTTTTTAATCAAGTTCAATAACTCTGCAATCGCGTCAGCAAAAGCTGCGCCGTTATTCGCTGCGGTCAGACCAATGCGCTTACCTTCTGAAGTGACCAGGAATTCCCCAACGGCACTGGTGTCAGAAGCAACGACGGGAGTTCCACTCGCCAAAGATTCGAGCGCTGCCAAGCAGAAAGTTTCATAAGGACCTGGGGCAATTGATATATCTGCCGATGCAATCATTTGGGCAAGGAGAGTTTTATTGGCAACGTATCCCCAGAATGTGACTGGAATATCGCGCGTTGAACCATAAAGTTTCTTATGTAATGGCCCGCTACCAATAAATACCAATCGGGCATTTACTCCACGTGCCAGCAATTCACGGAGCGCTTGGATCGAACGTTCCGGCTTCTTTTCAGGAGATAAGCGGCCACAATGCACGAGCAAAACCTCGCCGCCTTTGAGCATCTTGGTGCGCAGATCGCCATCAAATTTATCGGGATGAAAATTTTCAAGATCAACACCCAGCGGAATTTGGACTAAATTGCGAGAGCCGATCTCTCGAAATTCGTGAGCCGCAAAGTTTGTAGTTGTAACCACGTAATCAAATTTTGAAGCTAATTTGGAGTTATGCCATTTCACTAGTCGGTTGAGAGAAACTCCGCAGAAGTTTTTGATTAAACCCTTCAGAGTCTCGTGGCTAAATACAATGGCAGGGATGCCTTTGCTCCGAGCCCATTTACCGAGGCAGGAAAGAGTAAATCGGTCTGAAACTTCGAGGCGATCGGGTTTGAGTGCTTGCAACAACGACTTTACTTGCCGGGTTGATCGAATCAATCTATAGCCACCACTAAATGGAATTACCCAGGATGGCAGGGTGATGCAGACACCGAATTCATTTGAACCGCGTGCAAATTTCTGTCCGGGTACTATAAAAATGAATTCATGCCCGTCTTTGCGATAGCCCAAACCCAATTGATGCAAGGTTGTTTTAATACCACCAGATTTGGGGCCATAAAAATTGGCTACGTGGACTATTTTCATGCAACTAAACCTCGCTCTTTCGAAACCTGGTTGATTGCATCCAGATAGTGACCCATGAGTTGTTGGTTAATGTAATCCCAAGTTCGGTGTTCAACTGATTTGCGAGCCGCAAGCTGCATAAGGTCTAACGAGCTGTGGCTCCGCAAAGTTTCTACCGCTTCAAGAAGTTGATGAGGATCTGCCGTATCAATGAGCAGTCCGGTGACACCATGTTCAATGAGGTCAACAGGTCCTCCCGTATCTGGCCCAATTACAGGCACTCCTGAGGCGAGTGATTCCTGTATTCCCTGACAGAAAGTCTCATGCTTTCCGGTATGAACAAAGATGTCGAAAGATGCCACGTATCGAGCTAATTCAGTTCCCGATTGATACCCCACAAATCTAGCGTTTGGCAGTTCTTTCCTTAACCGTGGAGCAGCTGGCCCATCTCCAACAATTACTAATTTGATATGTGGTTGCCGATCTAAAATTGCTAAATCATCAATACGCTTTTCATTGGCTAAGCGACCAACATAGCCCACAATAATCTTGTCGCGTGAACCAGCAATATTGACACGCAACGATTCGTCTCGCCGCGTTGGCGCAAAATTGACTAGATCTACGCCGCGTTTCCATAGTCGTACATTTTTGACACCAGATTGCTCAAGATCTCTACACGCCCATTTAGAGGGAGCCAAAGTGATATCAGAAGCTTGATGGATACGTGAAATCCATTTCTTGAGAGTGTTGTGCGCAATTGTTAAACCGTAATGTCGCGCAAACCCTGCAATATCCGTCTGATATACCGAGACAGTTGGAATTCCGGCGCGCTTTGCAATCCTTGCCACGTAGTGGCCCAAGAAGATCGGTGATGCCAAGTGAATGACATCTGGTTGGAATCCTTCAAGCAGCGGCTCTAAATATTTTCTAGGAACTGCCATCGGAATCAACTTCTTCATCGAGATGCTTGGTACATGTTTTATTTTGTATCCGAGATACTCTGTAGGTGCCCCTTCGCTTTCGGGAGCGATGATCAACACGTCATGTCCTTGTACCTTGCAGAACTCGAGCAAGCGGAGTACTGAATTGGTCACGCCATTTACCTGCGGCAAGAATGCCTCCGTGACGACTGCAATTCTCATGAGGCGAGAGTGAGCGCAGGACACAACTGGGTAGAGAAAAAAAGGTGAAGTGTCAGCAAATAGAAGGTGAAGTAATGGTTGAGAGTTTCGCGTTGAGAAAGAGGCTACCCGTCAGTAACATGAGCGCCATGAAGATTGCTGTCTGCGTCAAGCAAGTTCCCGATTCATGGGCTGAGAAGAAAATGGTCGGTGGAGTTCTCGATCGCGAAAACGTTGATGCAGTTCTTAATGATCTTGATGAATATGCAGTCGAAGAAGCGTTGCGCATTGCAGAAGCACACGGTGGCAATGAAGAAGGCGGCCCACATACCGTCACAGTGATTTCAATGGGACCAGATCGCGCAACTGATGCAGTACGCAAAGCGCTTTCTATGGGCGCCAATGATGCAATCTTGGTAACTGATGCAGCGCTTGCTGGTTCTGATGCACTTGCAACATCTGCTGTCCTTGCCAAAGTAATTAGCGATGGCGGTTATGACTTGGTTATCTGCGGAACTGAATCAACCGATGCGCGAATGAGCGTCATTCCTGCGATGTTGAGCGCTCGCCTTGGTTGGGCGCAACTTACCTTTGCTTCCAAAGTGACAGTTGATCCTGCAGGAACAGTTGCAATCACTCGCGTCACAGAAGCTGGCGTTGATGAAATTTCTGCAGCATTTCCTGCAGTTGTGAGTGTGGTTGAAAAAATCAATGAACCACGTTATCCATCCTTTAAAGGAATCATGGCAGCAAAGAAAAAGACAATTGCGCAGAAAGATTTAGCAGCAGTGGGAGTCACAGCACAAGCAGCGTGGTCTCAAGTAAAAGATGCAACGCCGCGTCCAGCACGTGCTGCAGGAATCAAAGTCAGTGATGAAGGAAATGGCGGCGAAGCGCTTGCTTCCTATCTAGCAGAGAAGAAATTGATATGAGCACAGTATTAATACTTGCTGATTTTTCAGGCGATCAGATCACTAAGACAACAGCTGAATTAGCAACAGCAGGCGCTCGCATTGGAGCCGTTACTGCAGTAGTAATTGCACCAGCCGGAAAAGGTGCAGCGTGGGCAGAACAAGTTAAAGAAGGACCAGTGACTTCAGTAGTTGTCGTTGAATCTGCAGATTTTGTATCAGCTGGTGTTCCCGCAGTTGCTGATGCACTTGCACATGTCGTAAAAGAGAAATCTCCAGCAGCACTTCTGATTGCATCCCATGCATTTGGAAAAGAAGTGGCAGCGCGCGTTGCAGTATTGTGCGATTCAGGAATCATTACCGATGCAGTCGATGTTGCAGCCGATGCCAGCGCAACACAACTGGTCTTTGGTGGTTCTACGACGGTACATTCACAAGTTTCACACGGAATTCCTGTGATTACAGTTCGCCCCAACAGCATCGAAGCAGATCTGGCAGCAGCATCACCTGCCATCGAAAATGTCACTGTAGTCATTAGCGATGCAGCCAAGAAAGCAAAGATTTCAAGTTCGCAGCCACCCGTAAAAGGTGGACGTCCTGAATTAACTGAAGCAAACATTGTTGTCTCAGGTGGTCGTGGCACTGATGGAAACTTTGCACCAGTAGAAGCATTTGCAGATTTATTAGGTGCAGCAGTGGGCGCATCACGCGCTGCAACAGATGCCGGGTGGTATCCACATTCGCATCAAGTAGGGCAGACCGGCAAAACCGTAAGTCCGCAGCTCTATGTGGCATGTGGAATTTCAGGAGCGATTCAACATCGCGCAGGTATGCAAACTTCTAAGACAATTGTTGTGGTCAATAAAGATCCCGAAGCACCGCTCTTTGATATTGCAGATTTCGGTGTAGTAGGCGACCTCTTTAACGTGCTGCCGCAGGCAACTGCTGCAGTTGCAGCGAAAAAGGGCTAATACTCGCGAGCGAACTAGAATGCTCCTGTGAGCGTTTATCTAGACCATGCTGCAACAACGCCAATGAGCGATGTTGCGATTGCAGCTATGAACGCATCACTGCGCAAGCTTGGTAATCCTTCTTCGCTCCATACCGATGGTCGAGCAACTCGTAAAGATGTGGAAGATGCTCGCGAAGTAATCGCTCACAGTATTGATTGCCTTCCCAGCGAAGTGATCTTTACTGGGTCTGGCACCGAAGCCGATAACGCCGCCATTAAAGGTTTATTTTGGTATTCCAAGAAGAAAGTCATTCTGGTTTCGAGCATCGAACATCACGCAGTTCTAGATCCAGCACATTGGTTGGTCGAGCACGAAGGTGCAGAGTTGATTGAAATTCCAGTCACTGCAACTGGCATCGTTGATCTTGTTTTTCTGGCCGAGGTCGTTGCCAAGCGGGCTGGTGAAATTGCACTGATATCTGTCATGCATAGCAATAATGAAACCGGCGTCATTCAACCGATTGCAGATATCGTAAAGATTGCTGGCGACATTCCCGTGCATTGCGATGCAGTGCAGAGCTTTACCAAAGTGCCGCTCTCATTTAAGAACCTTGGTCTCTTTGCTATGACTATTAGCGCCCACAAAGTAGGAGGACCACTTGGAATCGGCGCACTTATATTGCGACGCGCGGTGGAACTTCCACCACTTTTACATGGCGGGGGACAAGAGCGCGATATTCGAAGTGGCACCGTAAACGCTCCTGCCATTGTCGCCTTTGCCGCTGCTGTAGCAGCGCACGAATACGATGCAGAAAAAGTTCAAGCGCTCCGTGAAAAATTTGAATCAGGAGTACTCGCTCTGCGCAGTGATGCAGTGATCAATGGTGCAAGCGCTCCACGACTTCCCGGAATTTCCAACATCACATTTCCAGGTACACAGAGCGATTCGCTCTTGCTCTTGATGGATGCAGAGAAAGTTTCATGTTCCACGGGCGCTGCGTGTAGTGCAGGTGTACATCGCCCGAGCCATGTATTAATGGCGATGGGCTTATCTGATGTCGTTGCACAATCATCATTGCGCTTTTCATTTGGTGCCACTTCTACAGAAGCAGATGTTGACTTTGCACTCTCTGTTTTGCCAGCTGTGATTGAGCGTGGTTTAGCAGCACACTCAGTAGGTCGCAGATGAAGGTCATCGCCGCCATGAGCGGTGGAGTTGATTCTGCAGTCGCTGCAGCTCGCGCAGTTGAAGCAGGACATGAAGTTATTGGTGTCCACCTTGCGCTCTCTTCCAATCCCCAAAAGTATCGAAGCGGTGCGCGCGGTTGCTGCACAATCGAGGATTCGCATGATGCTCGGCGCGCAGCTGATGTCATCGGTATTCCCTTTTATATCTGGGATATGGCAGATGAATTTCATGAAGGTGTCGTCGAAAATTTCATGAGCGAATATGCAGCAGGTCGTACCCCAAATCCATGTTTACGGTGCAATGAAAAAATTAAGTTTGCTGCGGTATTAGATCGCGCGAAGGCGATGGGATTTGATGGAGTTGTGACGGGTCATTACGCACGCACTCAAGAATCAGCTGCTGGAAAGACGCTGCACCGCGCCATTGATCCGCTCAAAGATCAGTCCTATGTGCTTGCAGTATTAACGCGCGAACAAATTAATGGAGCAATATTTCCATTAGGTGATACCGAGAAAGTTGATATTCGAAAAGAAGCTGAAGCTCGCGGTTTAGCAGTTGCCCAAAAACCCGATAGCCACGATATTTGTTTTGTTCCATCTGGAGATAACGCTGGTTGGTTACGTGAACGTTTGGGAAGTGAAGTAGGTCCCATCGTTGATCAAGATGGTAAAAAAATTGGTGAACATAAAGGGGCCTATACCTACACCATCGGCCAACGCAAAGGTTTGGGGTTGACGGTTCCGGCATCCGATGGATCTCCGCGCTTTGTATTAAAAATTGAACCCGTGAGCAACACCGTTGTCGTAGGTCCACGCGAAGATTTAGCGGTGACAACAATGCGCGGTGAAAAACCAATATTTTGCGGACCTGAAATTGGAGCAGCTCCACTTCGTGGATTCGTCCAAGTGCGTGCACATGGCGCAGCTCTCGATTGCACTTATTACTTAGATGACAATCAATTAGTTGCAGAACTTGATCAACCTTTGCTCGGACTTGCCACCGGCCAAGCGATGGTGATTTATGACGGTGATCGAGTAGTTGGCTCTGCCACAATCTGCGAGACAGCATGAGCACAGAACTCAATAAAGCGCGCCATCGCATTGCAGAACTGACCGCTGAAATTCGTGATCACCAATTTAAATATTATGTTTTGGATGCGCCGACAATTACGGATGCACAATTTGATGCGCTTCTTAAGGAGTTGCAGCACGTTGAAGCGAAATTTCCCGAATTACTAGAACCTGATTCGCCATCACTTGGCGTGGGTGGAGGATTTGCCACCACCTTTGCGCAACATGATCACATCGAAAAGATGATGAGCCTAGATAACGTTTTTGATGAGAACGAACTCGGTGCTTGGTTTGATCGAGTAGAAAAAGAGAGCCCATCACCAGAATTCTTATGCGAACTAAAAGTCGATGGACTTGCCATCAATCTGCTCTATCAAGATGGACAACTGGTGCGAGCTCTCACGCGCGGAAACGGTACGACCGGCGAAGATGTGACCCTCAATGTGAAAACCATCAAAGGACTTCCACATACGCTTACTGGAAAAAAAGTTCCTTCACTGATTGAAGTACGCGGTGAAGTTTTTCTTCCAGTTGCTGCATTTAGCCAACTCAATGAAGAGCTCGAAGAGGCAGGTAAACCGCTCTTTGCCAATCCGCGCAACTGTGCAGCAGGTTCTTTGCGCCAAAAAGATCCACGCATCACAGCATCACGCCCGCTGCAGATAGTCGTGCATGGCATTGGAGCAGTCGATGGTTTGCAGTTGGAATCCCAATCCGATGCATACGCGCAATTAAAAGCGCTGGGGTTACCTACATCATCTCGTTTTACCGTAGCCACAACGCGAAAAGAAGTACTCGCGTATATTGAAAACTACAATCTCCATCGCCACGATGTTGAACATGAGATTGATGGCGTTGTCATCAAAGTTGATCACATCGCTGAACAGAAAAAATTGGGTTTTACTTCTCGCGCACCGAAATGGGCCATTGCCTACAAGTATCCGCCTGAAGAAGTCACTACTAAATTGTTGGATATTAAGGTGAGCGTTGGACGCACTGGCCGAGTTACCCCATTTGCTTTTATGGAGCCAGTCAAAGTTGCAGGTTCTACAGTTACCAATGCGACTTTGCATAATCAAGAAGAGATTGAACGCAAAGGTGTATTAATTGGTGACACCGTCATAATTCGAAAAGCTGGCGATGTTATCCCTGAAGTCTTAGGGCCGGTAAAAGAGAAGCGCACCGGAAAAGAGAAGGCATTTGTGATGCCAAGCAAGTGCCCTGAATGTGCAAGCGCTCTCCGTGCAATCTCAGAAGGCGATGTCGATATTCGTTGCCCAAATTCGCGTAGTTGCCCAGCACAATTACGCGAACGTATTTATTACATCGGTTCGCGTGCAGCGCTTGATATTGATGTGCTGGGATATGAAGCAGCGGTTGCACTGCTTACCGATCACATCATCACTGACGAAGCCGATATTTTTGCGCTCACTGAAGCTAAGTTGATGAAATCAGAATTCTTCACCAAGAAAGATGGAACCAAAGGTAAGAACTTAGAGAAATTACTTGCCGCTCTCGACACAGCAAAGTCTCGCCCGTTATGGCGCGTAATTGTTGCGCTGTCGATTCGCCACGTAGGTCCAACTGCAGCGCAAGCATTGGCAAATCACTTTGGCAGCATGAAAGCAATTTCGCAGGCTTCACAAGATGAATTAGCTGCCATTGATGGCGTTGGAGATGTCATCGCACAATCCATCATCGAATGGTTTACCGTTGATTGGCATCGCAACATCATTACTGCGTGGGAAAAAGCTGGTGTTCTGATGGTGAATCAGAAGAGTGCGGATGTTCCACAAACATTGGCAGGGCTCACCTTTGTTGTCACAGGTGGATTGCAAGGATTTACCCGTGATTCCATTGCTGAAACCATTACTGCACATGGAGGTAAGCCATCTTCGTCAGTCTCGAAAAAGACTGACTATGTATTAGTCGGAGAAGATCCCGGTTCTAAATTGGCGAAGGCGCAAGAATTAGGCGTTGCGATTATTGATGAAGCCCGCTTTTTAGAACTTCTCGCGGGAAAGTAGTAATCTTTGCTCCATGATGAGCCAACTTTCAGAAGCAACACGCGAACTCCCACTTCCTCCCATTGGATTTGGATTGATCGCATTTGGCACATTCGTTTTCTTGCTCTACATCGTTCTTCGTTTCGATAAGTAAGCGGTTGTAATCCATTGATAGTTGGGCTTTATGGCGGGACTTTTGACCCCATCCATAATGGCCACGTCCACGTCATCACTCAACTTATTTCGCGCGGTTTGGTAGATCGCATCATTGTTGTGCCAGCTGGGCAACCACAATTGCGCGATGGTCAGCCGCATGCAACCGGTGCGCAACGTCGCGCTATGTGTCAGCTCGCAATCAATTCGCTCCCAGATGATGTGAAATCAAAAGTGGAAGTTAATCCCATCGAAATTTTGCGCGAAGGTCCGAGTTACACCATTGATACCGTTGCTGCGATTGCAGCAACCTATCCAGAAGCTACCGTCGCCGTGATTGTTGGCACGGATGCATTTGCCAAGGTAGATCAATGGCATAGATCGGCAGAACTACAAGAGCTCGCAGATTTCTTGGTCATTGATCGACCAGGAGCCAAAACTCCAGGTGCAATAGATATTGGAGCTTTAAACATTTCAGCAACAGAAATTCGCACACAACTAGAAGATCAGGTTCCAGAGGCAGTTGCTGCCTATATCAAGGAGAATAATCTCTATGGCCGCTAGCCCCGCATGTATTGAACGCACACAGATTGCTGCTCGTGCAGCAAACGATAAGTTCGGTACTGAGTTAGTTGCGCTCGATTTGTCGGAGCAAACTGTGCTCAATGAAGTATTCCTGATTGTCACAGCAGCCAATGCCAAGATGCTCGATACCATCGCAGATTTCATTGAAGAACAATTGCGCACTGTGGGCGATAAACCTCTTCGTCGCGAAGGCAGCGATGGTTGGGTATTGCTCGATTATTCAGATTTAGTTGTTCATATTCAGTCGAGTGAATTGCGCCGTTATTACATGCTGGATCGCCTCTGGAATGATTGCCCACAAATCGAACTGGATTATGTGAGGGACCCAATTGGCTAATCAAATAATTTTATGGCGACATGGCCAGACCGATTGGAATGTTGCCAATAAGTTTCAGGGCCATACCGATATTCCACTTAATGATGTTGGAAAATTTCAAGTAGCACATGCAGCTCCATTACTTGCTGCAATTAACCCCACCATGATCATTACTAGTGATTTACAACGAGCACAGGCAACTGCTCACGAATTAGTAAAACTTACTGGAATTACACCAATTGTTGATGAACGACTTCGCGAAACTAATTGCGGAAATTGGGAAGGGCTCACTGGTGCAGAAATTCGTGAATACGATTTAGCAAATCTGCGCGAGTGGTCGATGGGCGGTGATAATCCTGCTGGCGGTATTGGAGAGCGACGGAGTGAAGTTGCAGCTCGTGCAGTTGCTGCAATTACTGATGCGCTTGCAGGTCGCGATGGCGAACGCATTGTGGTTGCAACCCATGGTGGTACTTCGCGCACCATTGTTGGTTCTTATCTCGAACTCCCAATTCCATTTTGGTCACGTATTGGTGGACTCTCAAATGCGCAGTGGTCGATTCTCGATCATTCGCCTAAGGGTTGGTTATTGGTTGAACATAATGCTGGTTCGATTCCAGAGCCGGTCTATGGTCTTGAATCAGGTGCAGTGATCCCAGATTCAGTAAGGTAAAGTT
>CALMJL010000100.1 GCA_937864425.1 uncultured Candidatus Planktophila sp.
TACTCACATATCGTCACTATGGATGCTGATGGATCTCATCGGGTTGCGGATTTACCTGCCATGCTGGATGCAAACCCAGCTGAAAAGGCAATTACATTGGGAACGCGATGGATGAAAGGCGGGTCGGTGGTAAATTGGCCGCTCAGTCGACAAATCCTCTCTAAATCTGGAACTCGCTATGCGCGTTTAGCGCTCTCCATTCCACTCAACGATCTCACCGGAGGTTTTCGCGTTTATAGTGCAGCGCTTCTTAATTCTCTTAAGCTCAGTGATATGACAGCTACTGGATATTGTTTCCAAATTGAAATGGCAATGGCATCAATTTTGGCCGGTGCAACTGCCAAAGAAGTTCCGATTACCTTTGTTGAACGCATCAATGGGGTATCTAAGATGAGCAAGGCGATCGTTGTTGAGGCGCTCTGGCAGACCACCATCTGGGGCCTGCGCCGTCGCATACGACCTAACGCCGATAAGTTACATTATGTAAAGTAAGAAGGATTTAGGCGAAGGATTCGATCGGTGGGCAGGAACAGACCAGGTTCCTATCCCCGTGTGCCCCATCAATACGCCCCGTCGTAGGCCAATACTTGCCTCGTTGACCAATGATTTCACCAGGAATCAATCCGGTAAGCGTTGCTGGGAATGCACCACGTTCACGACTGTAAGAACGATTCCATTCCGTTGCTGCAATTTCGCCAATAGTGTGTGGTGCATGTCGTAGCGCTGAATCATCCACTGCAATTTTGCCATCAATAATCTCTTGAATTTCACTTCTGATCGCAACCATTGCATCAATAAAACGGTTCATCTCCAGAATATCTTCTGACTCAGTTGGTTCGATCATTAAGGTTCCAGCTACCGGAAATGACATGGTTGGAGCATGGAAACCAAAATCCATCAATCGTTTCGCAATATCATCAACGGTAACGCCTGAATCCTTTGTCAGCGGTCTGATATCAAGAATACATTCGTGTGCACTTAATCCATTTTCGCCGGTGTACAGGATTGGATAATGCTCGCGCAAACGATATGCCATGTAATTTGCATTGAGGATTGCAACTTCTGTTGCATGAGTAAGGCCTGCTCCCCCCATCAAACGAATATATGCCCACGAGATAGGCAAGATTGATGCCGAACCATAGGGAGCAGCGGAAATTGGACCAGGACCAGTTGCTGGTCCAGCAGAACTGTCCAATGGATGGTTCGGTAGAAATGGCGCTAAATGCGCTCTAGAAATAACCGGACCTACCCCTGGTCCCCCACCACCGTGTGGAATACAGAATGTTTTATGAAGATTGAGGTGTGAAACATCTGCGCCAAATTTTCCTGGCTGTGCAGTTCCAACAAGTGCGTTGAGATTTGCTCCGTCAACATATACCTGTCCGCCTGCATCGTGAACAAGTGCGCAAATTTCAGAGACAGCAGATTCAAATACGCCGTGAGTTGAAGGGTAAGTAATCATCAATGCCGCAAGTGCGCCTGCATGTTCTGCAATCTTTGCTTTCAGATCTGCAACGCTGACATTTCCTTGGTCGTCACATTCAACAACAACTACTTTCATGCCCGCCATCACTGCGCTAGCGGCATTTGTGCCATGAGCACTCGATGGAATTAAGCAGATATTGCGATCGTTATCCCCTCGAGAATCGTGATAGTTGCGGATAGCAAGCAAGCCGGCAAACTCCCCTTGGCTACCCGCATTGGGTTGCAAAGAAACTGCATCGTAGCCAGTGATATCAACCAACCATTGCGATAGCTGATCCACCAATAACCGTGATCCGACGCTCTGCTCGAGTGGCACAAATGGATGCAACGAACCAAATTCTGGCCAAGTAACTGCTTCCATTTCGGTTGTTGCATTGAGCTTCATGGTGCAGGAACCCAAAGGAATCATGGTGCGATCTAATGCAAGGTCGCGATCTGCCAAGGTTCGTAGATACCTCAACATGGAAGTTTCGGAGAAATAGGTATTAAAAACTGGATGCAGAAGGAATTTTGATGTTCGGGCAAAACGAGAATCAAATCGAGTCGCCGCGGCATCGGAAACTCCAAGAATTTCAATGACCTCCGCAAAAATTTCGTCTGTCGTGGTTTCATCAAAGGAAACTCGAATCTGGGTATCCGAAACTTGTGCGAAGTTAATCCGTTTCGCAGTCGCCTTTGCGTGAATAGATGCAGCATCTTTTACATCTATCGTGACAGTGTCGAAAACATTTGTGTTGCGTGAGTTAGTTGCTTTCTTCAATCGTGATGCATAGTTGTGAACGCGCTCTGCAATCGCAGCAAGACCTGCTGGCCCATGCCACATTGCATAAAACGCACTGATATTTGCAAGAAGGACTTGGGCGGTACAAATGTTGCTTGTTGCCTTATCGCGACGAATATGTTGTTCGCGAGTTTGCAACGCTAAACGGAATGCTGGATTTCCATGGCTATCAATACTCTGACCAACGAGCCGTCCTGGTAATGAACGCTCTAGCCCTTCGCGCACCGCCATGAAACCTGCATGTGGTCCACCAAATCCCATCGGAACGCCGAAGCGTTGCGCAGATCCCACTGCAATATCTGCACCCCACTCCCCTGGAGCTTTAAGAAGTGTGAGCGCCAACAAATCAGTTGCAGCGATAACAAGAGCGCCTTTCTCGTGAGCGCGCTCTGCTGCTTGTGTGTAATCGCAAATCTCGCCAGTTGTATCTGGATATTGCACGAGAAGACCAAAGTACTCGCCATCAAAACCATCGTGTGCCAGGTGACCAGCATCTACTTCAACAACTGTGATTCCAAGTGGCTTGGCGCGAGTGAGAACGACCGCTTTTGTTTGGGGATGCACATGCTCTTCCATGAGAAAAACAGCGCTATCACTCGCTTTTGAAATGCGACGCGCCAAGGTCATTGCCTCAGCAGCAGCAGTTCCTTCATCAAGCATCGATGCATTGGAAACAGCAAGAGCAGTCATATCGCAAATCAAAGTTTGAAAGGTAAAGAGAGCTTCTAAGCGACCTTGCGAAATTTCAGGTTGATATGGAGTGTATGCGGTATACCACGCTGGATTTTCAAGCACATTGCGCTTTACAACTGGTGGAGTAATTGTTCCGTAATAGCCGGTGCCGATCAGAGAGGTAAAAACTTGATTCTTTGCTGCAATCTCTCGAAGTTCTGCGAT
>CALMJL010000101.1 GCA_937864425.1 uncultured Candidatus Planktophila sp.
GTGTCATTCTTATCTGTGGGATCAATGCCCTTATCCATAGCGTTCCATGGTGAAATAGTTCGCGGTTTTCTTTCATATCGAGATGACAGTCTGAAGTGGCGGCTGAGCGAAATCGCAATGGCAGCCACAATAATGAGAGATATTGTTAATTTAAACATGGGCATTAACGCAGTTCATGTGCAGCGGCGATTGCTCCGAGTACGGCCGCAGCTTTGTTAAGGGTCTCTTCATTTTCACTTGCAGGATCTGAATCTGCTACAAGACCGGCACCTGCTTGCACATAGGCAACTCCCCCATGAATCAATGCAGTTCTAATCGCAATACATGCATCGATATTTCCGGTGAAGTCAAAGTAACCAATAGCGCCCCCATAGAGCGCACGTCGAGTTGGTTCAAGTTCTTCAATAATTTCCATCGCACGCGGTTTAGGAGCGCCCGAGAGAGTGCCTGCTGGAAATACTGAAAAGAGCGCGTCAATGGGAGCAGCGGACTTTGCAAGTTTTCCTACAACGGTGGAGACGATATGCATCACGTGGGAATAGCGTTCAATGTGCATGAAATCAACAACTTCAACGGATCCTGCTTCACATACTCGGCCTAAATCATTTCGCCCTAAATCCACCAACATGAGGTGTTCGGCGCGCTCTTTTGGATCAGCTAAGAGTTCTTCTCCCAAACGAATATCTTCCTCGACAGATGAAGAACGCTTTCGAGTTCCTGCGATGGGATGAACCATGACTTCATCCCCTGTTACCTTCACGAGCGCTTCAGGGCTGGAGCCAACAACATCTACGCCATCTTCAAATTTGAAGAGATACATATAAGGGCTTGGATTATTAAGCCTTAACATGCGATAAACATTGAGCGCATCAGCGCTACATTCCATCGAAAAACGTTGTGAGAGAACAATTTGAAATGCTTCACCAGCACGTATTTCCTCTTTAGCAATCTCAACTTTGGATTTAAATTCTGCCTCAGTCATATTGCGGTTAAAGTGTGGAGAAATTTTGGAAGGTATCTCACTCACATCACCTGCTAATGGAGTCAGAAGTTCGGCTTGCATGCGATCTAACCGCTCAACCGATTCTGCATAAGACTCATCAACGCGCTCATCGGAACCATCCCAATTGATGGCATTGGCGATCAAAATAATGGTTCCGGCAACGTGATCCATGACGGCCAAATCGCTCGTGAGCATAAAGGCAATCTCAGGCAATTGAATATCTCTTGCTGCTAACTCTGGCAATTTTTCTAATCGTCGAACACTGTCATAGCCCATATATCCAACGAGTCCGCCTGTCAGAGTAGGTAGACCTTCAATCTTGGGTGATTTCAAATGCGCAACAGAGGTGCGCAATGCTGTGAGTGGATCCATTCCTGTGGGTACTCCTGCAGGCGGTTTTCCAAGCCACGTTGCGCTGCCATTCTTTTCCGTGAGCGTTGTCTGACTGTGAACTCCGATAAATGAATATCGCGACCAAGCTCCACCATGTTCAGCGGATTCCAAGAGAAAAGTGCCAGGTAAATTCTTTGCGAGTTTTTTATAGATATTTAGTGGAGTCTCTCCATCTGCAAGTAACTTTCGATAAACCGGAATAACGTTATGGTTTTTTGCGTATTCACGGAACTCAGTGAGTTTCATCGCGAAACCTCAAGATTGCGAAAGAAGCAACTTCGGTTTCCGGTATGACAGGCAGGTCCGTTTTGTTCAACTTTGAGGACGAGCGCATCTCCGTCGCAATCCAGTGAAATGGCATGAACAATCTGGGTATTTCCAGATGTACTTCCCTTTTCCCAGAGTTCATTGCGGCTTCTGGAAAAATAGGTAGCACGGCCAGTCTCGAGAGTTATCGCTAGCGACTCTGCATTCATATAAGCGAGCATGAGAATTTCACCGGTTGTTGCATCTTGAGCGATTGCGGGAATGAGAGTTGCTGGATCTTTGAGCAAGGCGCGGATATCTGGGGAAAGTTCGTTGCTCACGAGGCAATTCTGCCTTATGAATCTCTTTATATGCGAACGGAATAACCCTCGGCAGCAAGATAGCGCTTTACATCTGAAATTCGATGAGTGCCGAAGTGAAAAACGCTTGCCGCCAAGAGTGCATCCGCACCGGCATCGAGTGCGGCAGCAAAATCTTCGAGGGCGCCAGCACCACCGCTTGCAATCAACGGAACTTTCGTGACTGCACGAACTGCAGAAATCATTCCAATGTCATATCCGGCACGAGTGCCATCTGCATCCATGGAGTTAAGGAGAATTTCACCAACACCTAATTCGCAAGCTTCTTGAATCCACGCAAGTGCATCTTTTCCTGCACTCTCACGGCCGCCATGAGTTGTGACTTCAAATCCAGATTCGGTACGAGCACGTCTTGCATCAATAGATAAGACGAGAACTTGCGCCCCGAATCGATCTGCAATTTCTGAAATAAGTTGAGGCCGAACAAGCGCTGCCGTATTAATCGAAACTTTATCTGCACCTGATCGCAAAAGTCGATCCACATCGCTGACTTCACGAATTCCACCGCCAACAGTCAGAGGTATAAATACTTGTTCTGCAGTTTGACGAACTACATCGAGCGTAGTTTCTCGCCCTGATGCGCTTGCTGAAATATCGAGAAAAGTAAGTTCGTCAGCACCTTCTTCTCCATACAGCGCAGCCATTTCAACTGGGTCGCCTGCATCCTGCAAATTCTTAAAGTTGATTCCCTTAACAACTCGTCCGTCAGTGACGTCAAGGCAAGGAATGATTCGAACAGAAAGTGTCATGAGCGGGTAAGTTCCAACGCCTCTTGAAGTGTGAATGCGCCTGCGTACAGCGCTTTACCCACTATTGCTCCTTCAACGCCAAGTGCATGCAACTCCTTCAGTGCCTGAATATCTGCAAGCGAAGAAATTCCTCCAGATGCAACTACTGGTTTTTTCGTGGCAGCACATACCTCTTTGAGAAGTTGAAGATTCGGCCCTTTGAGAGTGCCATCTTTTGTAACGTCGGTGACGACATATCGAGCGCATCCATCGCGCTCAAGTCGCTCAATAGTTTCAAAGAGATCGCCACCTTCTTGAGTCCAACCACGCGCAGCGAGAACATGTCCGCGCACATCGAGACCAACGGCGATGCGGTCACCAAATTCAGTAATTACACGTGCTGTCCATTCGGGATTCTCAAGAGCTGCAGTTCCTAGATTTACTCGAGTACACCCACTTGCCAATGCACGTCTGAGTGAATCGTCATCTCGAATCCCACCTGATAATTCAACTTTAATATCAAGTCTGCCAACTACTTCTGCGAGCAATTGAGCATTGCTGCCCCTACCAAATGCTGCATCAAGATCAACTAGATGAATCCATTCTGCACCGGCACTTTGAAATTCAAGAGCAACGTCTAGCGGATTCCCATACGCGGTCTCAGCCGAAAGCTCCCCTTGAACCAAGCGCACAGCTCGGGCATCTTTGACATCGACTGCAGGAAGAAGTTCCAAGTGCGTCATAGCGATGTCACCCAATTCCTAATCAGCGCAAGACCAGCATCCCCAGATTTTTCCGGATGGAATTGAGTCGCAGAAAAAGACTCATCTTCTACTGCGGAGATAAATTCTTCTCCGTAGAAAGATTTGGATGCCAGAACAGGAAGTTCACCTTTCACTGCATATGAGTGGACAAAATAGAATGATTGATCTGCGACGCCTTTAAAAAGAATTGAATCACTATGAGCCGAAACGGTATTCCAACCCATGTGCGGCAAAATCGGTGAAGCTAGTTTTTCCACGGTAGCGTTCCAAATCCCGACTCCTGAATGTTTGCCGTGTTCGACGCCTTCTGAGAAGAAAATTTGCATTCCAACACAGATTCCAAGAGTAGGACGCGATAGTTGACGTCTCTTACGGACGATTTCATCGCCTTTGATTTTCGATAAACCACTCATACACGCAGAAAATGCTCCAACGCCAGGAACAACCAAACCATCTGCGTTGAGTGCAGTATCAAAATCTGCAGTTATTTCTACTGGTACTCCTGTTTTTTCAAATGCCCGCTGCGCAGACCGCAAATTTCCTGAACCGTAATCAAGGATTGCTATGCCCAAAGTTAGAGCGTTCCCTTTGTTGAGGGAATTCCTGAAACCCGGCCATCAAGTGACACTGCATCGCGGAGAGCCCGCGCTACTGCCTTAAATTGCGCTTCAAATACATGGTGAGCATTTCTTCCTTCAAGCACGCGAATGTGCAGCGCTATCCGTGCTTCTGCGACGATGGATTCCCAAATATGTTTACCAAGCGTTGTATCAAATGTGCCAATTAACTCCACGATTTCAGGTTGGCGATGCACCAAATATGGTCTGCCCGATAAATCCACAGCAGCTTGAACGAGAACTTCATCCAGCGGAACCATGGCATCACCAAATCGCCGAATTCCTGATTTATCTCCGAGCGCTTCGCGCAGCGCTTGTCCAAAAGCGAGCGAAGTATCTTCAACCGTGTGATGAGAATCGACATCCACATCACCATCTGTCTTAACCCGTAAATCAAAACCTGAATGCTTTCCTAGTTGGCTGAGCATGTGATCAAAGAAGGGCACACCGGTCTCCACCGATATTTCTCCAGTGCCATCCAAGTTAAGTTCAACGAGAACGCTAGATTCTTTTGTGGCACGTTCAACGCGGGCGGTTCTGCTCATGATTCTCCCAAGCATGCTGCTAGTGATTCGAGAAACTTCTTATTCTCAGCTTCATTGCCGATAGTCACTCTCAAGTAACCCAATAATCCCACATCTCTGATGAGCACACCACGATCAAGGAGCGCTTTCCAGAGTTCGGCTGATGTCATGCTGAAACCGGTAAAGAGCAGAAAATTTGCCGCACTTGGGATAACGGTTAAACCCATTGCAGTGAGCGCGACAGAAAGTTCATCGCGATTTTTACGTAACGTTGCAACGGTATCGAGAAGTTCGCTCTGGTAATCAAGAGCTACTTCTCCGGCTGCCTGTGTGAGCGCGCTCAGATGATATGGAAGGCGAACTAGAAACATAGCTTGAATAACTGATGGGTGAGCAACTAGATAGCCAAGTCGTGCTCCTGCAAAAGCGAAAGCTTTACTCATGGTTCGGATGACAACTACATGAGGATATTTTTCAATCAATGTCACCGCAGAGGCTTCGCCCGAGAACTCTGCATACGCCTCATCTACTACTAATAAACCTGATGTGGATTTAGCAAGCTGCTCTAATTCACTGATTGTTATCGCAGATCCTGTTGGATTATTCGGTGTCGTAATAAATGTAAGAACGGGTCTTTCGCGCTGAATCTGACTAATTGCAGAGTTAACGTCTAGTGAGAAATCTTCATTTCGCGCCCCATTAATCCACTCGACTCCAGTCACCTTTGCGATAAGTGGATGCATCGAATACGAAGGCGTGAATCCGATTGCACTCCCGCTTCCAAATGCAAGGAAGAGGGATTGAATAATCTCATTGCTGCCATTTGCAGCCCAAATATTGTCGGTGTTCAACCGAGTTGCTGAAAGTTGGTTGATGAATTCTGCCAATTTGCTTCGAAGTTTTGTGGCATCACGATCTGGATATCTATTGAGGGTGGTAGCCACTTCCTCAATCCGCTGTGATATCGCCTTAGCTAGTTCGAGTGATGGAGCATAAGGATTTTCATTGGTATTCATCACTGCATCCGCCGGAAGCTGTGGTGCACCGTAGGGAGACAGTTCACGCAGGTTCTGGCGTAGCGGTAACCAGTTTGGCCACTCGTTCATAAATTTTCCAATCGAGCAGTCATAGCTTCACCATGTGCTGGTAAATCTTCCGATTGGGCAAGTGTTACGACGGTCTCGATGATGTCAGTGAATGCCTTTTTATCGTATTCAATAAAGTGCAACCCGCGAAGAAAAGTTTGTACTGATAATCCACTGCTATGACAGGCGCAACCCCCTGTGGGAAGTACGTGATTTGAACCTGCAGAGTAATCTCCCAATGAGACTGGTGAAAAACGTCCGATAAATACTGCACCAGCATTGCGAATTTTCGTCGCGTCACTTCGAGCATCTTTTGTGTGTATCTCCAAGTGTTCTGCTGCATATGCATTAACAACATTAATCCCTTGTGCCACTGAATCAACTAAAACTATTGCAGATTGGATACCGGTGAGTGCTGTCTTAATTCGTTCTGCATGCTTCGTAAGTGGAACCCTGAATTCGAGTTGCTCTTGAACTTGATCTACTAAGGCTTGCGAATTCGTAACAAGTACAGCCGCAGCAATCACATCATGTTCTGCCTGACTCATTAAATCGGTCGCAACATCAACTGCATAGGCAGATTCATCCGCCAAAATTGCAATTTCTGTTGGGCCCGCCTCTGAATCGATTCCGATAACCCCACGTAATGCGCGTTTTGCTGCCGCTACATAAATATTTCCGGGGCCAGTCACGAGGTCGCATTTGTTGCAGATGCCCTTCATTCCATAAGCAAAGAGCGCAACCGCTTGAGCGCCGCCGATTGCATACACTTCAGTGATTCCAAGAAGAGCGCACGTCGCCAAAATTGTGGGATGCGGCAATCCTCCGAATTCTTTCTGTGGCGGAGATGCGACCGCGATGCTGGTCACTTCTGCAATCTGGGCAGGAATCACATTCATCAATACGCTGCTTGGATATACCGCTCTTCCTCCGGGCACATAGAGACCGACTCGATCAACTGGAATCCATTTTTCTGTAACAGTTCCACCATCAACAACGTGCGTGACATTTTCTTTGCGCCGTTGGTCCATATGTACTAAGCGAATACGATCTGCAGACTTTTCTAAGGCGGCGCGTACCCTCGGATTTAACTCTGCAAGAGCTTTATCAAGTTCACTTTGTGGTACTCGAATTGATGCCGGTGCGATTCCATCAAATTCTTGGCAGAGCGCGAGCAAATCCTTTTCATCTCCATTTTTAACTCTTTGGAGAATAGGTTCAATTTTTGTCATAGCGGATACGACATCGAGGGCAGCGCGCGGCAGCAGCTCTTGGTAGCCTGCTTTGTCGAGGTTTCTTCCCCGCAGATCAACAACGCGAATCACCCGCCTATTCTACGCGGGAGCGCATTTTTAAGAATCTGAATTACAGCGAATCAGAATTTAGACCCGAACGAGGCAGTCTGGGCCAAGAATTGCCTTCAAGTCAGCGCTCAAACTTGGAGATGAAGTAACCAGCGCATCAATCTTCAAAGTAGTTGATTTCTGATTATCGATAACTTGGAGATGAACTTCTCGTTTGCCTGGATGAGTGCGCAATATCTCTTTCATTCGCTCAACGACTGGTGGAGTTACTTGATGTGCCGGTAGCGAGATTAGCAGCGGACCAGTCGGAGCAGCAGAGATATCGGGAAACTTCATTTCAAGAGCGGTAAAACGTGTTTGTTCATCAGTACGCGAAAATCTTCCGCGGACAACAACCACGCGATCTTCGGTCAGAGTGAGAGCATATTGATTATAGGTATTGGAAAAGAACAGTACTTCAATTGCTCCTTCAAGATCTTCGACATTAACAACAGCCCACGAAGCTCCTTGTCGAGAAACTTTGCGAGCAATTCCGGTAATGAGACCACCGATAGTGACCATGCCGTCTTGAGGACCATCTTCTAAAAGTTCAGAGATTGACATATCGGTGTGAGAACGAAGCACGTGTTCAATTCCAAGGAGCGGATGATCTGACACATAGAGCCCTAACATTTCGCGCTCAAATGTGAGCAACGTAGATTTATCCCATTCGGTCTGTGGAATCTCTACATCAAGTCCAACCACCTGCGAAATTGTGTCGGCACCAAAGAGATCAAATTGGCCAATAGCTTCAGCTCGTTTGGTTTCGCTCACCGAATCAATTGCTTCAAGATGAATGGCCATCAAACCCTTACGTGGATGTTTGAGTGAATCAAATGCTCCCGCTTTAATGAGCGATTCGATTGTCTTTTTGTTGCACACATTGGCATCCACTTTTGAAAGGAAATCTCCGAATGAAGTGAATGCACCCTTGGTAGCTCGTGCGCTTTTAATGGAGGCTACAACGCCTTCTCCGACGTTGCGGATTGCAGCAAGCCCAAATCGAATATCTTTTCCACGCGGCGTGTACTCGGCATCGGATTCATTGACATCTGGTGGAAGTACTTTGATTCCCATGCGTCGACATTCGGAGAGGTAAAGCGCAGATTTATCTTTATCATCGCGAACACTCGTGAGAAGCGCAGCCATATATTCGGTAGGGAAATTAGCCTTGAGATAAGCAGTCCAAAACGAAACAACTCCATACCCTGCGCTATGAGCTCGGTTAAATGCATAATCAGAGAATGGAATGAGAACTTCCCATAGTCGTTTAATCGCTGAAGTTGAAAAGCCATTGGCTTTCATGCCGGCTTCAAAGGGGATGTATTCCTTATCCAGAATTTCTTTATTCTTCTTACCCATTGCCTTACGTAAGAGATCGGCGCGCCCGAGCGTAAATCCAGCAACTTTTTGGGCAATTGCCATTACCTGTTCTTGGTACACAATTAATCCATACGTGTCGCCGAGAATCTCTTGAAGTGGTTCTGAAAGTTCAGGATGGATTGGTTCGACTGGTTTGCGCCCGTTCTTTCGATCTGCATAGTTATTGTGCGCGTTCTCTCCCATCGGACCTGGGCGATAGAGCGCAATCACCGCCGAAATGTCAGCAAATGAATCTGGCGCCATGCTGCGAAGCAGCGCGCGCATCGGACCACCATCGAGTTGGAATACTCCTAATGTTTCACCGCGCGAGAGAAGTTCAAAGGTTTTCTTATCGTGAAGCGGCAGATTTTCGAGAATTATCTCAATATTTTGATTTGTTTTAATATTTAAGAGCGCATCATCTAACACCGAAAGATTGCGCAATCCCAAAAAGTCCATCTTCAATAAACCAGTAGATTCGCAAGCTCCCATATCGAATTGGGTGATGATTGCGCCATCTGCTTCGCGGCGATGAATCGGAATTACATCGAGCAGCGGTTCTCGCGAGAGAATCACACCAGCAGCGTGAACACCCCACTGACGTTTCAGCCCTTCTAATCCTTTAGCAACATCAACAACTCGCTTGGAATCTGGATCGCCTTCGTAGAGATCTCTAAATTCTCCCGCTTCGCCATAACGCGCATCCTTTGCATCAAAAACCCCTGCCAAAGTGATGTCTTTACCCATGACGGAAGGTGGCAGCGCTTTGGTGAGTTTTTCGCCCACTGCATAAGGAAAACCAAGGACTCGGGTTGCATCTTTCAGCGCTTGTTTAGATTTAATGGTTCCGTAAGTGATGATCTGTGCAACTCTGTCTTCGCCATACTTTTCTGTCGCGTAACGAATCATTTCCGAGCGACGTCGTTCATCAAAATCCAAATCAATATCAGGCATTGAAATACGTTCTGGATTTAAGAAGCGCTCAAACAAGAGGCCGTGCTCGATTGGATCTAAACCAGTGATGCCGAGTGAATATGCAACAAGAGAGCCAGCAGCAGAGCCTCGGCCAGGACCAACTCGAATGCCAACTTTCTTTGCATGAGCAACAAGATCTGCAACAACAAGAAAGTAACCAGGAAATCCCATCTTGATCATGACATCAAGTTCATATTGCAAGCGAACTCGGTATTCCTCAGTCGCCTTATCTCCAAGCTTCTCGAGCAATCCTTTGACCGCTTCTTTTCTTAACCAAGAATCTTCAGTTTCTCCATCTGGAACCGAAAATGCCGGCAAGAGATTCTCATTTTCACGAAGAGTGACGTTGCATCGCTCAGCAATCAAGAGTGTGTTGTCACAACTTTCGGGAATGTCTTTAAAGATCTCTCGCATCTGTGCTGGTGTTTTCAGATAAAACTCATCGTTGTCGAATTTGAAACGTTTGGGATCGGCCAAAGTGGTTCCAGATTGCACGCAGAGAAGTGCCGCATGAGCAGGTGCATCCTCGTGGTCGGTGTAATGGAGATCGTTCGTTGCAAGGAGCGGCAATTTAAGCTCAGCAGCAATTTTTAGTAGATCCGCCTTTGTGCGACTCTCAATATCAATGGAGTGATCCATAATTTCTACAAAGAAGTTATCTGCACCAAATATGTCGCGGTAATCGCTAGCTGCGCGTAGCGCCTCTTTGTAATTGCCCATGCGTAGGCGAGTTTGAATTTCACCACCTGGGCATCCCGTTGTTGCAATGAGTCCACTCGCATAACGAGAGAGCAACTCTCGATCCATGCGCGGTTTGTAGTAATAGCCTTCAAGCGAGGCAAGCGATGACAACTTAAAGAGGTTGGAGAGACCCACATTGTTCTCTGCCAAAATTGTCATGTGGGTATATGCCCCACCTCCTGAAACATCATCCTCTCCACCATCTGCCCACTGCACACGTTTCTTATCAAATCTAGATTCAGGGGCAACATAAGCTTCGATTCCGATGATGGGTTTAACGCCCACCTTTTTTGCTTGCTTATAGAAATCAAAAGCCCCAAAAACATTTCCATGATCTGTCATTGCAATCGCTGGCATTTCAAGACGCGCAACTTCTGAAACTAAATCTCCCACGCGCGCGGCACCATCGAGCATCGAGTACTCAGTATGTACATGAAGATGTACAAACGAGTCTTTCGTCGATGCCCGTGAAGCTGAAAGATCTTCAGATGACATGGTGGCGCAAGATTAGCGGCTAAGGGAGAACTGCCTCGGATAGCAACGCCAGCGAACTCTGAAGGTCAGGTGGATATGGAGCACGTAAAGTCAGTGGCATTGCGCTCACTGGATGGTTGAATCGAAGTTCCAATGCATGTAGCCAAGGTCGAGACATCTGCATCTTCTTCCCAAGAACCGGATCTGCTCCATAGACCGTGTCTCCCACGAGCGGATGTCCGACAGCAGAGAAGTGAACTCTGATTTGATGTGTGCGTCCGGTCTCTAATTCAACTTTAACGAGTGAGACTGCACGATAAAACTCGATAACTTCGTAATGTGTGATGCTCTCTTTACCAGATGCGACAACTGCAAAGCGGTGGTCTTCTTTTGGGTGTCGATCAATGGGAGCATCAATAGTTCCTGTTGCCGGATCCATGTGTCCCTGAACAAGTGCGTGATAAGTCTTTTCAATCTGATGGCTGCGAAACATTTCCTTGAGAGCTAGATACGACTTTTCATTTTTAGCGACAATCATTAATCCTGTAGTACCAGCATCGAGACGATGCACGATTCCAGCGCGTTCTGCCGGACCCGATGTTGTAATCGTGTACCCAGCTGCCATCAATGCGCCAACAACGGTGGGGCCAGTCCATCCTGGGCTTGGATGCGCTGCACATCCAACAGGTTTATCAATCACAACGATGTCATCATCGTTATAAATAACGGTAAGTCCGGCAATCGGAGTAAGCGGAATTGGATCCTTAGGTGTTTGGTCGGGCATCAACACTTCAATAACTTGTCCCGCAAACACTCGATCTGATTTAGATAATTGAGATCCAGAAGAAGTGATATCGCCATCCTCAAGCAAGCGCACGATGGCGGTTCGAGATAACCCCAAAACTCTTGTGAGAGCGCTATCAATTCTTTCGCCTGCGACGCCTTCTGGAACGCTTAAGGTGCGCAGCTCACGACTCATGGTCTTACTGTACTCGCGCTACTGGAGGCACATTTCTCATGGTTTGAATGACTGCAATCAGCGCTGCCACTGTAATTGCCGAATCTGCAATATTAAAAACGGGCCAATGTGGAATTTGAATCCAATCTACAACATGGCCTATGAAAAAGCCTGGTTCGCGAAAAATGCGATCGGTGAGATTTCCAAGAACTCCGCCCAGCAGTAAACCAGCACATGTGAGCCAGCCACGTGATGTAATCATGTGTGCGTATCGAACAATCGTGGCGATAACTAACACTGCAATGACAGAAAAAATTGCTGTAAAACTTCCTGCCAGATTAAAAGCTGCACCAGAGTTTTTAACCAAAGTAAATTGAAGTAGCGTTCCTAGTATTTTCTTAGGTTCGTTATCTAAAGCAATCAGCGCCCAGGCTTTTGTGGCGTAATCAAAGAGCCAAATGGTCCAAGCGGTAAGCCAGATAATTCGAGAAAATTGGGGGCGCACCTTAGCGCCGCTCTTCCTTTTGCTTACAGATCATGCAGAGAGTAGCGCGTGGAAATACTTGCAAACGTGCCTTGCCGATCGGTGCGCCACAATCTTCACAGAGCCCATATGTTTTTGCATCGATTCTCTCGAGAGCGCGTTCTGTTTGTAGCACCATGTCTCGAGCATTGATGACAAGTGACATTTCGTGTTCGCGTTCAAAAGTCTTAGTGCCTGAGTCAGCTTGGTCATCGCCAGCACCTTCGCCAGAATCTGCGATGAGCTCATCCATCTCTGCTTCAACGCTGGCAAGTTCGCGGCGCAATCTTTCTAAATCTGCAGCAATCTCAGCGCGCACCGCTTTCAATTCTGTTGCAGTCCAAGGAGCCTCATCACTGGATGCAGTAACTGGAGTGGGAGCTGACTTCAGTGGCTTAAGTGGTGCAACTTTCTTTCCACTCTTAATAGGACGTGGTGGCGGTGGCATGACAAGTCGACGTTCTTCTACAACGGGCGCAGCTTGTGGTGCGACTACTGTTGATACTGAAACAGTTTGTGATTTTTCATCAACGGTCAAAGTGGTCTTACCAACTTTTGAAGGGAATGGTCGACCCGGCGCCTTTTTAACAGGAATAGTTTTCTTGGCGGGGGCTTTCTTGGCTACTGCTTTTTTCGC
>CALMJL010000102.1 GCA_937864425.1 uncultured Candidatus Planktophila sp.
TTCTTTTTCGAGTTTTCTATATTTCACTACATCTGCTGAATCAAGCTCTGCATCTACATAATCAACTCCGCCATGTGACCATGGGTTACACCGCACTAAACGCCACGCTGCCATGCCAATTCCGCGGATGCCGTATCGACGAATCGCAGTAATTGCATAGTTAGAACATGATGGGTAGTACTTACACCGTGGAGCAAACATGGATGAGAAAAGTTGGTAGATGCGAAGTGGGGCAACTAAAACTTTACGCATTATTGGGTAACCGCCTTTGATACTTTGTTGCGGAGTTTTTCAATAAGCCCTGAAATTTCAGATTCGATATTGGTATCGCCTTGTTGGGTAAGTGCGCGAATGACCAATAAAGATCCGGCAGGAAGAGTTGGCATATGTGGAGCAACTGCATGACGAATTTTGCGGGCAACTCGGTGGCGTTTTACTGATCCGCCAACAGATTTGCTAATAATCAATCCGCATTTGGCGCAATCTTGATTTGTGACAGGCGAGATGTAGAGGTAACCAACAAAGTGTTGTGATGTCACGCGAGTTCCACTCTTTGTTGCGCGAGCGAAATCAGAACTTGCAGTTAAACGTGCGCTATGTGCGAGCACGATCTAATCCGGTCTGCCAGATCGCCTTTACGCTGAGAGCTTTGCGCGGCCCTTAGCGCGGCGAGCAGAGAGGACTGCGCGGCCTGCACGGGTAGCCATGCGAGCGCGGAAGCCATGCTTCTTGGCGCGGCGACGCGTATTTGGCTGGAAAGTGCGCTTTGTCATGAGAACTCCAAAATCGTGTGGGGCGCAGGGCGCCCAATGGTCATAAATACGGGGGAAGCGAGGAGGCAACAGTACGGATGTGGATAGTGGGTGGTCAAACTCGCTCTGACCGCTCTCCCTACACGCTCACCAAAGTCTCAACTTGTGGATAACCATTTGCTATTTGCCACTTTGGGGTCTACTTTGCGCTTCCTCCACAGGTATCCGTCAAATTCGGTCAGATTTAGAGGTTCAACCCCTACTTTAGACCACAGCCTGTGGATAACTTTGTGGATAGACCTGGGGGCTTTTATGGCTGTTGCCGACACCGAACTCGCCGGGCTTTGGAGCCGCGTCGTTGATCACGTCTCGGCCGGAGAGCCACAACATCGCGCCTTCTTAGCGATGACAAAGCCGCTTGGTCTTCTCCACAAAGAGGGTGGCGCCACTAGTTTGTTGGTGGCAGCCCCCAACACTTTTGCTAAAGATGTTCTCGAATCCAGACTTCGCACTGTTGTCAACGATGTCCTCACTACCGAGCTAGGTGAAAAAGCAAATATCGCAGTGATGGTCGATGAAAATATCGAACTCGAAGATCTACCTGCGCCAACTGTCACCATCGAAACCGTTCCAGCTCGGCCGGGCACAGGACGAGAAGAAGATGTGGTTCGTAAATCTGACGAACCATCACAATTAAATTCTCGCTACATCTTTGAAACTTTTGTTATTGGCGCCTCTAATCGATTTGCTCACGCCGCAGCTGTTGCTGTCGCTGAAGCACCCGCCAAGGCATATAACCCGCTCTTTATCTACGGCGAATCAGGGCTCGGAAAAACCCACTTATTACACGCTATTGGCGCTTATGCCAAAGAGCTTTATCGCAATGTGCGCGTGCGCTATGTATCTTCAGAAGAATTTACCAACGACTTTATTAACTCAATCCGCGACGATAAAGCAACTGCATTCCAAAGACGTTATCGCG
>CALMJL010000103.1 GCA_937864425.1 uncultured Candidatus Planktophila sp.
AACCTGCGACCTACCGCTTAGGAGGCGGTTGCTCTATCCACTGAGCTACGAGGACTTACAACTCAAAATTTTTCGAGTTGGCAAAGGTTATCGGTACGGCTAGCCTAGGGCTAACACGTTCAACAATGCACGTGTGTAATTAATGATGAAAGGCCTCTCATGAAAGCGCTCGTTATAGGCGCCGGTGGAGTTGGCAGTGCAATCGCAAATATCGCATCACGTCGATCATTTATCACTGAAATGGTCATTGCAGATCGCAATCTGTCGCGCGCCGAAGCAGCCGTAACAAAGGTAAAAGACTCTCGATTCTCCGCAGCGGAGGTGAACGCCGCAGAACTTGAAGATGTCCGAGCTCTCATTCGAAAGGCAAATCCCGATATTGTCGTGAACGCGGTAGATCCGCGTTATGTAATGCCTATTTTCTTGGCATGCGAAATCGAAAATACCAATTACATGGATATGGCAATGTCTTTGTCACGTCCGCATCCGCACTATCCGAACACAGAAACTGGTGTGAAGCTAGGCGATGAGCAATTTGCTCGTGATTGGAATTGGAGCGAACGCGGCATCTACGCAGTTGTTGGCATGGGAATGGATCCGGGATTAAGCGATGTTTTTGCACGTTATGCATCTGATGAACTCTTTTCCCGCCTAGATGAAATAACTATCTTTGATGGTTCAAATCTGACAGTTGAAGGAACCAACTTTGCTCCTTCATTTTCAATTTGGACAACTATCGAAGAGTGCCTCAATCCCCCATTAGTTTGGGAAGATGGACGCGGATGGTTTACAACTGGTTCCTTTAGTGAATTAGAAGTCTTTGATTTCCCCGAAGGAATCGGACCAGTCGAATGTGTGAATGTCGAGCACGAAGAAGTTGTGCTCATTCCACAGAAGATTGATGCCAAAAAAGTAAAGTTTAAATATGGACTTGGTTCAGAATTTATCTCTACTTTAAAGACAATTCATATGCTGGGTATGGATCGTAAAGAGCACATCAATGTGCAAGGCGTTGATGTATCTCCACGCGACATCTTGGCTGCATCGCTTCCTGATCCAGCAACACTCGGCGAGCGCATGCGCGGAAAGACTTGCGCTGGCGCACTTGTTAAGGGGCTTGATAAAAACGGAAAACCAAAGGCCGTGTACATCTACAACGTTGTAGATAATTCATGGTCAATGGAGAATTACGGTGATCAAGCAGTTGTCTGGCAGACCGCGATGAATCCAGTTATTGCCATGGAATTAATCCATACTGGCATCTGGCAACCAGAAGGAGTCAATGGTCCTGAATGGTTTGCCCCTAAACCATTCCTTGATTTAGTGGCAGACTATGGAGCGTCTTGGCATATTCGTGAAGAAGATCCAAAGGGGATTGTCGTATAGATGGCTCATGAGTTCGATGTCGTCGTAATCGGATCAGGTTTTGGTGGTTCGGTTGCGGCGCTTCGACTCCGTGAAAAAGGCTATTCCGTTGCCGTTCTTGAAGCGGGCAAACGATTTGAGGATAAGGATTTTCCTAAGACTTCATGGCGTTTAACTAAGTTTCTCTTTGCTCCAGCTTTTGGTTGTTATGGAATCCAGCGAATTCACGCACTTCCTGATGTTTTAATTTTGGCAGGTGCGGGTGTCGGTGGAGGTTCACTGGTCTATGCAAATACTTTGTATCAACCAGGTGATAAATACTTTAACGATCCGCAGTGGCGCGATATCACTGATTGGAAATCAGAGTTACTTCCCTACTACGACTTAGCACGGCGCATGTTGGGCGTAGAAAATAATCCTTATTTCAGTCCAAGTGATAAGGCGATGAAAGAAGTTGCCGAAGAGATGGGAGTCGGTCACACCTTCAGGCTTGCTCCACTTGGAATTTATTTTGGTCGAGGCGAAGGTGTTGCCTCTCCTGATCCATATTTCGGTGGAGCTGGACCTGCCCGCCGTGGATGTATTAACTGTGGCGAGTGCATGACTGGTTGTCGCCATAACGCCAAGAACACTCTGCCTAAAAATTACTTGGGCCTTGCTGAAAAAAATGGTGCGCAAGTCTTTCCTTTGACAACGGTAACTCAACTAGAACAACTTGCAGATGGGCGTTGGAAAGTGACGGCAAAGCGCACACAGGGCTTTGGCAAAATAACTTTTTATGCAAAAGATGTAGTCGTCGCTGCAGGCACCTACAACACCCAAAAATTATTGCATTCATGGAAGGCCACTACGCTTCCTAAGATTTCTGATGCACTGGGCCGTTTATCGCGCACCAATAGCGAAGCACTGACGGGGGCGTTGATGCCAACCACTAGGATTGATTTCAGCAAAGGCGCTGCAATTACTTCATCCTTCTATCCGAGCGAAGATACTCACGTTGAACCTGTGCGCTATGGAAAAGGCAGCAATTCCATGGGGTTATTGCAGACCATCATGACCGATGGTTGGAGCGCACGAGAACGTCGGCGCCACTGGATCGCTCAATTTTTCGCACATCCTGCGCTGCTTTTAAAGATAGTGAACGTTCGCAAGTGGAGCGAACGCACTGTGATAGCTCTCGTGATGCAAAATGTAGATTCGAGTATCAAAGT
>CALMJL010000104.1 GCA_937864425.1 uncultured Candidatus Planktophila sp.
AGAGACAGAGGACTTAAAATCCTTCCAGTGTCGGTTCGAGTCCGACCGGGGGCACTACAACTGAATGAACAATTTCATAATTTGTTTTGCCCTCGTGGCTCAGTGGTAGAGCAGCTCATTCGTAACGAGCAGATCGTCGGTTCGATCCCGACCGAGGGCTCCAATAATTAATTGAAATATTTTTTACTTGTTGTCGGGACGACGGGATTCGAACCCATGGCCTTCAGACCCCCAGCCTGACGCGCTACCAAGCTGCGCTACGCCCCGGAAGGCGCAATAGTAATCACTGCACCCAAGTTGGCTACAAGTCACAACTTTTTGCTCCCTCTACGCATGAGTACATGTGGAAATTTTCTGCAGTTGCCGTACGTTATGTAGTGCACGGAGAGCCCCTCTCCGTACATATATAAGGAGAAATTAATGCGCAGTTCTAACCCAGTCCTATCAGACCGCGGTTTTGCTCGTATCAAAGCAGGTGTACTTGGCAACCGCGAAGTTGATTCACGCGATCTCAACACAATTGAGAGCCGTCCAACATCTGCACCAATGTCCATTGACGATGTCGTCATTAAGACAACCGGAATATTTGCAGTCCTTGTTGTAGTCGGTGCTTTTGCATGGCAGGCAAAGAGTCCAGGACTTGCACTCGTTGGACTATTTGCTGGATTCATCCTTGCAATGGTGAATACATTTTCAAAGAAGGTACGTCCTGCACTTGTAATCGCATATGCAGCGTGCCAAGGATTAGCGCTCGGTTCAATCAGCTATGCATTTGAAGCGCAGTACCCAGGCATCGTAAGCCAGGCAGTTCTCGGAACTGCATGTGCATTCGGTGGTGTACTCCTTGCATATCGCAGCGGAAAAATCCGAGTAACTCCTAAGTTCACTCGCATCATGATGGGTGCACTCATTGGTTACTTGGTATTTGGACTCATCACAATGTTTACAGGACGTCCTGGTGGATCACTTGGATTCTTGGTTTCAGTTGCAGCCGTTGCGCTTGCATCGCTCTTCATCGTGATGGATCTCGACCAAATCGAAAAGGCCGTTGCAGCACGTGTGCCACAAGAAGAGTCATGGAGAATGGCCTTTGGATTGATGGTCACACTTGTATGGCTCTACCTCGAAGTCTTGCGATTAATCTCTATTCTTCGCGGACAGGATTAATAACCTCATTACGGGATTGCCCGAGATGCGAACTTCGCGTCTCGGGCAATTTTATTGCTACAAGAACTGCACACAACATCAGTAATGCAGTAACAGCAAATGCTGGTCGATAACCAGAGCTATCTGCGATAAATCCAAGAATTAGTGGTGCCACCATGGCGCCGGCATCACCTGCCATCTGAAAGAGGCCGATGACTTGGCCACCTTTGCCTTGTAAGACATCTCCCACAATTGCAGATGGTGTTGTTGAAACAAAAGCTCCGCCAATTCCAACGATGACGCTTGCGACGATGAACATCCATGGCTTGGTTGTGACGGTGAGCGCCAGAATAAAGAGCAAAGTCAAAGATGTACCGATGACTGCAGCAAATCTGCGCCCCTTGAGATCAGATAATTTTCCGGCTTTGAGCAAGAGAAGTCCATTAATGATGGTTGTGATCGTAAAGCCAAAGCCCATAAAACTTGGTGACACTTTGATTTGCTCAACTAAGAAGAGCGGCAAAATTGATCGGCTCATTCCGAAGAGAACCCATGATGTAATGAAAGAGATAATGAGCGCGCTGCGATAGGGCTTGAGCGAAAGCGCTGCGCGAAGTGTGACGGAATCACGTTCTTCTTTCTTCGTGGGTTTTGCTGCTAATTCTGAATTGCGAAGTAATACCGCCCCTGATGCGCTTGCACCGATGAGCAGAAATCCATAAATCAAAAGTGGTGCGCGCAGTGAAAATCCAGAGAGCGCCCCACCGACAACTGGCCCTGCCATCATGCCAACGAGAAAGGAACCGTTGTATAAAGATTGAGCGCGAGCACGTTGATGGTCTGCAACTGCACGGAGCAAAATTGATCCTGCTGCTACTGAGAACATGGAAGAGCCAAAACCACCAACTGCTCTGAAGATCAGCAACTGCTCGTAATTTTGTGCCATGCCCGCTGCAAATGAGGTGAGTGAAACAAAACCAATTCCACATGAATAAACGATGCGTTCACCGAAGTGATCCACTAATTTTCCAGAGATCAGACCAGAAGCAAATCGAGCAAATGCAAAAGCAGAAAGTATTGCCCCTACTTGCGCATTATTGACGCCGAAAGAACGAGCGAAGAGCGGAAGCGTTGGTGCAATGATTCCAAAGCCCACTGCGACAAAGAATGATGCAAAAACAAGAACACCAACCTCCCGCGGAAATTCTGCGAAGAGGTTGGTGAACTTACTTTTTGGATTAGCCAAGAGCCTCGCCAGCTGCTTCGCTCCGTGCTGACGCGTAATCAGCATTGGTGCGAAGTGGAGTTTCGCGAAGGAAGAGCGCAAAGATGAATCCGATTGCCACAACTGGTGCAGCTACCAAGAAGACAACTTGGAAAGAATTCACAAAGGCTTCAAGAGCTTTGATTTTTCCTTCAAGGGGAAGCGCTGCAATTGCTGCAGTGTTCTTCTCGATCATGCCGGCTTGTGCTGGATCAAAACCAGATGAGACCAAGTAATGTCCCAAACGATTGGTCAAAATTGTTCCGAATGCTGCAGTTCCAAAGACCGAACCTAGTGATCTAAAGAAAGTATTGGCGCTCGTTGCAACGCCCATATCTCTGTAGTCGACTGCGTTTTGTAGTGCAATCACAAGAGTCTGCATGCATAGACCAAGTCCTGCACCAACCATGATTGCATAGATTGAAATTTCCCAGTATGGCGTATTGGTATCTAAGCGAGCCATCGCCAAAATTCCAAGCGACATAATTGCTGTACCAGCAATTGGATAGCGCTTATATTTGCCATGCTTGGTAATCAACTTACCGCTCGCGATGGAGGTAGAAACGATTCCAAGCATGAGTGGAATTAACTTCATTCCAGCTTCGGTTGCTGAATAACCTTTTACTACCTGCATATAAAGCGGCAACATCACGATGGCTCCGAACATGCCTGCACCGATAATGACACCAAGAACTGAAGTCACTGAGAATGTGTGATTTTTAAAGAGTGAAATCGGAATAATGGGCTCTACTTGGGTTGTCTCCCATTTAATAAAGAGAACAGCCAGCAGAATTCCACTGCCGAGATAGGTAAGAGTTGTCTTGTCGGTCCAACCATCTTGTGGTCCGTAAATAGAGACAGCAAGCAGAGTTAGAGTAACGCTGGCAACAAGGAGCAACGCACCTAAGTAATCGATCTTATGTTCACGCTTAATTTTTGGAATATGGAGAACTGCGGAAGTGATTGCAAGAGCCAAAATTCCAAATGGCAGATTGATGTAGAAAATCCAGCGCCATCCGGTGATTCCCAAAATGGTTGCATGATCTGAGAAGAAGCCACCGAGCAGCGGACCTGCAACAGATGAAAGACCCCAGACAGCTCCGAAATACCCTTGATAGCGGCCACGTTCGCGCGGAGGAACGATATCTCCAATGATTACGAAGGTCAGCGCCATTAATCCACCGGCACCAAGACCTTGGATTGCGCGGAATGCAATCAGCTCTGTCATGTTCTGTGATGCACCAGCAAGGAATGAGCCAATCAAAAATGAAACGATGGCAAATTGGAAAACAATGCGGCGACCGTAGAGATCAGAGATCTTTCCGTACAGCGGAGTCGATGCGGTTGAGGTAAGAAGATATGCGGTCACAACCCAGGTGTAATGGTCGAGTCCTTTAAAATCTTCAACGATGCTCTTGAGTGCAGTAGAAACAATGGTTTGATCTAGCGCTGCAAGCAACATTCCGGTCATGAGTCCACTGAGGATGATCATGATTTCGCGGTGGGTATGTTCTTTAGTTTCTGTATTGTGAGTCATAGGAGGGTAAGTTTACTCCTGAGAAGGTAGGTTATTTCCGTGAAATCAGTAATTGCTGAAGCGCTTGTCAAGACGTATGACAAAGGTAACGTTAAAGCGCTTGATAATTTAAATCTTGATGTTGAAGAAGGCACTGTTTTAGGCGTATTAGGTCCCAATGGCGCAGGTAAAACCACCACAGTTCGTATTTTGTCGACACTTTTACGTCCTGATTCTGGCCGTGCAACAGTAGCCGGAATCGATGTGATTAAGAACCCAGATAAAGTCCGCGAAATTATCGGTCTATCTGGCCAGTATGCAGCAGTCGATGAAATTCTCACTGGATATGACAATTTGGTGATGTTTGGGCAGCTCTATCACTTAGGTAAAAAGCAATCGATAGCCCGAGCAAATGAATTACTGGAAAGATTTTCACTCACAGATGCTGCTAAGCGACCTATCAAAAATTACTCAGGTGGCATGCGCCGCCGCCTTGATTTAGCGGCCTCGCTCATCGTAAAACCTAAAGTGCTTTTCTTAGATGAGCCAACTACTGGGCTTGATCCACGTGGTCGCCAAGAGATGTGGGGAGTCATTCAAGAGTTGGTAAAAGGTGGAGTAACACTTTTACTCACAACGCAATATTTGGAAGAAGCCGATCAGTTGGCAGATGAGATTGCAGTGATTGATACTGGAAAAGTTATTGCGCGTGGAACTTCAGATGCGCTCAAGAAGCAAGTGGGCGGAGAACGCCTCGAAGTCGTTGTCGATCAACAGCATGTTGCCAAAACTGTAGAAATTGTTTCGGCAGTCAGCGGACATGCCGCAACAGTCGATGAAGGCCTGCGCCTCATCATGGCGCCAGTATCAACTGGCTCGGCGGCGCTCGTAGAAGTCTTGCGCTCGCTGGATAACGCTGGAATCCATGCACTCGATATTGGTTTAAAGCGCCCATCACTTGATGATGTTTTCTTAGCGCTGACAGGCCATGTTGCAGAAGAACATAAAGAGGAAGAGCCAGTACTTACTGGTCGCGGAAGAAAGGCAAAGAAGTGAGCGCCGTAACCGATACCTACATTATTACTCGTCGCCAATTACAACTTCTTACGCGAGTTCCTGAAGTACTGATTTTCTCAACCATTCAACCCATCATGTTTGTCTTGCTCTTTCGGTATGTCTTTGGTGGTTCGATTCAAACCGGTCAACCAGGGGGATATGTACAGCTTTTGATGCCCGGCATCTTTGTGCAAACTGTCGCATTTACCTTGGCCGGAACTGCTTCAGGCTTGGCTGAAGATATGAAGAAAGGTTTGATTGATCGCTTTAGATCTCTACCCATTTCACAATCTGCGTTAGTTGTCGGAAGAACTTTGGGTGATTCACTTCTTAATATTGTGGTTCTTACTGCGATGGGACTCACTGGATTGCTAGTTGGGTGGCGACCATCATCTGGGATCGGCCATGTTCTCTTGGGCTTCTTATTCCTGCTTGGATTTGGATATGCGCTTTCGTGGATTGGCGCGTTCGTGGGACTTTCTGCCAAAGATTTCCGCGTTGTACAAAACGTGAGCTTCTTGGTGACATTCCCACTGACATTTCTGTCGAATGCATTTGCACCAACAACGGGCATGCCACGAGTGCTGCAGTACTTTGCTGAATGGAATCCAGTTTCAACCATGGTCGCTGCTTGCCGCGAACTCTTTGGATTAGAGAATCAATTTGGTGCAACTGCTGGATCATTTCCGAGTGAACATCCACTCGTGACATCGCTCTTTTATATGGTCTTGATTATGGCGATCTTCGTGCCACTGAGCTTGCGCAAATATCGCAAAGCAGCTGGTTAAGCGAAGAACTCCGCAGCTTTAATCTCGACAGAAATTTCGCGACCGCTTGGTGCCTTATAAGAAACAGTGCTGCCAATTTCAGCGCCTAGAACTGCAGCGCCGAGTGGTGATTTTTCCGAGTACACATCGATATCTCCGGATGCGATTTCACGTGAACCGAGAAGAAACTTCATCTCATCTCCTGCAATCACTGCAGTAACCACCATGCCGGCGCCGACTTTTCCATCAGCGCTTGCCGGAGGAGTTCCGATATGGGCATTTTCTAGCATCTGCTTTAACTGACGGATGCGCGCTTCCATCTTTCCTTGTTCATCGCGCGCTGCGTGGTAGCCACCATTTTCTTTCAAGTCACCTTCGGCGCGTGCAGCTTCGATCTTGGCAGTGATCTCTTTACGGCCCGGACCTTCTAGGTGTGCCAATTCAGCAGCAAGTCGATCTGCTGCTTCTTGGGTTAACCAGGTCTGCTGTGAACTCATAAGAGAGAATTCTAGTTGAAGTGCAGTGTTTAGCGAATTCGGCAGCGGGCCACACCTACGTTGACCGCATCAGCTCGAGTAGGAATCACAACGGTGCGCTCGACTGATTGAGATCCTGCTGCGATGAGATCATCTATTTGACCGACAATATTTTTATCAAAGTCTCGCGCAGTCAATGTACAGATGACTTCGGCAGAAGCATCACGGCGCGTTATTGAATAACGGATTGTGGGATTGCGTGGGTCGCTATTTTCGAATGCAATTACATCGTGAGCAAGAGTTGGCCTTGAGTGGTGAAGCCCAGCCCAAATTACCCAACTGGTGAGTGCCACGATAAAAATAATCTGAGCGATACGAACTGATTTTCGCGATGAAGTGCCACGCGATGAGAGGCCATACCGATCGTAGTAATCAAATTGGCTCTCGTTGTAACTCATGGGAGAATCATGGCATGGCAAAAGATGTTGAAGTAGGTGTAGCTGGCTCGCTTACGATGATTGTGCTCTTCACATCAGTGGCTTTTTTACTGCGTAGTTTCTATAAGCGCTATACACGACTTCAGGCACGCGGCGAGAATGAGGATCGCGATTAAAAAATCACTACAAGTTCTGACAGTGCTGATTCTGGCGCTGACCTTTATTGGACTTGGAGTGTGGCAATTACAGCGTGCGCAAGAGTTGAAGGCTGCTGAAAACGTTGTAGCCGATACCGGTATTTATCCGCTCTCACAAAAAGCTAGCCCCACTGGAACAATTCCAGCAGAGAGCGTTGGCAAACAGGTTTCCGTCACTGGCCATTACATGGCAACGTATAAGGCTCCCAATCAAAAAGATGGAGCAGGGAAAATTGCAGATTGGGAAGTTGGATTACTCGTACAAAGCGATGATTCTGCCATTCTGGTGGTGCGCGGATTATGGGATGAGCGAATGCAATCGGCAGGAAACAATCCCGAAATCGTGATGGCGACTGAAGTAAATGTCATTGGCTCGCTCTATCCCAAACAAAGCGATGATCGAGCTTTTGCTGAAAATGGCGAGCTCTCTCGCTTAGATAGCGCGCTCTTGGTATCGAATTATCGTGGTCAGTTATATGACGGATTTATTGTGGCAAAGAGCGAAGCGGTACGAGCGGGTGCAGTAGAACGCACTCGGATAGCTCCACCAAAATTAGCGCCACCTGTTCCTGGTTTTTATTGGCAACATATTTCATACGTCGTTGTCTGGTGGTTTATGGCAGCGCTCGTACTTTGGGCACCTTTTTATCGGCGCAAGGATTAGGCTTCTCGCTATGGAACCAGTATCAACCGGAGCACTTATCCGTTTTCGCGTCATGGCCGTTTTCTGCGGCGTTAATTTGTTGCTTTTGATATTTGGTTACATGCCGGCGAAGTATCTCTTTGATGCGCTCGAGACCAACAAATGGTTAATCGCCATCCCGATTGCCCACGGCTACTTCTATATCGTCTACATCTTGACTGCGCTCCAAGTCGGTGTGCAACGCAAAGTCTCTTTTGGCTACATCCTCTTTCTGATTCTTGCCGGCACCATTCCCTTTGCATCATTTATTGCAGAACGGCAGATGGTGAAAAAATTCGGCTCAACTAGTTAGGTGAACTTTTCATGACGGTTGTCTCCGTTCATGGCGTGTCGCACCATTAGTCCGAAAAATTCGCTCTATCTTTTCCATGTCAGAAGCGGTCTCGGATCTCCCCACCAAGCGTCTTGCGGTAACGCGAATGCCTTGGGCTAGTAAAACTGAAGAAATGGTTTGGCATTGGCTACTTCAAAAGCAGCTTCAACTGGAAATAATCCCGCCCGCAAAACCTACGTTTTAGATACCTCAGTACTTCTGGCAGATCCCAACGCAATCACTCGCTTTGAAGAGCATGAAGTCATTATTCCGATTGCAGTAATTGGTGAATTAGAAACTAAACGTGATCATCCTGAACTGGGCTACTTTGCCCGCGCTGCGCTGCGCGCACTAGATGATCTACGTATCGAACATGGACGTTTAGATTCACCGCTGGTTGTGACCCCAGAAGGTGGCACTCTCTCTGTTGAACTCAACCACACCGATTTAACTACCTTGCCACATGGATTCTTACGCGATGGCACCAATGATTCGCGCATCTTGGCAATCTCAAAAAATCTCATGTCAGATGGTCGCCACGTTGTGTTGGTAACGAAAGATTTACCGCTGCGCGTTAAGGCATCATCTGTTGGAGTAGAGGCGCAGGAATATTTAGCAGAGCTAGTCTCCAATAGCGGATGGACCGGTATCGTCGAAGTATCGGTCGGACATTCACTGATTGACGAGTTGTACTCAAAAGATCGAGCCGATCACGAAGCAGCACATACCAATCCCGTCCATACCGGAGTTGTTCTGCACTCTGAAAAAGGAAGTGCGCTCGCCCGCGTCACTGCAGATAAACAATTGCAATTAGTCCGCGGTGATCGCCAAGCATTTGGATTACATGGCCGCTCTGCCGAACAGCGAATTGCACTTGATTTACTTCTGGATGAAACCATCGGGATCATCTCACTCGGTGGCCGCGCCGGAACTGGTAAATCCGCGCTTGCACTCTGTGCCGGTTTGGAAGCGGTCATGGAAAAGCGCCTCCATAAAAAGGTAGTGATCTTCCGTCCGCTCTATCCCGTTGGTGGACAAGAGCTCGGATACTTGCCAGGTAGCGAAGGCGAGAAGATGTCGCCGTGGGCGCAGGCAGTCTTCGATACTTTGGGAGCGCTGGTCAGCCAAGCTGTCATCGATGAAATCATCGACCGAGGACTCATCGAAGTTTTGCCGCTGACTCATATCCGCGGGCGCTCGCTCCATGATGCCTTTGTCATTGTCGATGAAGCCCAGTCGCTCGAACGCGGCGTCTTGCTCACAGTGCTCTCGCGCATCGGCCAGGGTTCGCGGGTTGTGCTCACCCACGATGTGGCCCAGCGCGACAACCTGCGGGTTGGTCGCCATGATGGGGTCGTTGCCGTGGTGGAAACCCTCAAAGGCCACCCGCTCTTTGCCCATGTGACCTTGACTCGATCCGAGCGCTCGCAGATCGCAGCACTTGTGACCGAGATGCTTGAGGGGCCACAGGCCTAACCACCCCAAAACCCGACCCCTATATATCTCACAGCGACAAATCGGGCATTTAGGACTTTGCCCTAACTGACCTGCGCTTTTACCTATCCACAGAAGTTGGAATTCCTGAGAATTTGCGACTCACGCAGAGATTAATTTGCGACATGCCCTATCCCTTGAAACCCTTTTCCCATTCCCCAGCCACTCTGGCCTCAATTGAGAGGCGGATAGGCCACGGGCGAAAGCGAACGAGAGAACGGAAAGAGAGGTAGGACGAGATGTTCAATGACATTCGCACCTTCTTTGCAGCTCTTGCCAGCCTCAAAGTTTCACGCCACGTGAAGCCAGCGCTCTGGACGATGGTCGGATCGATGCTCTTTACGGCAGCTGCCCAGACCACGGCATACGGCCTGGAATTTCCGATGACGACCAGCCTGACACTTCCGACCTCAAAGAATTTAACTGCGAGCGGCACCCTGCCATCGGCTGCTCTCGTTGGTGAAACCTCCGAGATGGCGCTGGTTGCATATATGAGCCAGCAAGTCGAATCAGCCCGCGAAAAAGATGGCGCCCAGAAGTTCGCTAAGGCTTTGATGAACGTCCAATACTCATGGGGCGAGACGCAGTACACCTGCCTTGATAATTTATGGAATAGAGAGAGCCATTGGAATTACAAAGCTCATAACTATCGCTCGGGTGCCCACGGAATCGCTCAGGCGCTTCCTGCAACCAAGATGGCGGTGATCTCAGATGACTGGCGCACCAATCCCGTTACTCAAATTACGTGGGGACTTCATTACATCAACGTGCGCTATGACAATCCTTGTAATGCCTGGGC
>CALMJL010000105.1 GCA_937864425.1 uncultured Candidatus Planktophila sp.
GAACCCGTGTTACCGCCGTGAAAGGGCGATGTCCTAGGCCCCTAGACGATGGGGACGTTTGAGGCTCGCAAATCGTACCTGCTCACAGCAGCACGACCAAACTCGCGTTAAAAGTAGAGTGAAATTGGCTTAATTTATCGCAGCGACCATTGAACAGTGATTGCCACGGTCACATCTTGTTGGCCCAAATCAACAACTGTTGCATCGGCTTCACTTTTCGCAGTTGCAAATATTGGCGCAGGTGGAACTGGTGATGAATCTTCAGTTAAGTAATTTACTTTTCCGAGTGAAACTCCCAGCAACTTGGCATAAGACAGCGCCCGTGACTTGGCATTTTTTACTGCAATCGCTCGAGCAGATTCAGTCGCCTTTGTGGAATCTAGAACGAATGGCGACACTCCATTTATTTGAACGCTATCTCCACCTGCAGCGACTAGCGAATCAACAAGCGCTCCAGCCGTATTTGCAGCTTTGACAGTTATTGTAAAAGATTGGGTTGCACGGTATCCCAGCAAAGTTGTAGTGCCATCGTTTCCATATTTGTATTCTGGGAAAGTTGTGATGCTGGTTGTCGCAATATCTTTGCTATCAATCTTTGCAGTCTTAAGAGCAGCTCGTATGGCGGCGGCAGTTTTTGAGGTAGCAGAGAGCGCATCTTTATTTGTACTTGCTAAGTTTGTTGCCGTAGCGTTAATGCGGACAGCATCAGGAACGACTTTGACAGTTCCTTGTGCTTTTACGGTGATATATCTCGACTCTGCTGCCTGTGCGGCAGGAAGCGCCATGCTTGAGATGGAGAGAGCAACTACAGCCAATAGCGAGATACGTTTTTTCATATTCTTATCCTGCCACTAATTTTTGTGCGCACTATGGTAGATCTCTGTGTGATCTCTGAGCATACGTTCTAGCGAGAAAAACTCAATTGCTCGGGCTTTACCCGCATTTCCAAGCCGAATTCGCAGTTCTTCATCTGTTGCTAGAGCGCTCAGTGCACTTGCCATCGCTCCACCCGAAAGTGATGTTAAAAACCCAGTTTCATTGTTTTTCACAATATCGGAGATTGAACCCACATCTGTCGCCACAATCGGAAGACCTGCTTGTGCCGCCTGAATCAGAGTTAATGGAATACCTTCGTTATCACTGGTCAAGATTGCGATGTCACTTGCTGCAAATATCTCAGCAATATCTTTACGCCACCCTAAGTAAGTGACAGGCAAATCTTCTCGCCGAGAACGAGCAAAGGAACTTTCATAGAGCTCACCCTCGCCAGCGACAATAAAGTGCATTCGTAGACCGCGTGCTTTTGCTGCTGCAACAACATCCAGTAAGCGATCAGGACGCTTGATTTGAGTGAGCCGCCCTACAAAGGTGCAATTGATTGCACCTTTCTCCCAGCCGAATTCATTGCGTAATTCAGATTTCGCCTTGGTGTGAGGAGTGGGTAAGCCCGGAAAGAAGGTACGAAATTTAGCTTCGTTACCAATTCCTACCTTTATTAAATCGTTTTTAACTTGGTTGCCAATGGCAATCAGATATTGCGTACGAGCGGCAAGAAATTTTTCAATGAGGACAATAAGTTGAGTTTTCCACCCTGCAAAATATCCATGAAGCAGGTGTCCATGAAAGGTATGAATTCGTATCGCTCCTCGCCCAGCAATAATTGATGCCAATCTTCCGAGGACTCCAGCTTTCGCGGTATGAGTATGAATGATGTCCGGTTTGATTGTTCGAATCGTTTTGATAAGCCCTAAAAATGCTGTGAAATCTGCAATTGGGGAGATTGATCTTCCTAAGCCCGCTATTCGAGTTGCAGTGATATCAGTTGCAACTTCATCTAGATAATCTGCTTCATTAGAATCGCAATAGCCAGTAATTAAGATTTGCTCAAACTTGGCAGAATCTAATCCCCGCATTAATTCAGCAACAATTACGGCTGGCCCTCCAACATTCATGCGGGCGATTATCTGCATGACTTTGATGCGCTCTGCCATGTGGTTATCTTCTCGCAAAAAGGCGGGATAATTGAACTTATGACGGCTGGGCAATTCCTTTCTCACTGCTCTGCAGATGCATTGCGCCAGGCAGCCCAGCAACTAAAAGCTGGTGCACTTGTCGCATTTCCAACGGAGACGGTTTATGGATTAGGTGCAGATGCAACAAATCCTGATTCGGTTGCTCGGATCTATGCGGTAAAAAATCGCCCAGCAGATCATCCCTTAATCGTCCATGTGAGCGATCTCAGCGATCTTGCTGAGTGGGCAGATGACATCCCGGAATTTGCAATTGCACTTGCCCGCGAATATTGGCCAGGCCCTATGACGCTCATTCTTAAGCGCAGCTCACTTGCTCAAAATTTCATTACAGGTGGACAGAATTCAGTTGGAATTCGAATTCCTAACCACCCTATTGCTCTTGCATTACTGGAAGAATTTAAAAAGATTGGTGGAAAAGGTGTGGCAGCACCTAGTGCGAATCGTTTTGGCCACGTTTCTCCAACAACTTCAGATGCAGTCGCTGAAGAGCTGACTGAATTTTTAGCAACAGGAGATCTCATTCTTGATGGAGGTGCTTCGCAGGTGGGAGTTGAGTCCACCATTATCGATTGCACCGGTGAAGCTCCACGGATTCTGCGACCAGGGGCCATTACAGAAGCGATGATCGTGTCAACTACGAAAAGTGTTGTTACTCAAGAGGGCGAAAAAATTCGTGTCAGTGGTTCACTTGAAAATCATTATGCCCCGGCAGCTCAAGTACTTCTCAATATCGAACCACATTCCGGTGATGGGTTTATTGCTCTGAGTTCAATTGCAACTCCAGCAGGAGTGACGAGGTTGGCTGCTCCAAAAAGTAATGAAGAATTCGCTCAAGTTTTATATGAAGCGCTGCGAAGTGCAGACCATAAAAATTTGGCAAGAGTTGTAGTTCATGAACCCACTGGAGAAGATATCGCAGTTGCAATTCGCGATCGCCTCAAGAGAGCTAGTCAAGGTCGCTAATTGGGTATGGTTTCTTGCTCAATAATTTATTAGACTGCAAACCATGAAACCCATCGTGCAAGTTTCTTTAGATCTCACCGATATTAAAGAAGCGATGGAGATGGCCCATACTGCTGTTCGCGCAGGAGTGGATTGGCTAGAAGCAGGAACACCTTTTATTCTGGCCGAGGGATTACATGGAGTGAAAGCGCTCCGTTCCGAATTTCCTGATTATCCAATAGTCGCAGATCTCAAAACTATGGATGGTGGATATTTAGAGGCTGAGATGATGGCAAAAGCTGGAGCGACTCATGTGGTTGTGATGGCGCGTTCTCATCCAGAAACAATTAAATGTGTTGTGCAAGCGGGAAAAGATTTTGGCGCACAAGTAATGGGAGATAACTTAGGTTGCCCGGATATGGTGCAAGGTGCACGCGAATTAGAGGAACTGGGCTGCGACATGGTGATTCACCATATTGGCTACGACGAACGCCGCGGAATCGCAGCAGCTGGACATCGGGCACCGAATCCACTTGATCAGTTAAAAGAAATAGTTGATGCAGTTTCTGTTCCTGTACAAGCAGTTGGAGGGTTGTCACTCGAACAAGCAATTGCATGTCCTTCATACGGAGCTCCGCTTGTAGTAATTGGTGCGCCACTTGCGATTGATGCTGATTCTTTTAGCCGTGGTGCAGGAAATGTTGAAGAAGTTTTGCGCAAGATTTGCGAAGCCGTACATGGATATGGCGATGTACCCGTTAAGAATGAGAAGTTCAGATGAAATCACTGGCAGTTGTCAATTTTTCTTCAGAACCACATTCAGTAGAAGTCCGTGAAGTTGAGCGTCCGGTTGCTGGCCCAGATGATGTGATTTTAAAGGTTGAAGCTGCATCTGTATGTGGCTCCGATCTGCATCAATGGGAAGGAACTAATTCCTGGCCAGTTAATTACCCAGTGATTTTGGGTCACGAATTCGCAGGCGTAGTCGACGAAGTTGGTGAACGAGTGACTGGTTGGAAAGTTGGCGACAGAGTTGTCTCTGAAACAGCTGCCGAAGTAAATATGCACGGTGCAATGTCGCGCCAAGGACTCTACAACTTAGATCCAAGTCGTAAAGGATTTGGTTATGGAGTAAACGGCGCTATGACGCGTTACACGAAAGTTGCTTCACGTTTACTTCATAAGATTCCTGACTCAGTTTCTTTTGATCATGCATCAATGACTGAACCTTGTTCTGTTGCATATTCAGCAACTATTGCACCCGGTTATGTTCGCCCTGGAGATCGAATTGTTGTGCTTGGCCCTGGCCCTATCGGAATTCTTTCGGGTGCAATGGCTCGTTTAGCGGGCGCTGAAGTCGCGATTGTCGGTTTAGATCGCGATAAAGCTCGGTTAGAAGTTGCCAAGAAATATGGATGCGAAGTAATTATTGGTAATCCAAAGGAATGGGCGCAAACAGTTGATGGGTTAGGTGCTGACGGTGTTGTAGATGCTGCTGGAGTTTCCGCAACGTTAAAAATTGCACTCGATGTTATTCGCCCTAACGGATGGATTTCTAAAGTCGGCTGGGGTCCGCAACCCGTTGATTTTTCATTAGATCCACTTGTTCAGAAAAATGTTCGATTAGAAGGTTCTTTTAGCCACAACTGGCCGATGTGGGAACGTGTTTTAAGAATGTTGGGAACCGGTCAACTCAATCTTGCTCCCATCTTGGGCGGCACTTTTCCAGTTGAGCAATGGCAAACCGCATTCGAAAAGATGCACTCAGGTGAATTTATTAAGTCTGTGATTAAGCCGGCCTAATATGCGACTTCAGAATAAAGTTGTCATTGTTACTGGTGGAACTTCAGGAATCGGTGCTGCGATTGCACGAGCAGTGATTCGAGAAGGTGGCCAAGTTCTTGTGCACGGGATTAATGAGGCCGAAGGTATAGCTCTTACAAATGAGTTGGGAGCGAAATCTCATCTTTGTATTGCTGATTTAAAAGATCAATCAGCGCCTGAAAAAATTGTTCAATCGTGCATCGCCCAATTTGGCAGAATCGATGGAATCGTCAATAACGCAGCCGTCATTAAAAATGCGAATATCAAAACAATATCTATGGAGCATTATCAGGAGATTCTGCAGGTCAATCTGACTTCCGCACTTTTTCTCTTTAAAGCAGCATATGAAGAACTCAAGAAAAGTTCTGGTTCGGTGCTCAATATCGGGTCCATTAATGCTTACGCCGGTGAATCAAGTTTGCTTGCATACAGCATCGCCAAAGGTGGATTGCAGACCATGACGCGAAATTTGGCGAATGCTCACGGCGTTGATGGAATCAGAGTTAACCTCATTAATCCTGGTTGGGTACTCACCGAACGTGAAGAGAAACATAAGATTGCAAGTGGAATGGAACCTGGATGGCCACAGCGGTTATCTCGTACCGATATTCCATTCGGCACCATGACAACTCCTGAACAATTAGCCGAAGCTGCTATCTATTGGTTGGGTGATGAATCCAAACCATTTACTGGCGCTGTTGTTGAGCTCGAACAATTTTCCATTATTGGTCGCAACCCAGAAAAACTGTAAATGACAGCCAAACCTCAAATTGCAGCATTCCCGAAAGGTTGGATCAAAGATTTAGTAGCACCGGACGGTTTATCTATCTACGAATGGATAGATATGGCAGGTGCTATGGAGATTCCTGGTCTTGAAATGTATAACAATTTCCGGGACTTTAAGGATCCTGCAAATTGGCCCAAGATTAGAAAGTATGTAGAAAGCGCTGGGATGCAGATTCCCATGATGTGCTGTTCGCCTGATTTCACAATTCCAGATCCAGAGCTTCGCCAAAAACAAGTTGAACACGAGATACATTCAATTCGAATGTCAGCAGAACTGGGCGCCAAACTGTGTCGCGTACTTTCAGGTCAGCGCCGCAAAGATATAACTCGCGAGCAAGGTATGGGATACGTAGTTGATTCAATTGAAAAATGTTTAGTAGAAGCTGAAAAAGTTGGAGTTACCCTAGTTATTGAAAATCATTACAAAGATGATTTTTGGACTGAACCAGAATTTGCCCAAATGATGGATGTCTTTGTGGATTTAGTCAGCAGAATTGATTCACCGATTTTTGGAGTGCAATTTGATCCTTCAAATGCAATTGCTGCCGGAGAAGATCCGCTGGAATTGCTAGAGAAAGTAAAGCATCGCGTCATTTCTATGGGTGCATCTGATAGATATCTTGCCAACGGAACGATTGAAGATTTGCGCGCTCAAGAAGGTGGCACAGCAGGTTACGTTTCATTCTTTAAACACGGTGTCATCGGAAAAGGGCTTAACGATTACGATGCAATATTTACAACTCTGAAAGGTGTTGGCTTTTCGGGTTGGGTATCTATCGAAGACGGTGTTGATGGCATGGAGCAGATGATTGAGAGCGCCAACTTCCTAAAGCGGAAGATCAATGAAATCTGGGCGTAAATCACTATAAATCTGTCGTAAGATATGCACTCGCAAGACGTGGGGCCTATAGCTCAGCCGGTAGAGCAACGGACTTTTAATCCGTGGGTCGACAGTTCGAGCCTGTCTGGGCCCACTTAATCTGCCTACGATAAGCCAATGAAAATCGTGGTCACCGGAGCAACTGGCCTCTTAGGAAACGCAACCGCACAGCATTTGTTGGCACAAGGCCATGATGTCGTGGCAGTTGATCGCCGCGAAGGTGAAATTGCCCCTTCGCATCCAGTCATTGTGGGTGATTTGAGAGACCTGAATTTCTGCGACAGTTTTATGAGCGGGGTTGAAGCGGTCATACATTTAGCGGCAATTCCAAATCCAACTGATAAACGACAACATGAAGTTTTTTCTAACAATGTAGTTTCATCATTCGCAGTATTTAGCGCTGCTGCACATGCTGGAGTCAGGATTGTTGCGTATGCATCAAGCCTTTCGGCATACGGTTTTGCATATTCTGAAAGTTGGAGTTCTCCCAAATATGTTCCCGTAGATGAAGATCATCCACTCATTTATGAAGAAAGTTATGCGCTCTCCAAAGAGGTAAATGAGTTATCTGCTGCAATGTGGCATAGCCGCACCGGTATCAATTTTGTGGGAATGCGTTTTCCGTGGACCAACCTGCCTGATAAGACGTACGAATTGGCAGCTCGTGCCCGCAATGAAGATTCCTTGCCACCAGATGACAGATTCCCCAAGGGAATTGTGGCGAAAGTTTTATGGTGTTATTTGGATTTGCGTGATGCCGCAGCTGCACTCGAAGCTATTGTGAAGAGTGATTTCAAGGGTGCGGATACCTTTAATTTGGCAGCTCCCGACACGATGGCAGCTGAACCAACTTTGGAATTAATGAAGAAGTTTCATCCAACAACTGAAATACGTGGTGATATTTCAGGAAATATGGCCCCGTATTCAAGCGAGCGATTTATTAAGCGTTTTGGTTACAAGCCACAGTACTTACTTGATCGTGCAAAGTTAGCGAGTTTATAAAACCCCATATTTTTCAAATGCTGCCGAGGGAGACATTCCCTCTTTTACAGCTTTACGGAAATTGCTCTCACCTGAGCTCTTATCGATGACGCGCTTGGTGACTTCCTCAATAGCTTCAGTTGGAACAACCGTTACCCCATCAACATCTCCAACAATTAAATCTCCTGGCTTGATTGAGACGCCATCAATGACGCCAGGAACGTTGTGAGCAACAACTTCATAGCGGCCATTGATATCTACTGGCAATGATCCTGTTCCAAAAATTTTAAATCCCATGGCTCGGCATCGAGTTAAATCGCGAGAAGGTCCGTCGGCTAGCGAACCGGCCACGCCTTTAAAGTTGCATGCAGTTGAAAGAAGCTCTCCCCAGAGCGATGCTTTACCCGCACGACCAGTAGGTGTTACGTAAACCTGATCCTTGCCAATTGCATCTAGTGCTTTAAGTAATCCAACATAGGGAACTTCAGGAAATGATTCAACAATTTCAATTTGTACAGGAAATGCGTAACCCAGCATTACTCCCTCACCTGAAAGCATATGGATATCTTCATTGAGAACTTGTCTGCCGTAGCCCATTGCATCTAAACAATCTGATGCAAGTGCAGATGTAAAGATTTCTCGCAGAGAATTTAAATCCATCATGAGACCAGTATTTCACCGATAGACTCATTCGGTGCAGGGTGCATCGCAAAATAAATCAACGAAAAGCTGGTTGCCGAGCTATTTGGCGCTTGGCTTTGTGTGGGGCTGCTCTTTCATCTTCATCAAGATGGGTTTGGAATTTCTGACTCCATTTGGGGTGGCATTTGTGCGCTGTGCCCTGGGGGCTGCCACTTTGCTCTTGATTGCCCGTTTACGGGGGCACTCACTACCAAAATCACGTGAAGCGCTATTTCATATCTGGGTCGTAGCTATTTTGCTCAATGTTATTCCTGGGATTTTCTATGCTCTTGCAGAGACTGAAGTAACTTCGGTTTTAGCAGGAATCATTAATGCAGTAACACCACTCATGACAATCTTGGCAATTATGGTGGTTAATCGAGAAGAGAAACCCCGTGTTTCTCAACTTGTTGGTTTGTTACTTGGATTTACTGGAGTTCTTATTGTTCTGGGAGTGTGGCAAGGTCTAGGCGACAATCCTTTATGGGCAATTGCTGTTCTACTTTTTGCAGTAACCTGCTACGGAATTTCATTTCCCTATACACGACGATTTGTCATGCCACTTCAGATTAAATCTGAATCCATTGTCTCGTTGCAATTAACTTTAGCTGCACTGACACTTCTTCCACTCTTTCTCCTTGATGGAATAGCTAAGGATGAGTATCGCTTAGCTCCGGTTTTGGCGATGATTGCGCTTGGAGTATTTGGTAGTGGAGTTGCCTATATCTGGAACTTCAAAATCATGGAGCTTGCTGGAAGCGCAATAGCAAGTTCAGTAACTTATTTGACTCCAGTAGTTGCTATTATCGTGGGAATAATTTTCTTAAACGAAAAAATTACCTGGTATGAACCAGTGGGTGCATTGGTTGTACTTCTTGGCGCAGCAATAGCACAAGAACGAATTCGATTTAGTCGATCTTCCAGCCGTCTTTAATCGGCCCTAAATCAATGCCAGCACGAACATGGTCGGTGTTCTCACCACGAGCCATTTGGGAAGCGTGTGCCATGTTGTGCCAACGTTCTTCAACTTTTCCGATACGCCAATACAGAAGTGCAATCGCCCAAACTATGACGAACCCGGCGACGATGTAATACCCCGCAGTATTGAGTTCTAGCGAGTTGGCTGCGTCCCAATATCCCCCTGTGAGATTAAGTTGGTTTGAAATTACTTGAGAAATTTCAAGTCCACCGATGAAAAGAGCTGTAGCCACAGATAATCCAGTAATAATGATGTTGTAATAAACCTTGCGGACTGGTTTTGAAAATGCCCAGCCATATGCAAAGTTCATAAATGATCCATCAATTGTGTCTAGAAGACTCATACCAGCTGCAAAAAAGAGTGGCAACGAAATAACCGCCCACCAAGGAAGACCGGCGATAACTGATGAACCAGCAAGAACTAGTAATCCAATTTCAGTTGCGGTATCAAATCCCAAACCGAAGAGAATTCCAAGCGGATACATCTTCCAGCTCTTATCAATTCTCCGTGCAATTGGCCCAAAGAAACGCCATAACATTCCACGCGAATCTAGATGCTTCTCTAGCTCTTCTTCGTTATATAACCCTTGACGCATTGCGAAAAAGACTTTCAAAATCCCACCTAAAACTAGTAAATTGAAAATTGCTATAAGCATAAGGAATGTTCCCGAAACAGTTAATCCAATTAATCCGGTGTAGTGATGAAGGGAAGAATTTTCATCTTTAATCTGTGAGCCAATCGCCTTAATACCAAAGTTGAGAAGTATTGCAAGTCCTGCAACAACTGATGAATGTCCGAGCGAAAAGAAGAATCCCACTGCGAGTGGCCGCTGCCCATCAGACATCAACTTTCGAGTTGTATTATCAATTGCACTAATGTGATCGGCATCGAATGCATGTCGCATTCCTAAGGTGTAGGCAAGCGCTGCAGTACCCCATCCGAATAAAGTTCCATCCGATAACTCAAAGTTTCCTGTCGTTGCCTTCCACATGAGCAGCGCGCCCGAAATGTGCAGGAAAGCGATGAAGCCGAACATCAGAGCCATACGGCGCCACTCATCGGAGGTCAGGCGTTCGCGCAGGGGAATGCGTGGGATTTCACGGATGACGTCGTTCATGGGGCTCCTTGGCTAGATGCAAATGGTTTGCAAGTAGCCAAGGCTACGCGAGAAACCTCTGTATGGCGAACTGAAATAACCGCGCCCCGGCCAGCGTTGGGGCTAGAGTGCAGGAATCTTCGAG
>CALMJL010000106.1 GCA_937864425.1 uncultured Candidatus Planktophila sp.
GTTGAAGCGATGATTAAGCGCTTTTTGAATTGAGTTGCGGCGTGGAGAACAATTTCAGAGCCATTGAAGTTTCGATCGATGGATTCAAGGGTGTGCTCCATAATGTTTTTAACACCTAGCGCTGCAGCCATATGAAAGACGGTGTCAGAGTTTTCGATTAACTTTTCAACCAGAGCTTTATCTCGGATATCGCCTTCGTGGATTTCGATTTTCCCCTGCAGGTGGGCGATATTGGCCATTGAGCCAGTGCTCATGTTGTCCAGGATTGTGACCGAATCTCCGCGGGCAATAAGTGCATCGGCGAGGTGAGAGCCAATAAATCCGGCACCACCTGTGATGAGAGCACGCATGGGTGTGAGTCTATCTTTGAGTGATTATCTCTAGGTAATCCTTACGGCAAGATAGGCATGTGGCTACCACAGGTGGATTAAGCAGCGCTGATTTAGAGCGTGAAGCAAAGGCGCTAGAACTTTCAAGTTTGAGCCAGGCAGAAGCAATTGAGATTGGGTCGATAGCGCAGTCAATCGGATTGGCTCGAAGTCTGCCTATAGCGGTCGAAGTACGCATGAAAGAGTGGATTGTTTTTCACGCATCCCTTCCTGGATCAACACCAGAGAATGATTGGTGGATTGGTCGTAAAGCTCGGGCAGTTAATCTGACAGGACGTTCGACTTTACATGAGCGAGTTTTGGCAGAAGAAAGCGGAATTGATTGGCATCAATCAAAAGGTGTGGAAGAAGAGTTATATGCAATTCACGGTGGTGGAGTTGCATTGAATGTTGCTGGTAGTGGACTTGCAGGAGTATTGATTGTGAGTGGGCTTGAGCAAGTTGCGGATCACATGTTGGGTGTTGAAATATTGACAGAGTTCTTGGCTCGTAAGGGAGAGAACCTGTGAGCATCTGGGTATGTGGTGAAGTACTGATTGATTTGATACCAGATGCAAGTGGCGAAAGAACTCCACATGTTGGCGGAGGGCCTGCAAATACCGCAAAGGCTTTGGCGAGACTTGGTCATGATGTGCAATTTATTGATGGAATTTCTAGTGACAAGTACGGTCAGATGTCAGAGAAAGAATTGCTTGA
>CALMJL010000107.1 GCA_937864425.1 uncultured Candidatus Planktophila sp.
GTTGTTATCTCTTCACCAGCACGCACCTTTGCAATATCTTCAAGCATTGCTTGAGCACTTTGATATCGATCTTCAGGTTTTTTCGCTAATGCAACTGCCAGCACGATTTCGATACCTGCAGGAAGATCTTTATTGATCGTGCGAACAAGTGGCGCAGTGCTTGATGCATGTTGATAAGCAATCGAAACTGGAGTCTCACCGGTAAAGGGTGGATTTCCAGTGAGCAGTTCAAAGAGCAAACATCCAGTTGAATAAATGTCACTTCGTAAATCTGCAGCTTCGCCCACTGCTTGCTCGGGAGATAAATACTGAGCTGTGCCAATCACATTCCAGGTACTGGTCAGAGTTGCACCTAAATCATCCATCGCGCGGGCGATTCCAAAATCCATCACTTTGACATCGCCACTATGTGTGATCATCACGTTGGCAGGTTTGATATCGCGATGCACAATCTGCCTCTGATGTGAATACTCAAGGCCAGCAAGGATTCCTTCAGTAATTTCTAGCGCCCGAGATAGTGGTAATCGCTCACCCTGATGAATTAATTCGCGCAGAGTTTTCCCTGAAACAAGTTCCATCACAATATATGGCGCTGGTTCTTCTCCAGAATCGTAGACAGCAACAATGGCAGGATGATTAAGTCCAGCAGCCGCTTTAGCTTCTTTCCGGAAACGCGAAACAAATGCAGGATCTTTCGCTAAATCGCTACGCAAAATCTTTATTGCCACTTGTCTAGAGAGCCGCTGATCTTTTGCAATGTAGACATCAGCCATGCCACCAGTGCCAATCATTTCACCGAGTTGGTAGCGACCGCCCAATAATGCATTCATCATGTGGCAGCCCCCAACGTGATGAATTCATCTGATTGGGAAGACTCGACAATATCTGCAACAACAATGGTGACATTGTCAGGTGCACCATTGATGTAAGTGGCATCAATCAAGGCATTCACTGCATCGTCGCGATCTTTACCTTTGAGCAGCGACTTAATCTCTTTATCGGATAGCACCGATGACAATCCATCACTACACAGTAAGAAGCGATCTCCATCTTTCACATCAAAAATTGGAAGTGGCAATTCAATTCCACCTTCACCCATTAATACCTGAGTCAAAACCGATCGCTGTGGGTGTGTAGCTATTTCAGATTCAGAGATCGAGCCTTGATTGAGTAACTCTTGAATAACCGTGTGATCAACGCTCAACTGTTCTAAATCATTACCGCGCAATCGGTAAGCGCGTGAGTCACCAATATGAAGAAGCGCTACGGCATCTGAGCGCAGAAAGAGAGCAGTAAGCGTTGTTCCCATACCTGAAAGTTGTGGATTTTCAGAGACAGCATCCGTTATGGACTTATCAATATTATGAATGGAATTGAGAAAGAGATCGTCTGCTGAATCTTCATCTAGATCTGATGCGATAAAGACTTTGGCACACTCAACGAGGCTTGAAATTGCCAATGATGATGCAACTTCGCCTGCTGCATGCCCACCCATTCCATCTGCAACTGCGATGACGCGTGCAGAAGTCAGCGCACTATCTTCATTGCCATTTCGCACTAAACCAACCGCAGAACGTGATGCAGTTGCGAAGAAGAAGGGGGCCATAAAGGTAAGCCTATTCGCTCGGGTATCCTTCGGTAGTGAGCACTGCGCAAAGCCAAAGATTCGCCTATTTAGGCCCAGTTGGCACCTTTACTGAGGCAGCACTCAAAAAGATCACATGTGACTCTGATATCAAAACTCCATATGCAAATGTGACGGCGGCCCTTGATGCAGTTCGCGATGGCGAAGTTGATTTTGCATTAGTCCCCATTGAAAACTCAGTAGAAGGTGTAGTTGCGCGCACTCTTGATGAATTAGCTATTGGCGACCCGCTGACCATTTCGGGTGAAGTAACTTTGCCAGTCACCTTTGCATTTATGGTTAAACCTGGAACGCAGAATGTACAACGCATCGGAACACACCCACATGCTGAATCTCAATGTCGTGATTACATCGCACAGAAATATCCGCATGCAGAGATCGTTCCTTATCCATCTACTGCTGCTGCCGCTGAAGCGTTGAGCAAAGGCGACCTTGATGCCGCTATTGCCTCAAGTGCAGCTGCGGAACATTATGATTTAGAAATCCGCGAAGCAGATATTGGTGATAACTCGGGTGCGGTCACTCGTTTTATCTGTGCACAAAAGCCAGGTTGGATTCCAGAACCAACAGGTCACGATCGGACTTCAATGGCAGTCTTTATCGATATCGACCATGCAGGCGCGCTTCTTGAAATTCTGCAAGTTTTTGCAAAATATGATGTTAATTTAACTTTTATTCAATCGCGTCCCACTGGTCGCGAACTAGGTCACTACCATTTCATTATTGATGTCGAAGGACATATCAAAGACACACCTGTCGAGAAATCTGTGGCAGAGCTACGCGAAATCTGCGATGACATTAGATTTCTTGGCTCTTATCCACGAGAGGTGCGCGCATGATTGATATTAAATTTCTCCGTGAGAATCCTGATTTAGTTCGTGCTTCTCAAAAAGGTCGCGGCGAAAGCGTTGAATTAGTTGATCTGATTATCGAAGCAGATGAACGCAAACGTGCAGCGCTCTCTCAATTTGAAACACTTCGCCAAGAGCAAAATGTTCTCTCTAAATCAGTAGGCAGCGCAAAAGGCGATGAAAAAGCTGCTCTTTTAGCGAATGCAAAAGAGTTAGCGGACAAGGTAAAAGCTGCAGATGCAGAGCGCGCTAAAGTGGAAGAAGAAACCCGTCAGTTATTACTTCAACTTTCTAATTTGCTCGATAGCGATGCTCCTATTGGCGGCGAGGCGGATTTCGTCACTCTGGAAGAGATTGGTCAGCCACGTGATTTTGGCAAAGAAGGATTTGAACCGCGAGATCACGTAGAAATCGGAAAATTGCTTGGTGCGATAGATACTGAACGCGGTGCCAAAGTTGCTGGATCTCGTTCTTACTACCTCACTGGCGTTGGCGCGCTTCTAGAGTTTGCGCTCGTTAATTATGCAGTGCAGAGCGCACTTAAAAATGGCTTCTCTCCAGTGATTCCACCAGTACTTGTGAATCCAGCTGCTATGGAAGGCACCGGTTTCTTGGGTCAAGCAGCTGAAAATGTTTATCGCATCGAAAAGGATGATGTGTATTTAGTTGGAACATCAGAGGTACCACTTGCAGCTATGCACATGGATGAAATCTTGCCAGTAGAAAAATTGCCACTTCGTTACGCAGGATATTCATCTTGCTTCCGTCGTGAGGCAGGAACCTATGGAAAAGATACGCGTGGAATCATTCGAGTTCATCAGTTCGATAAAGTCGAAATGTTCTCTTTCTGTAAGCCTGAAGATGCTAAAGCCGAACATAAGAAGTTGTTGCAATGGGAGAAAGATTTTCTCACTGCGATGGAAATTCCATTTCGAGTCATCGACGTTGCATCTGGCGATCTAGGATCATCTGCAAATCGTAAATTTGATATCGAAGCGTGGATTCCAACTCAAGGTGCGTATCGAGAAGTTACCAGTACGTCGAATTGCACTGATTTCCAGGCGCGTCGTCTTAATATTCGTTACAAAGATGCAGATGGAACTAAGACCGTTGCAACTCTTAATGGAACTTTGGTAGCGATACCTCGCATGATTGTGGCAATATTTGAAAACCATCAAAATGCAGATGGGTCGGTCAATATTCCGAAAGCCCTTCAACCATTCTTAGGAATGCAGAAATTTGAGATTGTGTGAGTCAATTATCTAAATTAGAGCGCCGCCCCAAACTGATTGCCTCTGATCTTGATGGAACCATCGTTGCCCATTATGGATCAATCACAGAGCGCACTATTAAGGCATTTACCAAAGCGCGCTCCATGGGAGTTGAAATCTATTTTGTGACTGGCCGCCCGCCTCGCTGGATGCCAGAAATTAAAGATGCTTTTGGTTTTGGCAACGC
>CALMJL010000108.1 GCA_937864425.1 uncultured Candidatus Planktophila sp.
GCCTTCTTGCAATCGAGCATTCCTGCTGCAGTTGCTTCGCGAAGACGCTTTACATCATCTGCTGAATAGTTAGCCAATTTCCTTATGCCTCCACAGTTGAATCCGCAGCAGGTGCTGCTGGTGTCGCTTGATCCAGGATTTCTTTCTCCCAATCAGCAAGTGGTTCTGCTGCTGGAGATTCTGGCGCTGCATGTGCAGAGCGTGACTTAAGTCCTTCTGCAATTGCATCAGTAATGACGCGAGTCAATAACTCGATTGAACGAATTGCATCATCGTTACCAGGAATCTTGTAATCAATTTCATCTGGATCGCAGTTGGTATCAAGAATTGCAATCACTGGGATTCCAAGCTTCTTTGCTTCTGCAACTGCAAGGTGTTCCTTCTTGGTATCGACAACCCAAATTGCTGCTGGCAACTTGGTCATGTTGCGAATACCGTCGAGGTTCTTAAAGAGTTTTTCGCGCTCACGGCGAAGAACAAGAAGTTCTTTCTTGGTAAGCAAAAGATCGTTTGCTGATTCAAGCGCTTCGAGTTCCTTGAGGCGCTGAATTCGCTTATATACGGTTGGGAAGTTGGTAAGCATTCCACCTAGCCAGCGCTCAGTAACGGTTGGCATTCCAACGCGAGCTGCTTGATCAATGATTGGCTTGTGTGCCTGCTTCTTTGTTCCAACAAAGAGAATATGTCCACCTTTTGCCACAACATCCTTCACGAATGCGTAAGCAGAATCGATGAGTGCTAGTGACTGTTGGATGTCGATGATGTAGATGCCATTGCGTTCGGTGAAAATAAAACGCTTCATCTTTGGGTTCCAGCGACGAGTTTGGTGTCCGAAGTGAACACCGCTGTCGAGGAGTTCGCGCATTGTTACAACTGCCATGACGGCACGCTCCTTCTTGGGTTTTTACGCGCTGCGTAATAAACCCGCTCGGTTAATGTCCTAACGATTTGTTAAGACCGTCGCACCTACAACGCCGACCATCCTGCAAAAGGTTGGACCGAA
>CALMJL010000109.1 GCA_937864425.1 uncultured Candidatus Planktophila sp.
CCAGTCGAACCCAGGATGATGAGTTCGCGCTTCATGAAACCTTGCGTTTGCGTCCTACGACTTGACCAATAATGACAATCGCAAGCGCTAAGAAGAACATAGCTGAACCAATGACATTGGCTTGGGCTGGAATTCCTCGTGCAGCAGCGGTGTAAACAAACTTTGGAAAAGTCGTCATGGTTCCAGAGTTGAAATTTGTAATGATGAAATCATCAAAGGAGAGACTGAAGGCAAGCAGAGCTGCTGCAGCAATACCTGGTGCCACGAGTGGCAATGTGACGCGTCGGAAAGTTTCGCGCTCATCAGCATAAAGATCCATAGCTGCTTGCTCGAGTCTCGGATCCAAACTTGCAATGCGTGCTTTGACAGTCACCACGACAAACGATACGCAGAAAAGAACGTGTGCAATGACTGTTGGCCAAAAGCCAGGATTGATTTGAAATACCAGAAAGAGTGAGAGTAGCGATGCTCCGAGCACGATTTCGGGAGTTGCCATGGGAAGAAATATCAATAAGTTGGTTGTTGAGCGACCTTTAAAGTTATAACGGCCGATTGCAAAAGCAATCATGGTTCCCAAAATGGTCGAAAAGAAGGTGGCTAGAAAACCAATCTTGATTGAATTTCCGAGTGCGCTGCAGACTTCCGGTGCACCACAAGGATTTTGCCAGTTTGCAAAGGTAAAGCCTTGCCACACTAAGTTACTTTTTCTTGAATCATTAAATGAGAAGGCAAAGGTGTAAGCAACTGGAATGAAGAGGTATGTGAAGGCGACAACAGCATAAATGCGAATCAGGTTTCGCCCAAACCAACGAGAAACCTTTCTCATACCAATTCCTCAGTTCCAGCTCGCCGCACGTATATGGTGACGAGGATCAAAATCGCAGCCATGAGCGTGAATGAGAGCGCTGCCGCTGTTGGGTAATCAACGATTCTGAAATAGCGAGATTCAATAACATTTCCCAGCATTTTTGTTTGTGGGCTGCCGAGAATTGCTGCATTCACATAATCGCCTGCTGCAGGAATAAAGGTAAGCAAAGTTCCAGCAACGACTCCTGGCATTGAAAGTGGCAAGGTTACTTTTCGAAATGTTGTAAATCCATTGGCATAAAGGTCGCCTGATGCTTCTAGTGTGCGTGGATCAATGCGATCAATAGAGGCATAAAGAGGCAAAGTCATAAAGGGGAGAAAGTTGTAAGTCATACCTGCAACAACAGCAATAGAACTAGAAGTAAGGGTCGTACTTTGAGAAATGATTCCGAGTGCCCGAAGAGGCGGAACAACGAAACCTTCTTCTCCAAGAATTTGTTTCCACGCAATGGTACGCAGCAAAAAAGAGGTAAAGAATGGCGCCACCACTAAAACGAGCATCACATTCTTTAAACGTCCACCTTTAAAGGCGATTGCATATGCCAATGGGTATGCAATAAGGAGGGCTAGTGCTGTAGCAATGATGGCGTAGACAAATGATCGGGCAAATTGTTCGCGGTTTTCGACAAATGCATCGACATAATTAGCGAATCGAAATGTTTGCTCATATTGGCCAGTATCTCCCCCACCTAATGCAGTTTGAGTCGATGTCTGTGCAAGATTAAAGATGGGGATGATAAAGAAGATAAGTAGGAATCCCATTCCTGGAAGTAACAGGAGATAGGGAGTTCTTACCTTTTTCATTCGCTATCTGGCTCTTCGTCTGGATTTACTTCAGTTCCAGCCTCTGCATCTTCATCGCCGCGAAGACCAAAGGTAAAGATTGGTTCCCAAGAAATATTCACACTTTCGCCAACGTTAAAGGGAGCAACTCCGTCATCATTTTGCTCAAAAACCATGAGCTCTTGCCCCCAAGGCATCGCAACTTGGTATTGCGTAGAAACTCCAATATAGGAAACATCCTCAATCTTTCCACCAGTCAGAATATTTCCTGAGACTGAAGTTTCAACTCGAGAAATCCTAAATTTTTCAGGACGTATGCCTGCATAAATTGAGTTATCAACGGCATGAGAGCGATTTTTAGGAAGAGAAATTTTCTGTCCAAATACATCAGCTACAAGTTTGTCGCCATCATTACCTGTAATGGTTCCTTTGATGAGATTGGACTGACCCAGAAAGTTAGCTACGAATGCTGTCTTTGGATTGTCATAGAGCTCTGCAGGAGAACCCATCTGCTCGATTTCTCCTTCATTCATCACAGCGATGGTGTCAGCCATTGTCATGGCCTCTTCTTGATCGTGAGTGACGTGCACGAAGGTAAGTCCTACTTCTTTTTGAATCCATTTCAATTCAATCTGCATTTGGCGGCGCAATTTAAGGTCTAGCGCACCAAGCGGTTCGTCTAGGAGAAGAAGTGCGGGTCTGTTCACGATTGCGCGTGCCAGAGCAATACGTTGCTGTTGTCCACCAGAGAGTTGAGTTGGCTTGCGTTGCGCAAGATGCGGAAGCTCGACAAGTGCAAGCGCCTTATTTACTTGGTCATCTACATCTTTGATTCCACGCCGACGTAGGCCAAAAGCAATGTTTTCAAAAATAGTCAGGTGCGGAAAGAGCGCATAATTTTGGAAAACTGTATTGATTGGGCGTTGATAAGGCTTGGTATGTGTGATCTCTGTTGAGCCAAGTGAAATCGTTCCGTGTGTAGGTTCTTCAAGTCCAGCAATCATTCGTAGCGTAGTTGTCTTGCCACATCCTGAAGGTCCAAGTAGTGCAAAGAATGAACCTTCAGGAATGGTAAGCGTTAAATCATTCACTGCATTGAAATCACCATAAGTTTTGGTGATATTGAGAAGTTTGAGATCTCCTCGTGCAGAGCTCGCTACATCTGCCACTAGTTACCGGCGGCCTTCTGGAAAGCTTCGGTCCAAGTGGTTTCTTCTGCAGGTGTGAGTGAACGGAAAACACTGAGGTTTGCCAGAGTCTTCTGTGAAGGGAAGATAAATTCACTCTTTGCTAAATCTGCATCAATCTTTTCCATCTCAGCCTGAGCACCCTTGACCGGGCAGACATAGTTCACGTAAGCCGCTACTTCAGCTGCAACAGCTGGGTCGTAGTAATAGTTAATGAGTTTTTCGGTATTGGCTTTGGCTTCTGCTGTGACAGTTGATGGAATCATCATGTTGTCACCAGAAATTGTTCCGCCAGATTCTGGGATTGCGAAGTCAAACTTGCCTTTATTCTCTGATTTGAGAATAAACATATCGCCGGACCAACCAATCACGGCAATTGCATCACCTGAGGTCAAATCTTCAGCGTATTCGTTGCC